>NZ_CP133269.1:2532083-2859166 GCF_030915525.1 Neobacillus sp. PS2-9
GAGAGTCCTGACTGACTAACAAAAGAAAAGAAGGGAAAGGAAGCTATTAGCTTTGCTCGATAAACGCTATAAGTAACTGTAGTTCCTCTCCGTTTAATTGATTAACATTTTCGAAAAATTGTTGTACTAATGTAATCATTTCAGGACTTAATTCATCACTGACAGACTGAATAATCATTCCTATAACCGCACCGACGAATACAGTAAGTTTGACTTTGGTTTCTGGTGACGAATTGACCATGTTGACGGTGAGACTCTTAACAGTTTTTCCTAAACTATTTAAATATAAAATCAGGACACATAGAAAGTACGCACAAAATTCCAGCTTAACGTCGACTGTTTTCATGCGAGTGATAATATTATGAATCGCATCCATTAAGGGCAGATTTTGATGATTCTCAATTAATTCTGTCATATGGTGTAGAATAGGTTCCCATTCTTCTATATTTAATGTTTCTCTTCGTTCTTTTTGAAACATTTCCTCTGCCAATTCTGTAGGGGAGAAGACCACAACTGAACGCCCTGTTTCATTTTCATTAGTAGAATAGTTTCTTTTTACAAGACCTTGGCTTTCAAGGGTTTTTAGCACATCGTACGCTGTCCATTTACTCACACCAATTGCTTCTGCCACCTCAGAATAATGTACAGGAAGATTGGTTGTATGATATTGTCGGCAAATTTGATCCAAAAATTCACGTCTTCTTTTAGTTAAGATCATTGCAGCAGCCCTCACGATCTTTTTTTCATTATGTTATTTATAAGATATCAAATATAAGGGGAAAGAAATACTACTTTTTTCGTTCAAAAGAACATAGTCGACAAATTACACCATTAAAGTATATTATGGAATCAGTGTAAGATTTTGAATAGAAAAGAAAAGGTAACGAAGATGAGTATAATAAAGGATTTTTTGCTACAATTAACGTTTATGGTCGTACCCATATTTATTTACTATACATTTATTACTGAGAGGGTAAAGACTGATAAGAATCGAAACTTAATAATGACCATTCTGTGGGGAATATCAATCTTATTTTGCATGTCCTTTCCAGTGAGTTATGGTCAAAATGCTCGATTGGAGTTAAGAATTATTCCTCTTTTATTTGGAACCTTATACGGCGGATTTTGGCCTGGCATCTTTCTATCAGCCCTTATCATTATCTTTCGGCTATATACTGGGTTCAGTATAGGATTTTATAATACTGTTCTTGTCTTATTATTCTCTCTGCCTGTAATATTGTTTTTTCAAAAATCGTTTGCGAGTTCGAAAAAAGATAAAAGGGTTAAAATTGCTGTCAGTCTTTCCTTTTACTATTGTATGTTTGGCCTTGTTTTTTTTGGTATTCTAAGAGATTTTTCCGCAGAGTATATAAAAGTACAGATGATTCATCTTATTTTTGTAGTGGTCGTTACATGGGTCTTCACTTTGTTAATTGAAAATATAAGGGAGATTCACCAGCTCCGGTTAGAGATGCAAAATTCGGAGAAATTAAGAGTTATAAGTGAGTTAACAAGTGTTTTCGCTCATGAAATTAGAAATCCGATGCAGGTTACTCGTGGCTTCTTGCAACTTTTAAATGAGCCTGATTTGCCTGATAAAAAGAAGGAATATATCCAATTATCCATTGAAGAATTAGATCGTGCAAATGAAATTATTAATGATTTTTTATCTTTTGGAAAACCTTCCATAAATCATTTCGAAAAAATCGAAGTAGGTTATCAGTTGCAACGTGTAGCAAATATAATCCAAGGTTATGCCAAGAACCATAAGGTTGACGTAAAAACTGATGTTCGTGATAACTGTTGGATTTATGCTAATCCTCAAAAATTGAACCAATCTTTGATAAATATATTAAAAAATGCGATTGAGTCTATGCCGGATGGTGGGACTGTTTGGATTACATGTTCATCAACTAATGATGGATATATAAAGATGATCATTAAGGACCAAGGGATCGGTATGACAAAAGAACAAATTGATAGGCTCGGATCTCCGTTTTACTCCTTAAAAGAAAGTGGAACGGGACTAGGGATGATGGTAAGTTTTCAAATCGTCCGTTTATTCAAGGGTAAAATATATGTGAACAGTGAAAAGGATAAGGGGACAGAATTTATTATTCTTTTACCCGAGATAACCTAAGAGTAATGACACGAAATTCCTTGAAACACAGGATTTTTCTGTCATTATTTTTTTGTCTGTTGAAGAGGGCTCAATTGGCGAAGATAAATATTACGTAAAATATAAATTTGACGTAATAATAGAGGGATTTTAAAAAGGGGGGTCGAATATATAAACGATGAGGTGAATTTATGGCAAATCAAACAAAACAATTAAATTATAAAAAACTGCAGCAATTATTAAATGAATTGCCTTGGTATGTGGCTGAATATATCAATCATAAACAACGAAAGCTCTCGGCAGCATCCTTATTGAACTATTGTCATGATTTCAAGATCTTTTTTAATTGGATGGTCAGTGAACAATTATGGTCTGGTGATGTTAAAGATATTCCGCTTGAACAATTAGAGAAAATGACTGTTATCGAGGTTGATAATTTCTTGAACTTTTTACATTATCAATTAAATAACAAAGAAATCACCGTCAATCGAAAGCTCTCAGCGCTGAAATCCTTATTTAACTATTTGCAGAATATCGCTGAGACACGTGATTTACAGCCCTATATCCAACGAAATGTTATGGCTAAGATTGAATTTAATGAGATTAAGGAAAGTATGGAAACAATAGCGAATAAAATGGAAGGCAAAATCCTTCTTGGAGATGAATATGAAAAGTTTAGAGCGTTTATTGCCCATGATTACGGCGAATTAAACAAGGATAATAAGAGAATCTATCATTTTTATAAAATGAATCAGCAGCGTGATACGGCTATTGTATCGTTGATTTTAGGCTCCGGCCTCCGTCTATCTGAGTTGGTCGGATTAGATGTAGATGATATTGATTTTAGTAAATTCACAGCAAGAGTGATTCGTAAAGGAAATAAAGAACAATATGTGTATTTCAGCCAGGTGGCGATGGCGGATTTACAAGAATATTTGGCTGTCAGAGTTTCAAAATACCAGATTGATAAGAATAATAAAGCGCTATTTATTTCGGCTCCCATGGGTCCTAAAGGTAAATCTCGTAGACTGACAGCGCGTGCGGTGGAAAAATTGATTGAAAAGTACGCTGCAGCATTCGGTAAACCATCTTTATCGGTACATAAGCTCCGGCATTCATTTGCTACCAGATACCATTCAGAGATTAATGATGTACCGAAATTACGACGCCAATTAGGCCATTCATCGATCCAAACAACGATGATATATACTCATATACGGAATGATGATCTAAAGGATGCTGTTGATAAGATGGATATGCCGAAGGAGTAAGGATAAAAAAACAGCTGTCACTTAAGTGTGATGGCTGTTTTTATTAATGGAAGTGGTAACAGGTTTGTTAGTTAAGCAATATTAAAAATTTGTTTACAGTTTACATAATACATATTCTAGGAACTTATAAAAAGCAAATTAAATTCCGTCTCATATCCAAAGTATACTTGTGATATTGAGACGGAGTGAATTTTTTTAGTTGAAATTGATTTCAATCTTAGGATTTATTTCTTTGATCATCTTACAGAATTCTTTTTCATGTTTAGGTGAAATTAAAATTGTGTTGTATTTACCGTATCGTATTTGAAGTCGTTTTATTGATAATGCTGGGCTTGATAATTGATTTAGTGTTTTTCGAATGCTATTGATTGACATAATATCAATTTTCCAACGAAATGGTCCACCGACAACGATTAATTGTTTTCCTTTAATTTCATAATACGTTCCGAACCACACCCAGCTAATAAATGCGGTTAATAAAATAGTAGTTAATATGGTTGTAGTGGTCTCCCCCATCCCCTCTGGTCCTCCGGGGAGAAAAATGATTGATCCTATTAAAAAGAGTATGGTACCCCATAAAAGAACCCCGGTGATAAGCCCTTTTTTTGAATAGAACCGCATATCGTTAGGCCTCCCTTCTACTATTTTTTATCCTTATTAGTTGCCATGTCATTTGCCTTTTTTAAAAACTCCTCTTCTGTGATTTTTCCTTTAAGTCGATCACGTACCAACTGAATTTGTGCCTCTGTTAGAGATAATCCATTGATTTCTAACGAAGCTCGAGCATTTTTCATTGCATTTTCGATTTTTTCATTCATAATGGTCACCTCAAATAATTTTTCTACACAAAATTAAAATATTTCTACACGAAATTATTATTATTCTACATAAAATTACGCTTTTTCTACACAAAATCAATGGATTTCTACACAAAATCAATGGATTTCTACACAAAATCAATGGATTTCTACACAAAATTGATTTTTATCTACAAATGGCATATAGGCTGCATAGGAATTCTACAAAATCCATAATCAATTCTACAAAACTAAAGAAGAATTCTACAAATTTACGAGTTATTCTACAAAATCACAGAGGAATTCCGCAAAATATGGATAATACTCCCAATCCACGTGTAACTCCCTACCTCTTATCTACGACCCACCACTCCAAAAGTTACAAAAAAACGTCTAGAAAGTCCACTAGACTCCCTAAACGTCTCTATAAAACACGCTATCCTACATTCTTTATTCCACCACTACCACCAGTAAACTGACTATTATACAAATCAGCATAAAAGCCGCCACTTGCTAACAACTCTGTGTGATTGCCTTTTTCTATCACACTTCCATTATTCATCACAAGAATCAGATCGGCATCTCGAATCGTAGATAACCGGTGTGCAATAATAAAGCTCGTGCGTCCCTTCATCAAATGATTCATGGCCCGCTGAATCTGGACTTCAGTCCGAGTATCTACGCTGCTGGTTGCTTCATCTAAAATCAATATAGCAGGGTTTGCTAGAATCGCCCTGGCAATCGTTAATAGCTGCTTCTGTCCTTGCGAGATATTGGATGCTTCTTCATTCAATATCGTATCATAACCTTCAGGTAGTGTGCGGATAAAATGGTCGGCGTTAGCCGCTTGTGACGCTGAAATAATTTCCTCTTCTGTTGCTCCCTCTCTACCGTACGCGATATTGTCACGAATCGAGCTATTGAACAGCCATGTGTCTTGCAGCACCATACCGAAAAAGCTTCTAAGGTGCGCACGTTTAAACATTCTAATATCAATGCCATCTATCAAAATTCTACCCTCGTTGATTTCATAAAATCGCATCAATAAATTAATAAGAGTCGTTTTACCAGCACCTGTTGGCCCTACAATCGCCACCTTTTGTCCTCTTTCCACTTTAATATTCATGTCTTCAATTAACAGTTCGTTTTCATTATATCCAAAAGAGACATTTTCAAATGCAACGTCACCCTTAGGAGAATCAATTACGAGAGCATCAACCGCTTCAGGTATCTCCTCGGTTTCGTCTAGTATTTCAAACACCCGTTCCGCGCTCGCAACCGTGGACTGAATTATGTTTGCAATCGATGCTGTTTGAGCGATTGGCTGGGAAAATTGTCTAGTATATTGGATAAAAGCTTGAATATCACCGATCTCAATCGCTTTTTTTGTAACTAAAATACCGCCAGCAACGGATACTAAAACATACCCAATATTATTAATAAAAGACATTAAAGGCATAATCATGCCAGAAACGAATTGCGCTTTCCAGCCTGCTTGATAAAGCTTTTCATTTATTCCCTCAAATTGTTCAATGGACTTTTTTTCATGCCCAAAAACCTTAATGACTTTATGACCTGTATACATTTCTTCAACATGTCCATTAAGCTGTCCCAACGATTTTTGCTGACCTTTGAAAAACTGTTGTGATTTTTTTGCGATTTTTGCAGTGGCAATAAAGCTCAACGGCAGTGTTACAACCACGATGAGTGTCATCAACGGACTAATTGAAAGCATCATCACAATCACTCCAATTAGCGTGACAACTGAAGTAATGAGCTGGGTTAAGCTTTGCTGTAAAGTAGTACTAATATTATCTACATCATTCACTGCACGGCTGAGAATCTCCCCATGTGTCCGGGAATCAAAGTATTTTAGCGGCAGTCGGTTAAGTTTTTCTTCCACTTCATTTCGCAGGTTATAGACGGTTTTTTGAGCGACTCCGGCCATAATATACTGCTGAATATAGGCAAATATCGCACTCAATAAATAAAGACCAATTAATAAAATAATGATATGACCAATATAGTCAAAATCTATTTTTGCTCCAGGCACACCTTTAAGCTTCATCATTAAGCCTTCAAACAGTTTGGTTGTTGCCTTACCCATAATTTTGGGGCTGACAATAGCGAATACAGTGCTGATCATTGCAGTAAGTAATACAGAAAGAAGCTGTAGTTTATATGGTCTTAAGTATCCTATTAATCTTCTAAGTGTTCCTCTAAAATCCTTTGCTTTTTGGACAGGCATCCCCATGGCCATAGGCCCGAATCCGCCTCCAGGCCCCGGTCTCCGAGGACCATCTGGTACGCCGTCTTGTTTTTCCGGCTCTCTACTCATGCTATCTCCTCCTCGGAAAGCTGAGACATTACGATTTCACGATATACAGGACTTTTATCCAACAGTTCTTTATGTGTACCAATGCCTGAGATTCTGCCCTTATCTAAAACAATAATTTGGTCTGCATCCATAATTGTACTGACACGCTGCGCAACAATTAATACGGTGGAATCAACAGTTTCCTGTTTTAATGCAGACCGCAGCTTAGCATCTGTTTTAAAGTCCAATGCAGAGAAACTATCATCAAAAATATAAATCTCTGGTTGTCGCACAAGTGCACGGGCGATGGATAAGCGCTGTTTCTGACCACCCGAAACATTTGTTCCCCCTTGAGCAATCTTCGCATCAAAGCCATCATCCATTGCAGAAATAAAATCAGTTGCTTGTGCGATATCAGCTGCATGCTTTACTTCATCCTCTGTTGCATTTTCTTTACCGTAACGAATATTTTCTGATATCGTCCCAGTAAAAAGCACAGCCTGCTGCGGAACAAAGCCAATCTTTTCACGGAGTCGTTCCTGTGTCATTTCTCGCACATCTACATCATCTACTAAGACTGTGCCACTGTCCGCATCATAAAAACGAGGAATCAAATTAATGAGTGTTGATTTACCAGACCCTGTTCCACCTATTATGGCAGTTACCTCACCAGGCTTCATTTTAAACGATATATTCTTGATCGCTGGCATTTCAGCTCCAGGATAACTAAACGTGACATCTTTAAATTCTACTAGACCCCGCACACTTTCTAAGGACATAGACACAGACCGATCATTAATATCTGCTACAGTCTCAAGGACCTCGTTTATTCTGACAGCTGAGACGGAGGCCCGTGGTATCATCACGAACATCATAGATAGCATGACAAACGAGAACATTATTTGCATGGCATATTGAATAAATGCCATCATATCTCCGACCTGCATATGGCCACTGCTAATACGAAGACCACCAAACCAAATAATAGCGACGGTTGAAAGATTGAGGACGAGCATCATAATTGGCATCATAGCTGCCATAAGTTTGTTTACTTTAATAGCGGTTTGCGTTAAATCCCAGTTGGCTTCATTAAACCTCTTTTTCTCGTGATCAGTCCGATTAAAGGAGCGAATGACGCGAATTCCTGTTAAGTTTTCTCGTAAAACCCGGTTAAGTTTATCCAGTTTTACCTGCATAGCTTTAAATAGCGGGATCCCTTTTCTAGCGATGATGACAATGGCAATTACAAGAACAGGCAAAGAAACGGCCAGCACTAGCGTCAATTTGGTATCCTTTGAATAGGCCATAATAATCCCACCAATGCACATCATTGGTGCCATGGCCATCATTCTCAGCATCATTACAAGCACCTGTTGGATTTGGGTAATGTCGTTCGTTGTTCTTGTAATCAATGAAGACGTACCCAATAGATCAAATTCATGTAAGGAAAATTTGCTCACATGAGAAAATACGCTAGAACGCAGTAATTTTCCAAAACCTGATGCGGCCTTCGCTGAGAAAAAGCTAGCTGCTATGGAACAAATCATTCCTCCAGCCGCTACGAGCAACATAAAACCGCCAATTTTCCATATGTAGTCCGTATCTCCTGTTACTACGCCCTTGTCGACTATATCGGACATTAACGTTGGCAGATATAGCTCAGCTAATGACTGTAGAAGGACAAGGATAAGTACTAGGTAGATTGGCTGCTGAAATGGTCTTAAGTATTTTGTTAATTTTAACAAAAATCTTCCCTCCCTTTTTACTTCAAACTTGAAAAAATAATGTTATTACTTTCCTTTTCAGCATTAGTGAATTAAGTATATTCCCCATGAAAAATTTGGTCAAATTTTACCAAGATTAGTTGTTTTCCCATAAAAAAACACAGGTTTACCTGTGCTTACAATTAATATCTTAGTTATGATTAAATCAAATAGTTCCTCGGTGTACCGTAAAATATAACCTGATTAAATTGAGGATAGATAGATTCAAAATGAACATAGATTGGGGCATCCAACAGCCATGGGAAGTTTGAATAGAATGCTTGGTCCCCATTAACCATTGCTTGTAATGCTAAATTTAATTCCTTTTGAAAAATCATAAAACGGACTTTTGTGTAATTTTCATCATATTCCCCACCGCTTACATAAACACGAGCACACAATGAATATTCCCCTAATTGGGGTATCCACTCAGCCAATACCTCATCGCGCATACTATAGTTAATAGCACTATAATTATAGTTGCAGCCAATAGAAAGAAAAAGCTGTCCTGTGGTATCGGAATGTGTGAGTGTATATTTTCTTCCCTCAACAGGACGAAAAGGGGTAGCAGGGGCAAGATAGGTAACTGATAGTTTTGAAGGAATGAAGACACTCATCAAAGCTTCCTCCTTTCAAAAGAGCTACCTTAGTATATGAAAATGCAATTTTTTCGTGACAAATGCCTAGTGCATGAATACACAGTTTAGTTAATTTGGCTGGTTCTTCTTTACATCGCTAAAAAGCAATCTCCAATGACCCTTGTCAAATATCCAAGTAGATTCAACCAATGCAATTGTGTCACCATTTGCAATACCAGTTACGCGTTGTATTCCTTTTAGCCCCTTTATCTCTCCTTCAAGTGTAACTGGATTCAGACTATTAAATGTATTGACGGTTAATTCGGTTGGTTCATTTAATTTTCCTTTATAATAGACGCCCATTTTCCTATAATAATTCTTTCGATCTTTTAGATCGAATAAATAAGACTTTCCAGTTTGGGCTAATCGGATCACTGCCTTATAATTATTTAAAAAGTGACTCTCCATCTCGAGTGGTTCAGGTACTGCTAATTTGGTGACTTCAAAGTCTTTTAAAGAGTAAAGGAAGTTGACCACGGTTCCTTCATTTTCTTTTGATAACACACTCGTAAATAAGTCTTTTACACCATCATTGTTTAGGTCGATGAGCTGAACGGAAGCTTTAGAACCACTTTCTAATGAAAGGGTATATGTTTTCTCATTGGAAGCGGCCACTTCAAGATAAATTCTTTTTAAAAAAGAATCCTCTTCGTTATAGGGAACTCCCTTTAACAAAATAACATCATTTTTTCCATCTCCGGTAATATCCATTTCCTCTTTGTATAACGTTACTGTTTCTTTGCTTTTTTCGATTGCGTAAACTCCGGTAATGGCAGTTAAAGATATAAAAAAACACGCAACCATAGCAAGTAGCATCTCTTTTTTCATCCATTTCCCCTCCAAACCTTGTTAATAACTAGTATGTCCAGAAATGGAAAAATGATGAAAAAAAGACTCTCTAAATTTTAGAGAGTCTTTTTTTCATCATTTTATTCACTTGGATTTTGAGTAGCTTCCTCTTTCCAAACGTTACTAACCTTACCGTTGTCACCCTCATCAAGGATAAACGAACCGTTTGAGTAACGGTCACTAAAACGAATATCTTCGGCTTTAAAGGTTTCTATATAGCCTTTTTCTGTTTGAATAAAAATAAGGTCCAGGTCATTACCTACAACGAAGCCAATGACTCGATGTGGGTTCGATTTAAGCTCTCTTAAAATGATTACACCACGTTTAGCACGAGAAGATTTTTCAAACTCTTTTAATTTCATCCTCTTTACAGAGCCACGCTGCGTTGCAATGACAATGCTTTCCTTGCTGTCAGGAGTAATCAGTTTACCGCCAACAACAAAGTCGCCATCCTTTAAATTGATGCCTTTTACTCCAGCTGCCCGTTGACCAACAATACTAATTTCTTCCTCATGGAACCATAGGGCATACCCGAAATTGGTAATCATGAATACTTCTTTCGTTCCATCGGTTAAGTGAACGTCAATCACTTGGTCATCATCTTTAAGATTTACAGCAACAAGCGGCTTGGAATATCGCTGTGCTTTATATGCTTTAAGCTCAGTTTTCTTTACCATTCCGTTTTTGGTAACAAACACTATGAAGGCTTCCGTTTCAAAATCCTTAATCGGAAGGGCTTTGATAATTTCCTCGTCACGTTCAATTGGAATAATATTGGCCACATGCTGTCCAAGATCCTTCCAGCGGATATCAGGCAGTTCATGAACAGGGCAGAATAAGTAATTCCCCTTGTTCGTGAAGAGGAGAAGGACATCCTTTGTATTCATGTCGAGCTGTGCAAATAATCGGTCGGAATCCTTCATTGCTAAATCTTGTCCATTGGAAGCGGCGTACGAACGCTGACTTGTCCGCTTTACATACCCTTCCTTTGTGACGGTAACAATAACATCTTCACTTGGTACAGTTACTTCTAGATTTATTTTCAATTCTTCGATTTCCGCTTCAATTTTGGAGCGTCGTTCATCAGCAAAGCGCTTTTTTACATCTTTTAACTCTTTTTTAATGACAGAGAAAAGCTTTTTCTCACTTGCTAAGATGCTAGTAAGCTCTTCGATTTTCTTGGCCAATTCTTCTGCTTCCTGTCTTAAAGCAGTAATATCTGTATTTGTTAAGCGATAAAGCTGTAAAGAAACGATAGCTTCTGCCTGTAGCTCGGTAAACGCATATTTCGCAATTAAATTGTCCTTAGCATCGCGTTTATCCTTCGATGAACGGATCGTTGCAATAACCTCATCAAGGATGGATAATGCCTTCATTAATCCTTCAACGATGTGCTGGCGTTCCTTTGCCTTGTTTAGTTCAAATTGGGTTCTTTTTGTAACCACTTCTTTTTGATGTTCGATATAAGCATCTAGTAGCTCTCGAAGACCCATTAATTTTGGTCGTTTTTTATGAATAGCAACCATATTAAAGTTGTAGGTTACTTGAAGATCACTATTTTTATATAAATAGTTTAAAACACCTTCTGCATCGGCATCTTTTTTCAATTCAATAACGATTCGCATGCCTGTACGGTCTGTCTCATCCCGAACCTCAGACATTCCTTCGACTTTCCGATCAAGGCGGAATTCATCCATTTTTTTGACAAGGTTAGCCTTATTGATCTCGTAAGGAATTTCAGTGATCACAATTTGCTGCTTACCACCGCGAACTTCCTCAATTTCGGCCTTTCCTCGAACGATAATTTTGCCTTTACCAGTTTCATAGGCTTTTTTAATCCCATCTATTCCTTGAATAATCCCACCCGTTGGAAAGTCGGGGCCTTTGACAATCGTCATGAGCTCATCGACTGAAACATCAGGTTGTTCCATTCTCATGATTACCCCATCAATGATTTCCCCAAGATGGTGCGGTGGAATATCCGTTGCATATCCTGCAGAGATCCCGGTAGACCCGTTAACAAGGAGGTTTGGAAACATCGCAGGTAAAACAGTTGGTTCCTTTGAAGTATCATCAAAGTTGGGAATAAATTCTACAGTTTGCTTCTCTATATCACGTAACAGTTCAGCAGCAATAGCCGAGAGGCGAGCTTCTGTGTAACGCATTGCAGCAGGCGGGTCACCGTCTACACTACCGTTATTTCCATGCATTTGGACAAGAACGTTTCTAACCTTCCAGTCCTGACTCATCCGGACCATTGCTTCATACACGGAAGAATCACCATGCGGATGGTAGTTACCAATTACGTTACCGACTGTTTTTGCTGATTTACGAAAGCCCTTATCGAATGTATTTCCTTCCACGTGCATAGCATAAAGAATTCTTCGTTGTACGGGCTTTAGACCGTCCCTGGCATCTGGCAGGGCACGCTCCTGAATTATATATTTACTATATCTACCAAAACGATCGCCAAGTACATCTTCTAGAGGTAAGTCACGGAATTTTTCTGTAGCGCTCATCCTTCAGAACCCTCCTCAGAGACCGTAATATTTTCATTTTCCAATATCGTGTCATCCTCTTCTAAACCAAATGCCACATTACTTTCAATCCATTTACGTCGCGGTTCTACCTTATCGCCCATAAGTGTGGTTACACGGCGTTCCGCTCTTGCAGCATCATCAATTCTCACTCGAATCAGCGTTCTAGTTTCAGGATCCATGGTTGTTTCCCATAGCTGATCCGCATTCATTTCTCCGAGACCTTTATAACGTTGAATAATATAGCCTCTGCCAATCTTTTTCATGGCATCCTGAAGCTCATCTTCATTCCAGGCATATTCAATGATTTCTTTTTTACCCGTGCCTTTACTCACTTTATACAGTGGAGGAAGGGCAATAAATACTTTTCCTGCTTCTAGCAATGGCTTCATATAACGATAAAAGAAAGTAAGCAACAAAACCTGAATATGAGCTCCATCTGTATCAGCATCTGTCATGATAACGACTTTATCGTAATTGATATCCTCTACATTGAAATCTGAACCAACACCGCCGCCGATTGCATGAATGATGGTATTAATTTCTTCGTTTTTAAAAATATCAGCGAGCTTTGCTTTTTCCGTGTTAATAACTTTACCCCGAAGTGGCAGTACCGCCTGAAAACGACGGTCACGACCTTGCTTAGCTGATCCACCCGCAGAGTCACCCTCAACCAGATAAAGCTCGTTCCTTTGCGGATTTCTTGATTGTGCCGGAGTCAGTTTCCCTGACAAGACTGCTTCAGACCGTTTCTTTTTCTTTCCACTTCTTGCATCTTCACGAGCTTTTCTAGCTGCCTCCCGTGCCTGGTATGCTTTGATAGATTTTCTAATGAGTAAAGAACTAATATCAGGATTTTCTTCAAGGAAATAAGTGAGATGCTCAGATACAACTGCATCAACCGATGATCTTGCTTCACTAGTACCTAATTTCCCTTTCGTTTGTCCTTCAAACTGGAGCAATTGTTCAGGGATTCTAACAGAAATAATTGCCGCTAACCCTTCACGAATATCTGCACCATCAAGGTTTTTGTCTTTTTCCTTTAAAAGCGATACTTTTCTAGCATAATCATTGAAAACACGGGTCATTGCTGTTTTGGAACCAGCTTCGTGTGTACCGCCATCCTTCGTGCGAACATTGTTTACAAACGAAAGGACATTTTCGGAATAGCCATCATTAAACTGAAAAGCAAATTCTACTTCAATTCCATTTTGTGTTCCTTCAAAGCTGACAACATGGTGGAGAGTATCCTTCTCTTCGTTTAGGTATTCAACAAATGCTTCAATACCATTTTCAAAGTGAAACACTTCGTGAAATCCGTTTCTATCGTCATTAATTTCGATTTTCAGTCCTTTTAGCAAGAAGGCTGATTCTCTTAACCTCTCACATAAAGTTTCAAAATTATACGTTGTGGTTGAAAAAATAGATGGGTCCGGCTTAAAGTGAATCGTTGTTCCTGTCTGATTCGTTTTACCGATTTTTTCAAGTGTGGTTACAGGCTTACCGCCATTTTCGAACCTCTGCTCATAAATAAATCCGTCCCTTTTAATGGTAACGGTTAACCACTCTGATAATGCATTTACAACAGATGCACCAACACCGTGTAAACCACCGCTCGTCTTATAACCGCCTTGGCCGAACTTACCGCCGGCATGAAGGACCGTTAATATAACCTCAGGTGTAGGTATCCCCATTTTGTGCATTCCTGTAGGCATTCCACGTCCTCTATCAATAACACTTATGGAATTATCTTTGTGTATTTTTACAATAATGTGATCACCAAAGCCAGCTAGCACTTCATCGACAGAGTTATCCACGATCTCATACACAAGATGGTGCAGTCCTCGTGTATCCGTACTGCCAATGTACATTCCCGGGCGCTTTCTGACGGCTTCTAACCCTTCAAGCACCTGTATGGCATCATCATTATAATCAAAAGCTTGCTGAGTTCTTGCCACTAAAATACCCCTTTCATACCCTACAAAAAGAAAAAACCTTCTAATTGCTTTATAAACTTTCAATTTAATCATTCGCTCAAATGAGTCATTAATCCTTTAAAAAATGAAATAGAACCCATGTTTGCCACTATTTATTTTATCACATGTTCTTGTGACGTCTATGCTTAATTGTAGCGATTTATTCAGATTTGGCAAATACGTAATTTGAAACAACATATTTTTGACATATCATCTTCCTCACTTTTTGCTTAAAAAAATAGAAAAAACTGCTAATGATTAGCAGTTTTTTTGAACATTATTTTGTTAAAGCGTGCTCGACTTTAATGCAACGGTCCATAACAACCGTATATCCCTTTTCTTTAAGGAATGAATAGGCTTCTTCATTGATAAGACCAAGCTGGGCCCAAAAGATATCTGCATCAATATCAGCAAATTCCTTTGCAACATCAAATAACTGTTCAGAACGACGGAATACGTTTACGATATCAATATGTCCTTCGATATCCTTTAGTGATGCGACGGCTTTTACACCGAGTACTTCCCCATCAATGGTAGGATTTACGGGAATAATTTCGTAGCCTGCCTTTTGCATGGCTGCAGAAACCTGATAGGAGGTACGTTCAGGGTTATTGCTTAAACCTACAACAGCAATTCTTTTTGCTTTTTTTAAAATTGCCCCTAGTTCTTCGCGACTTGGGATTTCAACTGTCATCATACTCACTCCTAGCCTTTTTCTTTTATTTTACCGTTATCGTTGTAAAAAACATAATTTAACGCTTTCAAATTTTAAAAAAGCCCCTGCTTTAATCAGGAGCTAACGAGAATTATTTATACGGAAACAACCTCTGGTTCCGTTGAAACAGCACACCTTGGCAGTGCAATGTGGAATTTGGCGCCATCGCTTGTATTTTCAACAGAAATTCGACCATCCATTTTCTCAAGGATCATTTTTGCTATATAATGGTCCAATCCGGATCCATCAGAACGGGTGGAGAAATACGGGTCAAATATCTTCTGAATATGAGCGGGCTCGATACCACCTGAATTTAAAAAGACCTCTACAATTACGCGTTCTTTTGATTCCTCTAATTTGATAACCATTTTGCGTTTTTTTATATTTTTATCCACAAAGGTATCTCGAAAGATTGAAAATAGAATGACCATGACCTGGCTAAATTCATTTGGATAACCATATCCGATATGTTGCCCCCTATATTCAAATGACACCTGGATATTATGATTTTTAAGGCTTGAGGAAAACATAATTAATGCATCCTCAATCAAATCTCCCACAGAGAAGTAGCTTTTTTCGGTATTTAGCTGGTAAAACTTCCGTAAATCGTTCACAATACCGGACATTACATTTATTTGAGCCAAACCTTCCACTGTAAAGCGGTCAATATACTGATCATCAATTTCATTAAATTCACGTGCTTCTCTAACATCCTGAATTAATAGTGATAGACTATTTAGGGGGTGAAGCCATTGTTGCCCCATGCTCGAAATCATTTCACCTATTGCTGCAAATCTAGAATGTCGGATTAATAGAAGATCTTTTTGCCTGTTTTTTTCAAGTTCTTCCTGTATGCGTATTTCAAATTTTTGATTCCTCAAGTTATACTTTTCTGTTAAATCTTGATAATTACTTTCACTTGTTTTTAGCTGATTCATTAACTTACGAATCTTAATAAAACACATGAACAATATTACCACCATTAAAGAAATGGTTAGAGATAGTGTTATATACAAAAATAACAATTGGACACCTTCTTAATGAGCTTTTCTGAACAATGTTACACGATTACGTCCATTCTTTTTTGACTCATGGAGAGCGATCTCTGCGTCGTTTAGTAGTTCTACCTTTGATTTACAGTTTAAATATTCAGTAACACCAAAGCTACATGTCACCTTACCAATACTTTTAAAATCAAAGGTCCCAATTAAAAAACGAAGGGACTCTGCAATATCAACAGCATCATCTGCTTTCGTATTCGGGAGCAAAAGGAAGAATTCATCAGTTCTCCCATGACCTAAAATATCCTTTTCTCTAATTCTCTGTTGGATAATGGTTGAAATGGTAGTTAACACTTCCTCACCTGCATTCTTGCCAAAACAATCAATAATCTTTTGAAAGAAGTCGATTTCCATTTTAATAATAGACAAAGGGTACGTACCTTGTTTGGTACGTTTTACTTCATTTATCAGATATTCATGGAACTTCACACGATCTATACTATTTGGGAAGTAATCGATGGCAGCTACTTTGCATTTAATTTCATTTTCCAATTGAATTTGGTTCACAGATGATTGTATGGCTTGAAAGAAATAATCTAAATTTATGGGCTTTAGGATGATATGATTCGAGTAACCCTTAATCATGTGAATAAAGATATCATTATCATCATGGTTAGTTGTTAGAATTACTTGTACTTTATCATTCATTTCTCTTATTCTTTGCACCATTTCTAACTGACTTATCTGATCCATTGTCATATCAACGATGATAATGTCTGGTTTAAATTGCTGATAGAGCTTTATACCTTCCACACTGTTACTAGCAACAAAAAGCGTAGTAAAACGGCGCTTAAGAATACGAAAAAGCTTCTCACGAGAAAATTTTTCTTCTTCAACTAACAACACCTTAATATCAGGATATTGATAGGTTAAATATTGTGGGATATTTCTTGCCATATGATGATCACCTCTTTCTTCTTTTAATGAGAGTTATGTAAGAAAACCGACCCATTTGTTTGTTTGAAATCGGCCGGTTTTTGCTTGTTTATCTGATTTTATCTAAATTATATGGTCTCTATACATTGCTTTCAACGAGTTAACAAATGGTTTGATAATTCTTCATATTTTTGTAATAAAATTGACTCTAATTGTTCTTAGTTACTTTGAAAAAAGCGTATATTGCAAAAAAAATAATCAAAGGAGTGCCCCCCTTTGATTATTTTTGCGTCACTGATCGATCAGCTAATAGATTTAATGCTGTCCAAGCGGTTTGATCCCCAAATAATCGGGACCATGTACCAATCCCAGCGAGTTCATATTTAATCGCCAGCTCCGCTCGTTTATTCAATGAAAATTGATCCTCAATCCATATTTTATAGGTTGCTTTTTCATCTGCTGCATAAAATTCTGCGTAGTTTTGGCCGCTTTCTTCATCATATTTTGGCTGTAGACCTTTTTCACTCAGCCACGCTTTCACTTTATCCATTGCTAGGGCCTTTGCCGTTATTTCAACTGTACCATCTGCATTCATTTGTTCCTTCCAGAGTCTTGCATATAAGGGAACGCCAAGAATTAATTTTTCCTTTGGCACTTCTGTCAGAAGTCTTTCAAGGTTTCGTTCCACCCATGGCAAACTTGCCACACTCCCTGATCCTGAAGAGGCATTGGTATGCTCATCATAGGCCATTACAATAAGGTAGTCGACAATTTCGGCTAGTTGTGGTCTTTCATAAAATGAAGACCAGTTGTTGTCAGCACCCGCTGAGAAGGTAATATCCATCGAAATGACAAGGCCTGCTTCGTGCAGGTATGGCGCTGCCTCTCTCATAAATTGAGTAACTAATGGTCCATCCTCAGGATTAACATTTTCAATATCAAAGTTCATCCCTTGAAGATGATACATCTGACTAAAGTGAAGCAGTTGCCGGATAATCGCTGATCTTGTATCAAAATCTTTGAATGCTTCGTGGGTCAATTGAGGATCAAAAGAATTTGAAAACACACCCCAAACTTGATATCCCTTTCCTTGTGCCCATTTACTATAATCAAGTGAGGCAAGGTTTTTAACTGCTCCATCATTGCTAGCAAGGGAGAACCATGTAGGTGAAATAACATTTAATCCTGTCATTTCGGGTATTTTTGACATGTCCGGATTCTTGGTATAGACGGCCTCCCAGGTTAACTGAATGGGTCCATTTATTTTGGGTATTTGAAATGTTTTCCGCTCGTGCTTTATGGATATCTTTACGTGATCCTCTTTAGAGACATACTCTTTTTTTATATAGCCGCTAACACCGTTTGCTTTCCTAACTAAATAATAATCGTCTTTTTCACCCTCGATGATAATCTCTTCTTTCGATTTCATGCCAGCGACATATGGTGACTGCCAGGTGGGCTTTGTGCGAAGTCTAAGCTTCTCTTTATTAATTTCCTTGTCTTTTAATCTACCATTCTCGTATTGATCACCATCCTGTTGAATCCATATCGCATCACTATCTGGTAATGTTTTATATTGAAGAGGGTAAAAAGATAAGATTGAATCAAGCGCAATATACAGTTCTCCATTCTTTGCAAGAATGGGAGACAGCTGTAAGTTTACTGGCTTTTGATTCACATAATAACTTAACGAATCTGTTGGCATTTGTACAACTTTATCTGTCGTAGTGATAACAACGGATTTTGATTTCTCATCATAATGGATCGTGCCATCAATACTTTTTTTCACAAATGAAAGTGGTACAAACAAAGTGTTTCTCTCAATAATAGCATTTCCTTGTTGCTTTCCCATGAAAAGGATGGGATGCTGGCCTTGAAAATAGGTCTTTTTCTCTGTGGATGCAAATGGATAAAGTATCAGAAAAATAGAAGAGATAATAAGTAAGATAGCACTTATTAATCCTCCAATTATCCATTTAGTTGATAGTTTATTATTTTTTGTATATTCTAGACGTGCCATGTTTCCCTTCCTCCTTATTTCTATCCTAAGGTATCTTATTGCAATTGAGAAGGTATTTTTAGAATCTCTTTCGGTCCCTTCTTCACTAATAATTAAAGTTAATCAAGAAAGCAATAGTGTTTTTTAATCAATACATGGTAAAATAAAAGAACTGGATCTTTTATCGAAGGAGAAATTATGAATGGTTCAAATTATATTAGTCTTGATCCTTGCCTATTTGCTAGGCTCAATCCCCTCAGGGTTAATTATCGGTAAAACGTTTTATAAAACCGATATTCGTCAGCACGGAAGCGGAAATTTAGGAGGGACGAACACTTTTCGAACACTTGGAGTGAAAGCAGGAATTGCCGTTACTCTTGCTGATATTTTGAAAGGGACTTTAGCAGCTTCCTTACCCTACCTCTTTCATGTAGACATTAACCCATTACTAGCTGGTGTCTTAGCTGTTATTGGTCACACTTATCCAATTTTTGCGGGATTCCGTGGAGGTAAAGCAGTTGCCACTTCAGGAGGAGTTTTACTACTCTGTGCTCCATTTATGTTCATCACAGTTTTGGTTGTCTTTTTTCTCAGTCTGTACATAACAAAATATGTTTCGTTATCCTCTATGATTGCAGGTCTCTGTGCAGTCATTTACGCACTGGTCATATGGAATGTCCCGTTACTAATTGCTGTAACGTTATTAGCATCATTTGTCATTTACCGCCATCGGGCAAATATTAAGAGGATCATCAATAAGACAGAACCAAAAATTAAATGGCTATAAAGGAACCGAATCGGTTCTTTTATAGCCATTTTTCATGAAATTGTCGAAATCCCTTCAGTCATATCCCTTTTATTTCCTATAGAATAGAAGTAGGAATAAGCGTCAGTTCATGGAGGGGGATAAAATTGCAAATTGTTAAACAAG
The DNA here is from genome assembly GCF_030915525.1 of Neobacillus sp. PS2-9. Lineage (NCBI taxonomy): Bacteria > Bacillati > Bacillota > Bacilli > Caryophanales > Bacillaceae > Neobacillus > Neobacillus sp. PS2-9. The sequence goes on from NZ_CP133269.1 coordinate 2,551,933, forward strand.
AACTTATTTTTTCAACCGTTGTTTCAGAGAGCACCGATGTAAATGACTTTATTGTCGAGTTTATGAACCCTGAGGAAGGAACAGACTGTTCTCCGATAAAAGTTACTAGAAATTTTGAGGAATTACTTCAGTTTCTTGGTGTATTAGAAGAGTCATAAAGAGTTATTTTTAGAAATAGGTTGTCTTTTAATGGGCCAGCCTATTTCCTACATTCTTAATAGATGGAATTTTTTATTTCCTAATACATCGTCAATATAATCGAGCTTTGTGTGATCGAAGTAAACAAACTCTTTTTCATGAATAAGGATAGTTAGGTCATCGAACTCAAAAGTAAGATCCCCTTGAATTTTCCGCTCTTCCAGAGACAGATTTAATTTTGGTCCACCTCAACCAATTCCCATGCTTAATCGGATATAAAGTATTTCATTCTCCGTCTTTTTGTCTTTGTTTATTGAATCCTGTAATATCTTATGAGCATTCCCTGTAATACGAAACATCAGATTCACGCCCCTATCTTCTTATTCTTTGTCCAAATAAAAATTTTAAAAATCATATTAATATATTATAGTATTATCAAGGAGTACGAAAATAATTTGCCTGAACAAGCTCATACAAGGAGAAATTTATGAGAAAGAAAGCTTTTACTACCTCTGTTTTAATTATTATTATTTGTACCACTCTTGCATCTATTCTCTATGTGAAGGAGCAAAAAGAAAAAAACGAAAAGAAAAATTATCCTTCAAAAAATCATAGTATGCGGCCTTTCCAACTAACAAATCGAAAGCTGATTGAAAAAGTAACGATTGGAGCAATTGGGGATATACTGATCCACGATGTAGTCTACCAAGATGCATTCAATGGACAAAATTATAACTTCGATCCCATGTTTGAAAATATGAAAGCGCTATTAGAAAAACCAGACATCTTAACAGCAAATCAAGAAAGCATTCTCGGAGGCTTGCAGCTGAGACTTTCAGGTTACCCTAGGTTTAATAGTCCCCATGAGGTAGCCGATGCCCTCGTTCATACTGGTGTCGATATTGTCTCAACCGCAAATAACCATACATTAGATAAAGGGATTAAAGGCGTCCAATCAGAAGCTGCCTATTTACAAAGCATTGGTTTACCATATGTGGGGAGCTTTGTAGATGATAAGGATCAACAAAATTTAAGGATTATAAATAAAAATGGAATAAAAATCTGCTTCCTTTCCTACACATATGGAACAAATGGAATCCCGTTACCCAAAGGGAAGGATTTTCTTGTCAACTTGATTGACCGTGAGAAAATGAAGGGAGAAATCCATCGAGCAAGAAATGCAGCGGATATAGTCGTGATGAGCATTCATTGGGGGATTGAGTATCAACGAATTCCTACCAATAATCAAAAGGATTTAGCGCGTTTCTTGGCAAATGAAGGTGTGGATATTATATTTGGCTCTCATCCTCATGTCCTTCAACCTATGGAATGGCTCAACACAACGGATGGCAGGAAAGCATTTGTGGTTTATTCATTAGGAAACTTTATTTCTGCTCAGAATAATAATTATAAAGACATTGGCGGTTTAGCCACAATCGATGTAACTAAACAAATTACAGACAAAGGGACAACTATCGAAATTTCGAATCCAGTCTTCTTTCCAACCTATATTACTAGTCAAAAATATCACCACTTTAAGGTTGTTCCATTAGAGAATGCATCAACATTTGGGCTTACGAATGCAGATGCAAAATACAAAGAAATTCAACAACATATGAAACAATGGCTCCGTTAAGACGGGGCTTTTTTCTAATGAACAAATGGTAAGAAAGGAGAAATAGGTATGGACACTAGATACTCAAGTGGTTTGCTGTTAGGTGGACTTTTTACAATTATGTCCTTCCTTTTTACAAGAGGTTTTTATTCTCTTTTCTTTATAATCCTTTTAGGTTTACTAATACTGGTTACTTTTTTTAAGGAAAACAATCGACTATTTGTCTGGTTGATCGTTGCATTTTTTCTAGGTAATTTACTAATTGGCTACGCAGACCATTTTATCGGTGCATACCCACTATCGCCTTTTGCACTTGTATTAATAAGTCAATTGTTATGGACAATCCCAATTTTACTAATAACCTATGTGACAAAGAAATTCAATAAGCCTACTGGCTATTCTTACATAAGCTTAATAAGGAATTCACCCATTCAAATAACCAGCCATTTCACGATCTCCTTCTTTCAGCTTTTTTATTTCATGCTATCTCTGCTTGTGTTAAGTGTAATTCTTGTCCTTGTAATGAAGGTGGGAGAATGGACTATCTTAAAGATCAGTTTGATTCTACTATTTTCTGGATTGAATTCGTTTTTAGAAGAATTATTGTGGCGGGGAATATTATGTACGCAGTTTATCCGAATGAGCAGCAAGCGTATGGGTATCTTACTAAGTAGTGCTGCATATGGGCTATATACAACAATGTTTGGTTACACAATAAAAATAAGTTTGTTCTATTTCCTATTGGGTGTTATATTTGGCTTCGTCACTGTTAAATCAAAGAGTTTACTCCCTTCCTTTATTATTCATAGCATCATTACAATCCTTTTGTTACTTCTTGGCTGGGTAGTTATTCCGTTATAAAGTTCGAAACATTCGATTCTCAATCGCTTTTCTTATATAATAAAATGATTAGCAGCTAGAAAGGAGTCCCTTACATGAATATACATATTACAAATGAGGCTGTAGCATGGTACAAAAGAGAACTAAGTCTTAAAAATGGTGATTATGTTCGCTTTTTTGCTCGGTACGGAGGATGCAGTACAGTACAAAGTGGTTTTTCTTTAGGAATCTCAACAGACGAACCCATAGATATTGGTACAAAAACTGAGGTTGACGGAATTGTCTTCTATATTGAAGAAAAGGATGTATGGTTCTTTGATAATCATGATTTAACAATTGACTATCAAGAAACGTATGAAGAACCTATTTTTAACTATCATAAATAAAAAGCAATAGAGGTTGACTCATTGATGAGCCAGCCTCTATTTATTCACTCCATATATGCTCTGTTAAGCCCGCTTTTTGTAAAACGTTTTTGCCCCTATCACCAATTAAATCGAAATGAGAATAACCATCTTCTCTGTGATGAATCCATTCCTTTTTCAAACCATATTTTTTACCCCAGGCTGCGAGTTTGTCAAGATCCTGACAACCTACCTTTGTTACGGTTTTTGCTCCCGGAAAGCGGTCATCCAACCAATAATGAGTTAAAAAAGCAATTTCTCCCCTGTCAATTTTTCTTTTCCAATCTATAATTTCCTGTCTCTTAATACCGAATGCCACTACGTCACCCCAAACTTTAAGTATCTAGGAAATAAATGCTTTTTCGAAAAGTCCTCAGCTATTTTTTCTTAACTTCCTCATATTTTAAATACCACTCTGGGAAGGCTTTTTTAAAGGAGGTAGGTCTGAAATTATCCTTTTTAACAATAATATGAGTAGACTTTCCTTCTGCACATATTTCTTCGTTCCCATTAATAATCGTATATCCATAAATAGTTTTTATTCCATCGTTTAACTCTACCCACGTTTTAACAAAGGCCTTATCGCCATAGCGTAACGGTTTTTTGTAAGTGATTTGAATATCATATACGGGAGCATAGTAACCAGACTCTTCCATTGCTAAGTAATTATAGCCAAGATCCTCAATAAACCCTGTTCTGCCTAGCTCAAAAAACTTTAAATAATTTGCATGGTAAATGACACCCATCATATCTGTGTCTGCATAATAAAGTTGAATCTCCCTTGTTGAAATAAAAAAGTTCTCCACGGACAACGTTCCTCTCATTACTTTAATATTTTTTTATTTTACTTAAGGCTACATTAACATCTTCTGCTTCAAGGAACATTGATTTTTCTATAAGTTCCTGATCCTGTACTAAATTCATTAGCCGTGAAGCTTGTGCTTGAATTATTTCATCCACCACGTTTGTAGCAAAACGACCGTTCCCTCTGGAATCTTCTATTTCGATGGTCTCAATCAATTGCTGCTTTGCTTCCTCTGTTAAGTAGTATTGATAGCTTTTGGCATACGTGGCCATGATTTCAAGAAGCTCTTCTGAAGAGTAATCAGGGAATAAGAAGTATTTTTTAAACCTTGAGCGGAGCCCTGGATTGCTTTCCAAGAGTTGATCCATTTCATTTGGGTAGCCTGCTAAGACAACTACAAGGTTTTCGTTTTGCTTTGTCATTTCATCGACAAGTGTATCAATAACTTCTTTCCCGAAATCACTGTTTGAATGGCTAAGAAGAGAATATGCTTCGTCAATGAATAACACACCACCAAGTGCTTCCTTAATTTTTTTCTTTGTTTTCCCGGCAGTTTGACCTACATAACCAGCAACAAAATCGGCCCTGCTAGCTACAATAAGATGCCCTCGTTTTAGAATACCGCATTCTTTTAAGTACTCAGCATAAATTTTAGCCACAGTTGTTTTACCTGTACCAGGATTTCCGGTAAATACAGCATGAAGTTGAATGGGTACTGTTGGTAATCCCTGTTTTCTTCTAAACTGTTGCATTTTAACAAACGAAATTAATGAGCTCATTTCTTCTTTTAAGGCGTTAAGACCAATGAGCTGGTCCAGTTTCTCCTGTGGTGAATAGGTGCTGTGCGCTTTTTCCAAACGAAAATCTTCTTTGTTGAGGAGCATATAATCTAAAAGATCATTTTCTACAGATTGCTTCTCTGACCCCTTTTTAAAAATAGCATCTAAAACAATATTTCGTGCTGTTCTCGCATTACCAAAGGTTTCATCTACTCGTTCTTGTTCAAGCCGAAGCTCAATTTCGCTTTTTGATTCCTCGGTTAGGAGATAATCGTTGTCTAATGCCACTTTTTCGGCAATCCGGATTAATTCCTCGTTTGAATAATTAGGTAAATGGATAAAGTTTGATTGAGGAAAACGACTGCGTAATCCAGGATTGGCATCTATGAATGAGCGCATTTCTTCTGGATACCCAGCTAAAATAACCGCAAACCTTCCGCCGTATTCACTTCCGGTCATAAGTGAAACCAAAGTATCAATTGCAGATTGACCATAATCATTTCCCGTTTGCCCCTCGCGTTTTAAGCTATAGGCTTCATCAATAAATAATACACCGCCAATGGACTTTTCAACGATAGATCGAACGTTTTCCTCTGTTTGTCCTACAAAGCCCCCGACTAATTGCGAGCGGTCTGTCTCAATTACTTCTTCACGTGGAAGTACACCCAACTCATAATAAATTTTTGCCAATAAACGAGCAAGTGTTGTTTTACCAGTTCCGGGGTTTCCTGTTAAAATCATATTTAAACTTAGTTCATCTTTAACTTGAAAACCAAGCTCTTTCCGTTGCTTCTGGTATTTTAGGAATCGATAAAAATCATTCACGCGTTTTTTAACTAAATCCATCCCAATCATACTATTTAATTCATCCAATGCGTTTTCTGCTGTGATTTCTGAGGGTTGTTCTTCAAGAAATTGCTGTTCCCAGGTTCTTTTTACTTCATCAACATTGGCCATATGCAATTTTAAATCCTCAAAAAAAGTAGATGTATGGAATACGCCGGTAATTGATTGATCGTATTCTTTCGCTGCTTTTAACAGACCTCCTGTTTCCTCTATGGCAGTCAATAGTAATTCAGATAGTTTCTGGTATTTAAGAAGAAGCTTTTTATTCAACATCGTGGAAGCTATGTCTACTTTTGTTTGTAAATCCTTCAATTGTTCTTCTGATGCGTTTAAAAAGCTTTGGCAAATATCTATGTACTGCTCAGCTGTTTTTTTCTTGGCCGTTCGGTTATCCGTTTCTCTTATAGGGGGGAACGAAAGTGTAGCCAGAAAATCCTTCATTTTCTTCCAGTCAGATCGAATACTAAATTCCTTTGCCCTTTGGTTTTCAGGGTCAAGTTTAAGTGCTTTTGCAAACCAAACAGCTGCTAAAGTGTTCTCTTTATCTCGATTAAGCCTAGATTGTGCCCCTAGCGTTAAAAGCTTGGATAAGGATTTAGAATCAGTTTCCTGACTGAGCGCACTAATGAGCTGACTTTCATTAGAGAGGGCACCTGTTTCGTTTAGTTCCTTTTCCCACTGTTTGATTTGTTCAGTATATGGAGTTCGTTGATTGGTTAGTTGTTTCAAGGTCATCACTTCTTTTTAAAAATTTCCCTTCTATCTTACCATAACAAGCCTAAGCAAAAGAAATATCCTGTACTAAGGAGGGCATAACAGGTGAAAAAAGAACCTGTCCAAAAATGGAACAGGTTCTTTTGTTATTATTTAGCTTTGTTGATTTTGGGCTTCGTCTTTGATTTCTGAGCGGAATGAGTCGATACTTTCACGTCTCCGCTGATTTTTCGATTCAATTTGTTGGCGCTGTTGCTCGCTATCGGTAAAAGCAAGCGATTCTTCAGCCGCTTCCATATTTTCAATTGTATTATGAATCATTGATTGAAGTTTCTCTACATTATCGCTACGATCATCAGGATTAGGTTTGTTATTGTAGGCCATTGTTGAATTCCTCCTTAGAATGTTTTTACTACAGATATAGTTTGTAACGGTAGCAGAAAAATATCACAGAGAAAAAAATGCAATTTTAACATTAGCATAAAAAAGACCCACTAAAAAAGTAGGCCTTATCCATTCATCTATTATTCGCCCTTAGTTTGAATTACCTGAGCGTGTTTACCTGATGTATCATTCATTTTTTTCCCCTTATTCCCACTAAAGCCTCGAGGCTGTGTTCCTAAATGGCTAGGTGTAAAATGCTTATGGTCTTTTTTTGGATTACTCATATCATGATCCCTCCTTACTAACATTTTGTCCATAAGGATGGAAAACATAATTGGTAAACTTTTAAGGTTACTCGGCTTTTCCGAGACGCTTTTCTTCTAGGCGCTGTTCAATTTTTTCCATAGCAGCACGATCTTTTAATAGTTGTGATTTATTTTCTAAAACAAGTTCTGCAAATGAGCGTTTTCTAGGTTTTCTCATTAGTATCACCTTCCTTATTTCCTATTGTAACAGTTATTATGCCCGGAAACGGTTTCAATTATTACAACTTTTTGAAAATTAATTAAAAAGAGTTTTTCCTTTTATTTGATAGAAGGGAAAGAAAAAAGACATCGGCCAAAACCAATGTCTTCATTACTATTTTAATTTTTCGGTAAAGTCTTTCATCACATCTAGGTTCATTGATCCCGTAAATTTATTTTTAATAACCCCTTTTGAGTTAATAAAATACGTGGTTGGGATAGATAATACCTGATAGGCTTCATTCACTTTGTCTTCAGCATCTAAGAGGACGGGGAAGGTAATCTTGTTTTCGTTAACAAAACCTTGGACATCCAGTTGTGGGTCAATGTTAACTGCAAGAATAACGACATCATCTCCAGCCTGCTTAGAAAATTGTTCCATTTCAGGCATTTCTGCTTTACATGGTGGACACCAGGTAGCCCAGAAGTTAAGCATAACTTTTTTCCCTTTTAAGTCGGAGAGTTTTACGGTTTCACCTGTTAATGTTTTTAATTCAAAATCGGGTGCTTTTGCACCTATTGATAGACCTTCTTTATTAGCAGTTGCTTGACTTGTCGTTTCGGGTGCCTCTGTCTTTTTATCCATTGCTTGTACAATTGCTACTGTAAGGAGAGAAACCAAAACAACGGCAGCAATTATTTTCTTTATCATCCCCGACTCCTCCTTTTGTTTCTTAATCTGCTATATCGATTTTACACTATAAACTCAGTTGAAACAAAACTGGGATATGCCGAAACTGTGACAATTTTATAAACTCTAAATGGTAGGAAGGAAATAAGGAAAAAGCAAGCACAAATGGCTTGCTTCCTACCTACAAATGTTTCTTTAACTCGTCCAATATATTTTTTGTTACGTTCTCAACAATGGTTTGAAGATCCTGTTTTGATAAGTTTTTTTCCATTGGAGGAATACGTTTCATTGCATGAACTCCTGGTTCAGTATCAACACCAATGGGTGAATTTCCCTTTATACCCATTTTAGTTTTCATGTCAACTAAAGTCTGAACATGTTTCTTCGATAACTCCCGATCCCCATTTAATTGCTTGGCGATCCAGTTAATTTTCGCGGTAAATTCCATCGATTCCATTAGGAAATAGGCTTGTTCAAGGTCTCTTCCCCATGTTAACGCTCCGTGGTTTTCTAATAAGACCCCTTGATGGTCGTACACATATTTCTTCACCGCATTTGGCACTTCTTCCGTTGAAGGGGTCCCATACTCTGCCACAGGAATGGTCCCAAGATAGACTACAGACTCTGGCATTATAGCTTGATCTAAAGGGATTCCTGCTATAGCAAACGCAGTGGCATAGGGTGGATGTACATGCACAATAGCTTGTATGTCAGGCCTCTCTTGGTACACAAGCATATGCATTTTCATTTCAGAAGTCGGTCGATAGTCCCCCTCCAATACTTCACCCGCCGCATTCACTTTGACGATTATCTCTGGAGTCATAAAGCCTTTACTAACACCTGTAGGGGTGATAAGAAATTCATCCTCACAAAGCCGAATCGAAATATTTCCATCGTTTGCAGCAACAAAACCTTTGTCATAGATCCTTTTTCCAATTTCACAAATTTGTTTTTTATATTTAATTTCAGAAATCATGTACATACCCGCTTTCCACTTTTATCATTTAAAAAGTTTTGGAAGCTCTTCTTGGTAATTTCCTGTTAGGATTCCCTTTTCTGTAATAATAGCTGTTACAAGCTCATGTGGCGTCACATCAAAAGCTGGATTAAATACCTTCACACCCTCGGGAGCCGTTCTTTTTCCAAAACCTTCAGTAATTTCAGCCGCCTCACGTTCTTCAATCGGGATTTCATCCCCAGTTTTAGTTTCTAAATCGATCGTTGAAATAGGTGCAGCTACATAGAACGGGATATTATGGGCTTTCGCTAATAACGCTACTCCATACGTTCCAATTTTATTTGCTACGTCACCATTCGCTGCAACTCGGTCACATCCCACAATCACCGCTTGCACCCAACCTTTTTGCATAACCATTGCAGCCATATTATCAGTTATTAATGTAACATCAATGCCAGCTTGCATAAGTTCCCAAGCAGTTAGTCGTGCACCCTGAAGGAGCGGTCTTGTTTCATCTGCAAATACTTTTATATTCCACCCTTTTTCTTTTGCCAGGTATAGGGGTGCTAGAGCTGTTCCATATCTTGCGGTTGCAATTCCGCCTGCATTACAATGGGTAAGGACGCCCATTCCATCATTTAATAGTGTTAACGCATGCTCTCCGATTGTCCTGCAAACCTCTTCGTCCTCATTACGGATGGTATGTGCCTCATTTTCGAGTGCAACTTTTATTTGTTGAACAGGTTGGTCTTTCTCTTTTTGTGCACGCTCATCCATCCGATTTAACGCCCAAAATAAGTTGACCGCAGTTGGCCGTGAGGTAGCTAAATAATCAGCTTGCTTTTTAAAATAAGTATAAAAATCGTCGAAGGAATTCTCAGGCGCATCCTTTATTCCCACTACTAGTCCATAAGCAGCGGCTATTCCGATTGCCGGTGCACCACGAACCTTTAATTGTTTAATGGCGTCCCATGCATCTTCAATTTTAGTAATTTCAAGAAATTCTGTAAAATTTGGAATTTTGGTTTGATCTAATATTTTTAATATCCCATTATCATATGATACGGATTGTAAAAAAGCTTGTTCCATAAAAAAACATCTCCTCATTGTTCACTCAGAAGTAATATATTTTTAAAAGTACTACTACCTTTGTAATTTTAACAATATTCATGACATATGCAATACTTTCATTATTGAAAATTAGATTTCTTGTCATTAACAAAATTATCAAGAAATTTGTTAAGATGAAGTATGTGAGAGGAGATGATTAATTTTGAAAATACTAGTTTTAGGTGGAAGCAGATTTTTAGGGAGAACATTCGTTGAAGAAGCATTATCTCAAAATCATGAAGTTACGATTTTTAATCGTGGGAATCAAAACGTAGGTCTTAAGGATGTTGAAATCATTACTGGCGATCGGTTTGGAGACTTGTGCGAGCTTAAAAACCGCTATTGGGATACGGTTTTGGATACTAGCGGTTTTATTCCTTCTACCGTAAAAATATCAACTGAGTTATTGAAGGATCGTGTTGACCAGTATTCATTTATTTCCAGTATCTCCGTTTATCAGGACTGGGTTCCAGAAAATCTAGATGAAGACTATCCTCTATTAAATATGTCAGTCGAGAAAGCAGATGAAATATCAAAAGATGTGCATGGCCCTATTTATGAATACTACGGTCATTTTAAGGCATTATGTGAACAGATTGCAGAAATGAATATGCCTGGGAGAGTATTGAATGTCCGAGCTGGGCAATTAATTGGTCCTAATGACTATACAGATCGTATTCCATATTGGGTACATAGGTTGGCTAAGGGTGGAAAGGTGTTAGTGCCCGGTAATGAGAACCGACGTGTACAGCTAATAGATAACAAAGACCTTTCGAAGTGGATTTTGAAGATGATGACAGCTAACTCCTCTGGAACGTTTAATGCAACAGGCCCTGATTATCCTCTAACGATGAAACAATTCATAGACGCATGCTTAAGAGTTACTGGTTCTGATGCGGAAATTGTATGGGCTGATGAGGAGTTCCTGCTTGAACAAAAGGTTGCACCGTGGACTGAAATGCCTTTATGGGTTCCAGAAAATGCCCCACTATCTCCTGAACTTGAAAAGCCTTGGAAGGGTGCATTTTCAATCAATATTGATAAGGCAGTGAAAAGTGGACTTACGTTCAGGACGCTGGACGAGAGCATATCGGATATTTATGAGTGGGAAAAGACTCGACATATATCTCAGGATGAGTGGAAATCAGGAATGAGAGCAGAAAGAGAGAAAGAGCTACTGTCGTTATTGGGTAGAAATTAAGGGAAATTGTGGTACGCAAATAAAAGTATGCTTTACGCAAATAAAGGGCGATTTATCGCAAATAAAAGCATGTTTTACGCAAATAAAATACACTTTTTCGCAAATAAAAATGAAGTTACCGCAAATAAACGATGAAAAAAACCTGAAGAGAGCAAATATTAATGCTCTCTTCAGGTTTTTAGTTGTTAAAATTTCGTTTTAGTTTAAGAAGTTCATTAAATTCCTTGTCTAAAACAAGATATTTCGGGTCTTTTTGATCGATTGTTGATAATTCCCCCAAAATAGAAGCAATTCTGTTTTCGATAATTAAAAGCTGTTCCTTCGAACGTTGTCCACCCGTTTTATCTTTATTCAAATACTGCTCTGGCTTCATTTCCACTCGCTTTATTTGTTGAACTTCAAACACTAACAATCGATCACACAGTTTATTTAGAAAATAATAGTCATGTGACACTGTGATAATCGTTCCTGTAAAATCAGCTAATGTCCGTTCGAGCTGCTCCCTGCTAGGTAAGTCCAAATGATTGGTAGGTTCATCTAAAATGAGAACATCATATTCCTTCATTAACATCTCCACAAGCTTGACTCTCGTCCGTTCTCCTAAGCTTAATGTAGAAATAGGCTTTGTAATAAAAGCTTCCTTTAACCCTAAATTAGCAAGCAAAGTCCTAGCCTTAAGAATACTTTCCCTATCTGTAAAACCCAGTGCCTCAATCGCCGTTTTTTCTGCTGGCAAGTCAACAACATCCTGGCTCAAATAGGCAATCTGAATAGAGTCGCTCCTCCATAGTTCCCCAAATGAGACGCTCTCCTGATCTAATATCATTTTTAGTAAGGTTGACTTCCCGCAGCCATTTTCACCTAACAGTCCAATCCGTTCTCCATGATTAATGTAGAAGTGGGATTCATAGAAAAGAGTCTCGTCTGTAAAAACTTTTCGAAGATTCTTTGCCTCTATAATCCGTCTCCCTCTTTTTCCTTGACTCTCAAATTGAAATTTAACTGATGCTTCGTCAAGAGGCTTTTCAATTTGATTTTTCTCAAGTTCATTCTGCAATCGTTTGATCTTTGATTTGACTTGATTATCTCTTTTTTTTGCTTTTGCTCGGTGGTATTCTTTTAGACCGTAATCCCTGCTTTTTTGGGTTGAACTTTGGTGGGCCTTATCAGACCAAGACTTTAGCTGTTCCATTTGCTTTTCAACTAATTCAATTTGACGCTGTTGTACATTATATTGGTGTCGGTGGTTCTCGGTTCGTTGTTGTTTTTCCTTCCGGTAGCTGCTATAGTTCCCACTGTAAAAATGAATCTTACTATTTTCTAATTCAAATATACGATTAGCCGTCCTGTCTAAAAAATGCCGGTCATGGGAGATGATCAAAACAGGACCATGGAATTTTTCTAATTCTGACACAAGCCATTCAATACCTTTAAAATCTAAATGATTAGTAGGTTCATCTAGAATTAAAAAGTCTGGTTGGGATGACCAAATCATAGATAAGGCAAGCTTTAATTTTTCTCCACCGCTTAGATGGGATAGGCGTGTTTCCTCCCATTCAGAGACCTTCTTGAGCCCAAGCTCTTTAGTATGCTGGTACAACACATTATTAGCGCTCCCGAATATGGACTCATGAAAATCGTTCATTTCATAATCAATCGATTGCGAAAGGTAGCCAATTTTTAATTCCTTACTCTTTTCGATGTGTCCTTTATCAGGTAGTATTTTTCCGGAGAGAATATTTGCCAAGGTTGTTTTTCCAGTTCCATTATAGCCAACCAGACCGATTCTTTCCCCGTTTTTGATTTCAAAATGAATCTGGTCTAATACCTTTTGTAATTGATAACTTTTCTCTAAACCTGTAACTTTTATTATTGTTTTAAGATTTGTAAGCATAAAAAAACTCCCTTCAATGAACCTGAAAGAGAGATTTATGTCTAAAAATATCATGAATTCCCGTAAAAACGAGACAACAATTAAACCTGTTTAAAGGTTTGCATTGTTATACATGTACGATCAGGACATAAAAAAGGACAGACTAATCCTATTCTTCAGGTTCAACATTTTTCGTTTTTCGAATCATGTACTGAAAAATAAGATTATAACTTCATCGGCCCAAATTCATTCCTTTACATTTTGTTATTTATATTTTATTTAAAATTAGCTAAAGTTGTCAATTAATTCTTTAAAATTGACATTAGAATATGGTATTTGTTCCTCTATTCTATGTTTCAAGTCTTCAAGCGTATAGGCTTGCCATTCCGCAAGACTATGTAAATCCCACTTTTCTAAAAATAACACATATAAGAATATCTCTCTTATTTTCAGTAAAATAGGAATTTGTTCAAGCATTTCCCTGTAAATAGCACGTTCCTCCTCATACCCTTTTAAAAAATGAAGCCAAAAAATCTTGCTAAAATCCTTTCGTTCTGGGGTAAAAGATGATGCCTGCCAGTATGCATGATAAAAGGAAACGGCCAAATCATATGCAAACCAATGATATGCACAATCATCAAAATCAAAAACAGTAATCCTTCTGTCCTTCACTAAGAAATTGCCTTGATGAAAATCATTATGGATAAGTCCAAATAAATTTGAATCTTGATGAAAATCTCTTAGTTCATCCAATAATTTTGTGTATCGTTCTTTAATGAGTTTTGAATTAATTTTAGGAAGAAGCCTAAAAAGATCTGGTTCCTCTTTTGTCCATTTGGGCCTTTCAAGCTGTATTAGTTTTGATACTTTATGCATCCTGCCGATTTGTTTTCCCCAATTATAAAATAAATCAGTTGTCCAAACGTTATCGTCCGTAACATCCACTGCTACACCTTGCGCTTTTTCAAAAGCAACCAAGAACAAATTGGTTACCTCTTCAATTAAAAGGTTATTTTTGGATGGCACTGGTCTTGAAACGGAAACTCCTTCTTTTGCTAGGGCTTCAATAAACTTTAATTCATTTTCTAGGTCAGAGAAGCTCTTCCTCTCTCTATTGGATAATCTTAGTATATAGTCCCTTCCATCTTTCGAAAAGGTATATACAGAATTTTGGAACCCGTTATTAATAGGGATAAGTTCTTCAGGTGCAAGGTCATACCTTGCAGCAAATTGATGTAAGGTCATAAATAATCCTTTCGTTAAAAAACACCATGCAAGTCTGCATGGTGTTTATCTTTAAAACTAAATTAAGCTTGTAATTTTTCACGTAGAACCATTGGTAGAATTCCACCGTGACGGTAGTAGTCAATTTCAACTTCAGAATCGAAACGAACAAGAACTTCGAATTCTTTCTTGTTACCAGCTTCGTCAGTAGCTGTAACTTTTAGGAGATCACGTGGTCTTACATTTTCGTCTACTTGTACTTCAAATGTCTCTTTACCAGTTAATCCAAGAGTTTCAGCGCTATCGCCATCCTTGAATTGAAGTGGAAGCACACCCATTAATACTAAGTTAGAACGGTGGATACGCTCGAAGCTTTCTGCAAGGACAGTTTTAATACCTAAAAGATTTGTTCCCTTAGCAGCCCAGTCACGAGATGAACCCATTCCGTAATCTTTACCAGCAAGAACCATTAGTCCAGTGCCATTTTCTTTGTACTTCATGCAAGCATCGTAAATAGAAGTAACTTCGCCTGTTGGCCAGTAAGTTGTGAAACCACCTTCTGTACCAGGTGCGATTTGGTTACGGATACGAATGTTTGCAAACGTTCCACGCATCATAACTTCGTGGTTACCACGACGTGAGCCGTAAGAGTTAAAGTCACGTGGTTGAACGCCTTTTTCTAATAGGTATTTACCAGCTGGAGTATTTTTACCAATTGCTCCTGCAGGTGAAATGTGGTCCGTTGTAACAGAGTCACCGAACTTACCAACAACACGAAGTCCTGCTAAAGGTTCAACCGTACCAGGTTCTGGTGATAAACCTTCAAAGAATGGTGGGTTAGCAATATAAGTTGAATCTTCATCCCAAGTGTATAATGGCTCATTGCTAGTTTTAATTTCGTTCCAACGTTCGTTATCACCGAACACATTCTCGTATTCTCTACGGAATAATTCAGGAGTGACAGTACGTTTAACAACATCATTTACTTCAGCAGTTGATGGCCAAATATCCTTGAAGAATACATCGTTACCGTCTTTATCTTTACCAATTGCTTCAGAGCCGAAATCAATATTCACTGTACCAGCAAGAGCATATGCAACCACAAGTGGTGGTGAAGCAAGGTAGTTAGCTTTTACAAGCGGGTGAATACGGCCTTCAAAGTTACGGTTACCTGAAAGAACAGATGTAACTAAAAGATCGTTTTCAGCGATAGTTTTTTCGATTTCTTCTTTTAATGGACCGGAGTTACCGATACATGTTGTACAGCCGTAACCAACAAGGTTAAAACCAATTTGTTCTAAATATGGAAGTAATCCAGAATCACGAAGGTATCCAGTTACAACCTTTGAACCAGGTGCTAAAGAAGTTTTTACAAATTTAGGAACTTCCATTCCAAGCTCAACAGCCTTCTTCGCAACAAGTCCTGCTCCAACAAGAACATATGGGTTGGAAGTATTTGTACAGCTAGTGATAGAAGCAATCGCAACTGCACCTGTTTTAATGGCGGCTTCATCACCGTTATTGAATTTAATTGTTGCTTCTTTTGCAAGTTCGTCAGCATGTAAACCGAAACCTTGGTTTCCTTGTGGTGCAGAAACAGCTTTTGTGAATTCCTCTTTCATTTTTGAAAGTGGAATTAAATCTTGAGGACGCTTAGGACCAGAAAGATTTGGTTCAATTACTGAAAGATCAATTTCAACCACATTTGAATAAACAGGTTCAAAAGATGCATCAAAGAACAAGCTATTTGCTTTGCAGTACTGTTCAACAACATGAATTTGTTCTTCTTCACGGCCAGTTAAGCGTAAGTACTCAATTGCTTCACCGTCAACCGGGAAGAAACCGCAAGTAGCACCATATTCAGGGGCCATGTTGGCAATAGTTGCACGGTCTGCAAGTGGAAGTACGGATACACCAGGTCCAAAGAATTCAACAAATTTACCAACTACTCCATTACTGCGAAGTACTTGAGTTACTTTTAATGCTAAGTCAGTAGCGGTTGCACCGTTTGGAAGTTCACCGGTTAACTTAACACCAACAACTTCAGGAACAGGGAAATATGAAGGCTGTCCAAGCATTCCTGCTTCTGCTTCGATACCACCTACGCCCCATCCTAGAACACCAAGACCGTTAATCATGGTAGTATGTGAATCAGTTCCTACTAATGTATCTGGGTATGCTTCAAGTTCGCCGTCAGTTTCAGCAACGTGAACAACGTCTGCTAAGTATTCAAGGTTTACTTGGTGAACGATACCAGTTGCTGGTGGAACTGCACGGTAGTTATTGAATGATTTTTGAGCCCAGCTTAAGAATTGGTAGCGCTCTGCGTTACGTTCGAATTCAAGATCCATGTTTACTTTTAATGAATCAGCTGAACCATATGCATCAACTTGTACAGAGTGGTCAATAACAAGATCAACTGTTTTTTCAGGGTTGATTTTATCTGGATCTCCACCAAGGTCAGCCATCGCTTTTCTTAAAGAAGCAAGGTCTACTACTGCTGGAACACCAGTGAAGTCTTGGAGGATAACACGTGAAGGCTTAAATGGTACATCCACCTCTTTAAGCTCTGCTGTTCCCCATTTTGCTAAGTTTTCAACATGCTCTTTTGTGATTACACGGCCATCATATTGGCGTAAAACAGATTCAAGTAATACTTTTACAGAATAAGGCAATTTGGTAACATTACCAATGCCTGCTTCTTCCAATGCTGCTAAACGGTAATAGTGGTAGCGTTTGCCGTTTACTTCAAAGGAAGAACGCGCATTAAATACATCATTTTTTACCATGTGTAAAAACCCCCTCGTTCGTCATCATAATACAAGTTTAATGAAAAGTCGAAAAGTTTGAATTTTCCCATCCATCTTCACTTTTCTCACAATTCTAATCTTAATACAACCTTTTACATAAGTAAATAACAAGAAAGTTATTGTGATTGATAAGTTTTTCTTATGTTTTTTTATGTATTTTGTTCGGAATATTTCGAAAATCTTATTGGTCAAAAGTGAATTCAGAAATCGTGAAAATCAAATTTTTCGTTAATATTATCTCAAAAAACCAATTGATTGTCATTTTTCAAGGTCTAAAGGAAATAGTAACACTATCAGGAGGTGAGTAAAAGATGGCGAAACGCAAGTCAAACCATGTCATTCCTGGTGCCAATGCTGCTAAGGGACAAGGAAATGGTGCCGGATTTAATGAGGAACTAGCAAGTGAACAAGGATTAAGTGTAAAAGAAAAGATGAACAATAAAAAGCGGAAGAAAAATCAATAAAAAAGGGGTCTCGTCCACTGAAGCAGTGGGACGAGACCCTTTTTTGTTTAATGCCTTATTCAGTCTGATTTACTTCGGCTACAATACTTTGTAAATCTTGCTGGAATCGCTCTAATTGTGCACGTTGATGTTCAGATGCAACTTCCAGAGCATTCTCAATTTGCTGATATGCTTCATTTACTTCGTTCTTTAGATGCTTTAGTTGGTGGCCATAATTGGCACTATCATTTACAATTTGATTAAAAAATCCTTGAACCTCTTCATATCCTTGCTGTGCTGCCTGAAATGCCTGTTGCTTGTCCTTGTTGTAAGGATATTTCTGCATTGTCTTTTTCACTCCTTAATTTTGTTTACCGTTAAATTGCACAGAAGAACAAAATTTATTCAGCATAAAAAGACTTAATCCTTGCATCCTAATATGTAGGAGGGATGAAAAATGAACAAAAACGATGGCAAAGATATGAGGAAAAATGCACCAAAACAATCGGGGCAGCCAGAACCATTAAGCGGTTCTCATAAAGTAAAGAATCGCAACCATACCCGTGCAAAACATAATACACACCATGATATGTGATTTATAAAATAAACCCCTCTTTTTTAAGAGGGGTCAACATTTACTAAGGCATCTAACAAGTTGTTTTCTTCTTCAACTGTTACGGTTCTAAGGTCAATAATAAACTCATCTTTTTGGATTCGTCCTACAATAGCTGGCTTGCATTCCGTTCTTAATTTTCTGCCAAGCTGTTCGGCTGTAAAGGTATCATGTTTAAGGGCGATTACCCATGTTGGCAACTCGACATCAGGCATGGTTCCCCCACCTACTTGACTAATGTCTTTGAAAATTTTTGTCTCATATCTCTTTGTCCTTTGTAACAATCTGGTAACAAAACAATGGCATCTTTCGTCTAATTCATTAATAGAAACTAATAAATCACGAATGACCGGAATATTTCGCATGGCATTTTCACCTCGTGCATAATCAATTAGTGTACCCTCAAGCGCTGCTAAAGTCATCTTATCGACTCGAACCACCCGTGCTAACTGATGTTTCTTCAATTTATCAATGATTTCTTTCTTGCCAGCAATTATGCCTGCTTGCGGACCACCAAGAAGCTTATCGCCACTAAAAGTAACAATATCTGCCCCCATTTCGATGACCTCTTTTACAACCGGTTCTTCTCCGATTCCATGTTTTCTGAAGTCATAGAGGGCCCCACTACCTAAGTCCTCATAAAAAATAGCATCTTCATGGCTTTTCGATAGTGCAATAAGTTCCTCTGTTTCCACAGACTTTGTAAAGCCAATCACCTTAAAATTACTCGTATGGACCTTCATAATGATCGCTGTCTCAGAAGTAATCGCATCTTCGTAATCAAAAAGATGTGTCTTATTGGTTGTCCCTACTTCTTTTAAGATTGCACCGCTTTCCTCCATAATAGATGAAATTCTAAAGGATCCACCAATTTCAACAAGCTGTCCCCTTGAAACGATGACCTCTTTATTTTTCGCTAGTGCTCTTAGAACAAGATAAACAGCGGAGGCATTGTTATTTACAACCATTGCTGCCTCTGCATCGGTAATTTCCTTAATAAGTGCTTCAACATGACTGTGACGTGAACCTCTTTCCCCTTCTTTTAACATATACTCAAGATTGGAGTAATTCCGAGCGGTTTCAACGACATGATTGATGGCATTCTCGCTTAATCTTGCCCTGCCAAGATTGGTATGTAGGATAGTCCCCGTTGCATTAATTACTTTTTCTATAGTAAAGGAAAATTGTTTTTCTAATTTATTTTCCAAAATGAGAAATAAATCATCTATAAAAGAGTTTGTTCCAGGAATAGAACCTGGCCATCTATCCTCTATTAGAGCAGTTCTTATATCATCGAGTACTTCTTTTAATTGTTTTGTAAGCTGAGCAGAATCCAACTGGCTTACTTTAAGGAGATGTAAAAACCTCTCATGATTTTGAAGTTCATGCACTGCAGGAATGGAACGTAACCATTGTTTCACCTTAAAAACTCCTTCATTCATCCATCTTTTGCCCCATTATACCATAGGAGTTTCACATTTTAAGGACCAATGAATAAAATGAAACGAGCAAGGGGGTTTAATTATGACTAAAAAAAGACAAACTCAAAATCAATCCTTTGATTATGAGTTAGTAGAAAAATGGCTTGAAAACTATTTTTTGGATCCACTAACATCTTATCAAGATCAAACTCAATTCCGTATCGATCTTTATGAGACGGAAAAGGAATGGATTGTTGAAGCGCTGTTAAGTGAATATGATGCATCAGAGATTAAAGTATATATTGAACAAAGTAAATTATGTATCACTGCTACAAAATATCCCCCTTCAGAAAACCACTCCAAAAAGTTGCGAAGTATCGATTTTCCTTTTTTAGTGATAAAACAAGAGGTCTTCGCCACCTTTACAAATGGTATTTTAGAGATTTTTATATCAAAAACAAAGAATGGTGTTGGGAAGAATAGATTTATTACCTTGCCTTAAGCTTAAAGAGGCAATTATTTTTTAAAGATAAGTTAACATAATACAATTATCGTCGATAAAAGAGGCCGACTCATAAACCATGGAGTCGGCCTCTTTTTTATTATTTAGATTCCATTATCTGAATGATTTCATCTGTATCAGGAAAAATTCCTGTATCCAGCTTGGAGTATATTTTTTCTCCATCAACTGTTACTTCAAATGCCCCACCTGAGCTTGGGATTAGTTCAAGTTTTTGTATATTTCGATAAAAATGGTTAAACAACTCTTCCGCGAAACTCGCGGCTTTTGGTGCGTAGTTTCATTGCATGCAAAATTCAACGACGACATGATAGTTCTTCATCTTGTAAACCTCCACATTTCCTCTATCTATATAGTAGAATTATTTTACCCCATCCCCTATTCCATCGCAAATCTTTTGTCTCTTTTAAGTGCGGATTTATTACTAAAGAGTTATACTATGAGAATGGAGGTGGACATGTTGAGTGAGCAAGAAAAAATTCGCCTAACCTCTTTATCAACAAAAGCTGGTTGAGGCTGCAAAATTGGTCCTGAGGACCTGGCGCAAGTTTTGCGTCTGTTACCTAAACAAGAACCTGTTCCCGAATTATTAGTGGGGCTGGATACGTCTGATGACGCTGGAGTATATAAGTTAACTGATTCAATTGCACTTATACAGACCGTAGACTATTTTACTCCTATTGTGGATGATCCTTATATGTTCGGGCAAATTACCGCTGCAAACGCATTAAGCGATGTCTATGCCATGGGCGGACAGCCTAAAACGGTCTTAAATATTGTTGGTTTTCCCATTAAAAAACTAGGAGCCGCAATGCTTTCAGAGATCCTACGTGGTGCTGCCGATAAGGTGAAAGAGGCTGGCGCGATTACTGTTGGCGGCCATTCAATCGATGACCAAGAACCTAAATTCGGTCTATCGGTAACTGGAATTGTACATCCTGATAAGGTTTGGAAAAATGTCGGAGCTAAACCTGGTGACGTCCTTGTATTAACGAAGCCAATTGGTGTAGGAATTTTGACAACCGGAATCAAAAGAAGTGTAGTTACAGATGAGCAAGAACAAATTGTTACGGAAACAATGGCGATGTTGAATAAGACTGCTTCAGAGGTTCTAACCAATTATCAGCCGCATTCCGTTACTGACATTACCGGTTTCGGGCTATTGGGTCATGGCAGTG
Source organism: Neobacillus sp. PS2-9 (assembly GCF_030915525.1). Taxonomy (NCBI): domain Bacteria; kingdom Bacillati; phylum Bacillota; class Bacilli; order Caryophanales; family Bacillaceae; genus Neobacillus; species Neobacillus sp. PS2-9. The sequence continues at coordinate 2,572,964 of NZ_CP133269.1, forward strand.
AAATGGCTCGTGGAAGTGATGTGAGCTTTGAAATCACCAATAGTCACGTTCCTATGCTAAAAGGTACTTTGCAGTTAGCGAAGGACGGTGTGGTACCAGGTGGATCCAAATCAAATCATAAATGGTTAATCGACGATGTTGTTTATGAGGATGGGATTCTCCCTGAGGAGCAGCTTGTTCTGTGTGATGCAATTACTTCTGGTGGTTTACTTATTTCAATGGGCGAAGAGGAAGCGCAAACATACGTTGATGATCTCCATGCAAAAGGCTTGTCACATGCAGCCATTATCGGTCGCGTGACCGAGAAAAAAGATAAATTGATTTATGTAAAAAGATAACAGCGAAGTGCTTATGCTTCGCTGTTTTTTTATCGTGTATTTATTCCGAATTATGGTAAAAATGTCAAAGCTAGAGAAAAATGAGCCAATCAATGTAAAAAACGAGCCAATACAACTTGAAAATCGGCCATTCTTACAAAAAAATGAGCCAATCTCCAATAAAAATGAGCCAATACCCATATCGATAAAAAAATCCTGAGCCATTCTAGACTCAGGATTCCACTTTTACAGTTTTTGACGCAGTTTTTCAATCATATCTCTTGTCATTTTGTCTAAATCATACTCGTAAGTAAAGCCCCATTCATTTTTAGCAGCTGTTGCATCAATCGAATTTGGCCAACTATCCGCAATACTTTGACGGGCTGGATCAACATTATATGAAATTTCGAAGCCAGGGATATACTTAGCAATACTAGTTGCGATCTCCTCAGGGTCAAAGCTCATGGCTGTTACGTTAAATGAATTGCGGTGAATCAACTTAGAAGGATCTGCTTCCATTAAATTAACAATAGCATTTAAGGCATCAGGCATGTACATCATATCCATATATGTGCCTTTATCAATATAGGAAGTATACTTACCATTTTTAATGGCTTCATAATAGATCTCGACCGCATAATCCGTTGTACCTCCACCAGGAAGAGCCACATAAGAAATTAATCCTGGGAAACGTAAGCCACGAGTATCAACACCAAACTTGTGATAATAATAATCCGATAACAATTCTCCTGCTACCTTATTGACACCATACATGGTGGTTGGACGCATAATCGTGTCCTGTGGTGTACTGTCTTTAGGTGTAGTTGGGCCAAATGCTCCAATAGAACTTGGTGTAAAGAATTGAGCATTAAGTTCTCTAGCTGTTTCTAATGCGTTCATTAGACCGCCCATATTCAAGTTCCAAGCAAATACCGGCTTTGCTTCCGCGGTTGCTGAAAGAAGTGCCGCTAAATGCATCACTGTGTCTACTTGGTATTTTTTTGCTGTTTCCACCATTTTGTTTAAATCTGTTACATCTACCGTTTCAAACGGTCCGCTATTTGCTGCCTCGCTGTCATTCTTCTTGATATCTGTAGCAATAACGTTATCTGCTCCGTATATGTCTCTTAGTTTTAAGGTTAATTCTGAACCAATTTGTCCTAAGGCACCTGTAATTAAAATACGCTTCATTGTTTCTCCGTCCTCTTCACTTTTGCTAAGTAATTCTGTCTTCCTTTATAGCTACGTCACCTAATACCTAAAGGTTCCGTTCATATTCACTTATTAAATAACGCCCATTTCCTTGCCGACCTTCTCATAAATCGCAATAGCTCGATCGAGCATTTCTTTTGTATGGGCAGCAGTTGGCATATTCCGAACACGCCCTGTTCCTTTTGGTACAGTTGGGAATACAATCGCCTTTGCATATACACCTTCTTCATTCAAACGTTTGCTGAATTGTTGAGTAAGTGCTTCGTCCCCGATGATACATGGAGTGATTGGGGTTTCACTGTTGCCGATATTGAAGCCTAATTCTTTTAACCCTTTTTTCAAATAGTTACCATTTTCCCAAAGCTTTTCGTTAAGTTCCGTACTTTCCATTAAGATTTCAATGGACTTCTTACTTGCGGCAACATCTGCAGGAGTTAGAGAAGTAGAGAATAAGAATGGGCGACTACGAACCTTTAACCAGTCAATTAAATTCTTCTTCCCAGCCACATATCCGCCAACAACACCAATTGCTTTGGATAGTGTCCCAATTTGGAAATCTATTTTATCAGAAAGGCCAAAATGCTTAACTGTTCCAGCCCCCTCACCAAGGACACCGGAGCCATGGGCATCATCTACATATGTAATCAAATCGAATTCTTCTGCAATTTTTACAATTTCAGGTAATAAAGCGATATCCCCGTCCATAGAGAACACACCATCAGTAATTACCATGATTTTATTATAGAGGCCGGACTCTTTCGCTTCTTTGGCCTTTGCACGTAAATCTTCCATGTCAGAGTGGTTGACACGAATAATTTTTGCTCTAGAAAGGCGGCAACCATCTATAATAGAGGCGTGGTTTAATTCATCAGATAAAATGGCGTCATTTTTATCCATTACAGCAGAAATAGCTGCCATATTACAATTAAAACCGGATTGGTAAGCAATTGCTGCTTCAGTATGCTTGAATTCTGCTAATTTTTCTTCTAATTCAACATGAAGTTTAAGTGTCCCGTTGATGGTCCGGACCGCACCAGCACCGACACCAAATTTTTCGATCGCATCAGCTGCTGCCTTTTTTAATCGTTCATCGGTTGCTAAACCTAAATAGTTATTGGAAGAAAGATTGACAAGCTCTCTGCCATTTATCGTAATTAATGGGCCGTTGGGACTTTCAAGTGGGTCAATGACATTGTATAAACCCTTCCCTTTTAAATCCTCTAGGTTTTCATTTAAAAATTGCTCCAAAATCGTACTGGACATGCTCAATTCCCCCTATTTGCGTTCGTAGGTTATATTATTTTTCCTTAAAAAACATTTGTCCGCGTGGAATGGACAATAGATAGCTGTTAAACAGCGTAATCAAAGGATTTCTATCCATACTTTATCATAAAACTAACTTATTGTTCATACCTAGAGGACAAAAGATGAAAATATTTTTATACTTTTTTAAGATACCCTATCTAAATAGCACTTATTTAAGCATTAAACCTACATTTGGAATATTGTTCATTTCATTTACGACTACCATTACGTTATAATCATCTAATTAAGCAAACAGATTGTTTCAAAGAAAGGATGTCAACTTTGTCATTTAAGTATTCTCTTATTTATACACTTCTTATTGGTTTCGTGTTTATTTTCCTATTCAAGCTTGCCTATGAATTCTTTTACGGCGAAAATCAAGAAAAGCAAATGAGGAAAATACACAAATATTTTCATAAAGAAACGATTAAGAAAATTGATCGATTAGAACATGTACCTCGAAAATATACAATGTACCAAGTAGTAACAGACAAGGAAACAAAAAAGATCAAATTGAAACCGGGTTATAAAGTAATTAAAATGGTTGCCAAAGAGCAAAAAAGAAAAAATAAATGACTTAATCTTGAACAAAAAGGAACCTATCCATATCATGGACAGGTTCCTTTTCACTTTATATACCGGTTGGCCACGCCGACAACAGCCGTTCACTTTTTTCACGCTTAGAAGTGAGCAGATAATCGAGGGATTGACAGAGAAATTTTCTCGTTTCACTGGGGTGTATCACATCGTCAATTAAATGCTTGGCTGCAGCTTTATATGGTGAGCTGTCAAAGGACCATAGCTCTAATAGCTTCTGCCTTTCCTCTTTTGGATTTTCAGCGCGAGCAAGTTCTCTCCCAAAAACTACGTTGACTCCAACTTCTGGTCCGGTAAAATTAATCTCTGCTGTCGGCCAGGCGACGACTAAATCTCCTCCCATTCCTGGGCCGCACATATTCCCGTAAGCAGCACCAATACTTTTTCGAATCACAACGGATATTTTAGGTACAGTTGCTAGCGCCAATGCCTGGTTCCAAACCATGATTTTTGTCGGCATTTTTGCTTTCTCCGCTTCACTGCTGATTCGAAAACCAGGTGTATCATGGAGGAAAATAAGCGGAATATGGTAGGAATCACATAAACAAATAAACTCCGTTGCTTTTTGACATTCCTGTGGTCCTGGTGCACCAGCATACTGATTTGGCTGGTTAGCAACGATACCCACACAATGTCCATTTAAGTGAGCAAAAGTTGTAATGAGTCCTTTACCAAATTTTCTTTGATACTCAAAGGTAACCCCATCATCAACGAGCACTTCAATTATTTTCTTCATATCATATACACGATTGTTTTGCTGAGGCAAAATAGTAAATACTTCTTCAACCAGACGATAGGGATCATCGTTCGTTTGTCTCATTTTCGGCCGTTCACCTGCATGCTGTGGCATGTAAGAAAAGAAGTTTTTTAACTGCTCAATGCATTCATCTTCTGTACTGCCATCCTCATCAATTTGACCCGTAAATTTATGATGAATATCAACTCCTCCTAATTCCTCCGGAGTTAATTTTTGACCATTTGCAAGTTCAAGCATTCGCGGGCCAGCAATAGCCATACATGTCCCTTGAAGCTGAGTAACGAAATCAGAAGATACTGCGGCCCAGGTAGGACCGCCAAAGCTATCACCAAGAATAGCCGTCATGGTCGGAACTTGGCGATGAAGGGTAAGCATTTCACGCGGAAACAATTTATCGCTTATTCCATCAGACCCCATTCCATCAGGCATCCGTAAGCCTCCACCTTCATGAAGAGAGAAAATAGGTAGGCCGTTTTTCACTGCAAATTCATGTATACTCTTTGATTTACGAATATGGACATTGCCTTCTGTACCGGCGAATACAGTCTTGTCCCCTGCTTGAATAATCGCAGGTCTGCCGTTTATTTTACCTACCCCTGTAATGAGGCCATCTCCATAGCTTTTATGTTCAGTTCCTTTTACATCAGAAGTATTAAGCATACCGAGTTCCATAAAGGTCCCTGCATCCGTTAATTTATTTATTCTCTCCCTCGCTGTCAGCAGTCCCCGATTATGTTGTGCGGCTATTTTTTCGAGTCCTCCACCTAAAAGAGCGGCTTCCTTCTTGGCCAGCAGATCATCAGTAAGTTGCTTTAAAGTATCCATGTTTCGCTCTCCTACTCCTCTTTTAGTAATTTTCGAAGTACCTTCCCAGAAGGTGTTGCGGGAAGTTGGTCAATGATTTCTATATAGCGGGGATATTTATAGGCAGCCATCGTCTCTTTTGCCCATGCAATGAGGTCTGCAGCTGTAAATTTCACTTTTTCTCTATCATGTAAAACAACAAACGCTTTCACCACTTCACCTTTTAAAGGATCAGGAACACCAATGACTGCGGATTGTCTAATAGCAGGATGGAGGTTTAGTAGTGCTTCAACATCCTCAGGAAAAATACTGTAACCCGAACTTTTTATCATTTCCTTTACCCGACCAAGGAAATATAAATAACCCTCATCGTCAAGATATCCTATATCTCCTGTATGAACCCAACCGTCCTGTAGTGTCTCTGAGGTAGCATCAGGTCTGTTTAAATACCCTTTAAATACACCAGGGTTTTTAATAACAATTTCTCCCTCTTTACCTACCGGTTGTTCCTCGCCTGTTTCAAGGCTCAAAATCCGTATTTGTGTTTCATAAATGGAAATTCCACAGGATCCATACTTAATTTTATCTATTGGCATAAAGGTATCACAGGTGTGTGTCTCACTAAGACCGTAGGCTGCTTCAAAGAGGCTACATCCATTTGTCAGAGTACGCCAATTATCCGCTAATTCTGCAGTCACTTGGACACCAAAGCTTGTTGCCAAATTCGTTTTTAAACTGGAAAGATTTTTATCCTTGATGGTTGGAAGTTGTAAAATGGCCCAATTCATAGGGGCGATGCTATACCAATACGTTATCCGTTCTTTTTCAATGGCTTCAACGGTGGCAAGAGGATCAAAACGAGTGAATAAAACACATGGTCGCCCTGTGTATACGGGACTATTAAGTCCCATGACCATACCAGCAATATGACATAACGGGGCACTAGCTAATAAAACATCCTTTTCCCCCATTCCATTTGCTTGCATAGAGGCAGCTGTTTTGAATAGTGCATTTCCGTAAGTTAACATGGCACCTTTCGGCCTGCCGGTTGTGCCTGAGGTAAAAACGATTAATCCAACATCATTCCATATATCAATCGTTTCTTTGCCTTCATAAGGTGATTCATTTTGGAGAATTTCGCAAAAGTCATCTGTTTCAGTGAAATGTTGTTTGGATAATAGGAATTCTTCTGGAAACTTCCATTCGGGCTGTTCTGGGAGGAAATCATAATAATTTGTGGTAACAGTAAATTGTAATGGGTGGGTTTTTTCTATAGCTTTTTTCACTAGGGGATACCCTTCTGAACCTGAAATGATTCCTTCAATTGGTGCTTCCTCTAAAAAGTATGCTAATTCATTCTCTTTAAACATAGGATTCAAAGGAACTACCATTCCGCCTAATTTTTGTATAGCAAAATGAGCAATAATATATTGAGGGCAGTTTTGCATATAAAGGGCTACACAACTCCCCTTCTTCACACCCATCCTATGTAAATAGTGTGCAAATCGCTGTACCTGATTCGAAAGTGCACTCCAAGAAATCCTCGTACCGTAAAAAATGTAGGCTGTTTCATTAGGTGTCTGTTTGGCATGTTGTTCCAAGTAATCAACGAGGGGCTTTTCTCCCTGTAAATAAGTTAGTTTAGCGGGTAATTGTGTTGGCCAGTAAGGGTGAGTTTTTTCTACCATTTACATCTCTCCTATATTGTAAGAATAGAAAATACTTTGTTTTAAATTTTTACATTCTAACCGGTTAGTATTTGTATAGAAGAGAAGACCCACAATGAGCCTTCTCTTCTATATACTACATTTATTCCACTAAGAACCTATTAATTCACATGAATTCCGTTTAATTGACTAACACTCCGATTCACTTTTTCGAGAGCCTCTTTATACTCAAGCTCTAATCGATTAATAATTTCAGCGGTTGATTCAATTTTATCAATTGCCCCCACTCCATGACCAGCAGACCAAATATCACGCCATGCTTTTGATTTCGTCTCTCTCTGCATACTATCAAAATTAACTTGGTCTTTTTTTACAAGCTGTTCAGGGTTTAATCCCGCTTTTACAATACTAGGCTTTAACATATTACACATCACACCTGAAAAAGCATCTGTTAAAACAATATCTTCCTGTGTGGACTCAACTAGCATCTCTCTATATTCATCATTTGCCATGCTTTCTGTGGCAACAATGAAGCGTGTCCCCATATAAGCAAGATCCGCACCAGCTGCCTGAGCTGCTAAAATCCCTTTACCTGTTGAAATGGAACCAGCAAGGATGATTATTCCATCCCAAAAACTTCTTACCATGTCAACAAAAGCAAAGCTATTAATTTGACCAGCATGGCCACCTGCCCCGCTTGCTACTAAAATTAAACCATCGACTCCTGTTTCTGCTGCTTTTCTAGCAAATTTTAAATCGCTTACATCTGAGAATACAAGACCACCGTATTCGTGTACAATGTCGACTACATGTTTGGGACTGCCTAAAGACGTAATCACTAATTGTGGCTTATGCTTTTTAATCAGCTCCAACTCTTCCTGAAGGCGGCCATACGTGCTATGTACCACCATATTCATGGCCCACGGAGCAATTTTACGATCAGGGTTCTGTACACGAGCTTCCTCTAGCTCTTCATTTAATTGTCCCATCCATTGATCAAGTACCTCGATAGGTCTTGCATTGGGAGCAGGAAAGGAACCAATCACTCCATTCAAACAACAATTTTTAACAAGGGCTGGCCCAGATACTAAAAACATTGGAGCAGAAATAACAGGAAGCCTTAGCTGAGTCCACCAGTTTTCAGGAATACTTTTATTCATCGCACTCACTCCTAATTTAGAATTTTCTGAATAAAACACTCTTCTATATAGTACCTGAAAATGAATGGTTATTCAATCTTTAGAGGGAATAAATATGAAACTTGATTAAAGGCGAATATTTCAACTAATAACAAACATAACATTCGTATTTCAGAAAAATATGATTGATTTCTGCTTTGCTCATGCTATAATGTTAGTAAATTAATAAAGTATCACTCATATAATAGCGGGGATATGGCCCGCAAGTTTCTACCAGATTGCCGTTAACAATCTGACTATGAGTGAGTAATAGAAGTTCGTTTATTCAAACGAATATTTCTATATCCTTTCGGCATAAAAGCCCAAAGGTCATTGCTCACTCCATTTTTGTAGTGAACATGACTTTTGGGCTTTTTATTTTTTGGCTATGTTAAAGAACAGTGTTCATTTTTACACCCTGTTGATTGGAGCGGAAGGCACGAAGACTCCTGTGGGAGTATGGTTCAGGGGAGACCCGCAGGCGCTTGCGCCGAGGAGGATCGCCGAAACACCCACGAACCGCTCGTGCCTGGAGCGGAAATCAACAGGCCAGTTTAACAGAGCCTATTTTTTTATTGGAGGTAAATATGAAACTATTAGAGGAAAAAATTAAAAAGGACGGAATGGTCCTAAATGAACATGTTCTAAAGGTAGATTCGTTTTTGAATCATCAATTAGACCCTTCTTTAATGAACGAGATTGGCAAAGAGTTTGCTGCTAGGTTTAATGGAAACGGGATTACAAAAATCGTAACCATTGAATCGTCTGGAATTGCACCTGCTGTCATGGCTGGATTACATATGATGGTCCCTGTCGTATTTGCCAGGAAAAAGAAATCTTTAACCCTTACCGATGATTTGCTCACTGCGAGTGTTTTTTCGTTTACAAAAAATGAAAAAAATGAAATATCTGTCTCAAAAAAATTTGTGGACGCAAATGATAAAGTGCTCATTATTGATGATTTTCTTGCTAACGGAGAGGCCGCCCTTGGCTTAGTGAACATCGTTCAACAAACTGGTGCAGAGGTTACTGGTATTGGCATTGTGATTGAAAAATCCTTCCAAAACGGTTCCCGTAAGCTACTGGATCTTGGTTTAAGGGTTGAATCTTTAGCCCAAATTGCCTCACTTAAAAATGGAGAGGTTACATTTATTAATGAAAAAGTGGAGGAATATATCAAATGAAACAACATCCTTTAAAAATAGCATCTTTAGGAATTCAACATGTGTTAGCCATGTATGCTGGTGCAGTGATTGTACCTCTTATTATTGGAGGAGCACTAAAATTTTCCGGAGAACAATTAACCTATTTAGTTTCCATCGACATATTAATGTGTGGGATAGCCACTATTTTACAAGTTTGGCAGAATCGTTTTTTTGGTGTGGGGTTACCAATTGTTCTAGGGTGTACTTTTACGGCTGTTGGACCCATCATTTCAATTGGCGGCCAATACGGTATTTCTTCTATTTACGGCTCTATTCTTATTTCAGGTCTAATCGTTGTTCTTATTTCACAATTTTTCGGTAAATTAATTAAGTTCTTCCCTCCTGTTGTTACTGGTTCAGTCGTTACCATCATAGGAATTACCTTAATTCCAGTTGCAATGAACAACATGGCTGGGGGCCAAGGGAGCCCTGATTTTGGCAGTATCTCAAATATCAGTCTTGCTTTCGGTACATTGTTATTTATCATTTTACTTTATAGATTTACAAAAGGCTTTATCCGCTCTATTTCAATCCTCCTTGGATTAGTTGCTGGAACAATTGCAGCATCTTTATTGGGTAAGGTGAATTTTATAGCTGTAACCGACGCTTCATGGTTTCATATGGTCAAACCCTTTTATTTTGGAACTCCATCATTTGAAATAACACCGATTATTACAATGACATTAGTAGCCATTGTTAGTCTAGTAGAGTCAACAGGTGTCTATTTAGCATTAAGTGATATAACAGGAAAAAAGCTTACCGAGAAGGATTTATCAAGGGGTTATCGTGCAGAAGGAATTGCAAGCATACTTGGTGCTTTGTTTAATGCCTTCCCGTATACCACTTATTCCCAAAACGTTGGACTCGTTCAGTTATCTGGTGTAAAAGGGAAAAATGTTATCTATACGATGGGTGGAATCCTTGTGGTCCTTGGTTTTGTACCAAAAATAGGTGCGTTTACAACGGTGATCCCAACACCCGTTCTAGGAGGGGCAATGGTAGCCATGTTTGGAATGGTAATTGCCTATGGAATCAAAATGCTAAGCAAAGTGGAATTTGCTTCACAAGAAAATCTGCTTATTATCGCTTGCTCAGTTGGTATGGGTCTTGGGGTAACTGCGGTACCTGATTTATTTACCCACCTTCCAGAAAGCATAAAAATCTTAACCAACAATGGTATTGTCGCTGGAAGCTTTACTGCTATCTTTTTAAATATTATTTTTAACGTAGTTAAACCATCCAAGCAACAGCAAGCTTCTTCCAGTTTAAGAGCATCATAATTTACACATAAAAAATATAGGCGGAGCTATTCTATGCTCCGCCTGATTAAATCAATTAAACTCATTACACTATTTTGATTTGAAGAATTCGACACTGTTTTCGTAGAGACATCTGTCCCCTGATTTCCTTCACCAGAACCAGTTATGGATTTTGTTACCGAAATTGGAGCAATATATACAGCCCCCCCAAAGTTGACAATACCGCCTGAAATCGTACCGATATTAATCCCGTCTTGATTGAGCGCCACCCTTTGTCCCCCTTTATTTTTTACTAGTATATGTACAAGTAAGGGAGCTTGTCTAAACTTCTTCATTAATAATAATAAAAATAGAAACTCCTATTTCGTTCGTCCTTTCATACACGAGAAAACAAAATTTGGAGTGTTGAAGAATGGTCACATTTATCCGTTTAATGATATTTTAAAACCCCTGCGCCATTGCAGGAGTTTTTCCTATCATCAAAGGCTTTTTAAGCTTTTTACCGACATTTACCTATCGATTAAACAGATTTATTTAGATGGAATAAATCGATTTAATGAATTTATTTTAAAATAACATTTCTCTATAATTTTAAAAGCAAGGACATATCTACTATATAAAACATAAGAACCGAGGGATTTTGTTTATGAAAAAATGGTTGTCTGTTATGATTACTGTATTACTATTATTTTCTCTAGCTGCCTGTGGACAGAAAGAAGAAAAAGCAAATGATACAAAAAAAGAAACCACAACTAAAGAAGTTTTTAAAATAGGTGCGATTCCCGACCAAAACGCTGCTGACCTAGAAAAAGGGATGACAGCTGTTGCAAATTACCTAAGCGAAAAAACGGGGATGAAGGTTGAATTTGTCCCATCCGTTGATTATGCAGCACTTGTTACTGGCTTTCAACGTGGTGAAATTCATATGGCATGGTTTGGCGGATTAACCAGCGTACAAGCTAGAAACCTTGTTCCAGATGCTGAATCCATTGTCCAAAGACCTCGTGATGCAGAATTCCATTCTGTTTTTATTACCCAAGCATCAGAAAATATTACGAAGCTTGAAGATCTTAAAGGGAAATCTTTTACTTTTGGTAGTGAAAGTTCTACATCTGGCCATTTAATGCCACGTTACTACTTATCTGAAGCTGGTATCGATGCTAATAAAGACTTTGATGGCAAACCTAACTTCTCAGGTTCACATGATACAACGTACAAGTTAATTGAATCAGGTGCCTTTAAAGCCGGTGCTCTAAACGAAGCAGTTTGGGAAGCAGCAGTTAAAGAAGGAAAAGTAGATACAAATAAAGTAAAAGTATTCTATACAACACCAGCTTATTATGACTATAACTGGACCATTAACAGCAATGTTGAAGAAGTATTTGGTAAGGGTACGAAAAAGAAAGTAAAGGATGCCCTTCTTTCTATTACTGGTGAGCAAAAAGAAATTGCTGACTTATTCCAAACTGACAGCTTCGTCGAAACAAAAAATGATAACTACAAAAAGATTGAAAAGGTCGCAAAAGAATTACAGATTATTAAGTAGTAGGTGTAGTTGAGATGTCTTCAAATATAAAAATAGAAGCAAAAAACATATCGAAACACTTTGAGCGGAAGATAGCCCTATCTTCCCTTTCTTTTTCTATAAAGGAGGGAGAGTTAGTTGCGTTAATTGGACCAAGTGGGGCTGGAAAAACCACCCTTTTGAATGCAATTGCCGGGTTGGTTCCTTTGAATAGCGGGGATCTCATAATTGATACTAAACTTCTAACTTCCTATAAAAAAGGCAAAGTCTTTGCAAAAAAAATAGGAGTTATTCGCCAGCAATTCGACTTAATCGGATCACTTGCTGTTATTCATAACGTCCTAGCCGGGAAATTAGCTGACTGGGGTCTTTTCAAGTCCCTTTTGTCATTACTTGTTCCACAAGAAAAAGAACTAGCCGTCAATGCACTTAAACGAGTGGGATTAGCTGAAAAAGTATATGAGATTACCTCTTCCTTATCTGGTGGCGAACAGCAACGAGTAGCGATGGCACGCTTAATGGTACAAAAGCCAGAGGTAATTCTTGCTGACGAGCCTGTTGCCTCTCTTGACCCTGCGCGGGCAGATGATGTGCTTTCTATGTTGACTAGTATTGTCACAGAGGAAAAGCAAACCTTAATCGCAAGCTTGCATTCTGTTGAATATGCGCGTAAGTATTTTACGAGGATTATTTCTCTAAAGAACGGAGAAATATTTTTTGATTTACCAACAGATCAAGTAACTGATGAATTGCTTAAAGACCTCTATCAGTTAAAGGAGCAAGGGTAAGATGACGAAACAAAGATCCATCTTTCGCGCGCATAACCGCTTCATCCTCACTTTACTGTTAGTGGCCATTTTCGCTTGGAGTCTCTTCTCTATTAAATGGAATGCGGATTTATTTCATGCTGGTGGGATTCCCACCATGTTGCAAATTTTTGAAGGCATTATTCATCCCGATTTGACTGCGCAAGTGCTGCTCAAAGGATTAAAATCATCTTGGATTACCCTTGCTTACGCTGTGGCTGGAATGTCACTGGCAATTATTTATGCATTTATTGTTGGGGTTCTGGCATCAGGTACTTTAACGTCAAACCGTGTTTCCAGAATGGTTTCAAAAGTATTTTTTAGAGGGATTTTAGGTTTTACAAGGTCCATCCATGAACTGATCTGGGCTTGGCTTTTTGTGGCAGCAATGGGTCTTTCCCCCTACGCCGCTATCTTTGCCCTTGCCATTCCTTACGGAGGGATTCTAGGCCGTATATTTGCCGATATGTTAAATGATGTAGCTCAGAATCCAATTAAAGCCTTAAAATCTACCGGGGCATCGCGACTGCAAATACTAATATATGGCTACCTCCCCTTAGTTTGGGCAGATATGATTAGTTACACCATGTACCGCTTTGAGTGCTCCATTCGCTCTTCAGCTATTATGAGTTTTGTTGGGCTCGGTGGCTTGGGGTATCAAATTCAGTTATCCCTCGCTGACTTGAAATACGATCAAGTATGGACGTATGTGTTTTTTCTCATCGGACTTGTTCTATTCGTTGATATTTGGAGTAATTTTGTCCGAAAAGGGTTAACTGACCGGAAAAGAAGAAAGGGCTTTAGCCCTGGTTGGATGTCCACTTTCTTCACTCTTTTGTTAATCTTTGTCTCATGGTTCTATATAACACTTGGGGAAAATGCACAACTATTTGAGCTATTATCTGATAAGAATTTAGAATATGCAAAGAAATTTTTCGGTGGGTTAATAGGGCTCCATCAACAGAATCCAGCCTTCCTCAATGCAGACAGCTGGTCTTCTGCATTAAAACTAACGCTTGAAACACTAGAAATGAGTATTATGGCAATAGGATTTTCAACCCTTGCCGCTTTCATAACTGTGATTCCGGCTGCAAGAAATGTCGCGAATGGAAGTCTTACTTCGTCAAAGCGATGGTATAACTGGATTCTATATGGTCTTGTCCGCGTCTCCTATATCTTTTCTCGCTCCGTACCTGAACTTGTTTGGGCGATGATGATCATTTTCATCTTCAAACCAGGGCTTTTACCGGGTGCCATTGCTCTTGCTCTCCACAATTTTGGAATACTTGGGAAGCTTTGGGCGGAGGTTATTGAGGATATGGATCCTCGACCAATAAGAAACCTAGCATCCTCGGGGGCATCCAAGATTCAGATTTTCTTTTATGGAATCTTGCCAATGGCGGTACCTCGATTTCTTACCTATATTCTCTATCGCTGGGAAGTGATTATGAGAACAACCATTGTGGTCGGATTTGTTGGCGCCGGCGGCCTTGGTATGGAATTTAAGTTAGCAATGAGCTTTTTCCAATATACTCAAATTACTCTGCTTCTCCTTTGTTATATGATTCTTGTCATTATTGCAGATTTTGCCTCAGAAAGTACAAGAAAAGCAGTGAAATAGTAAAAAAGGATGTCTGAATTGACATCCTTTTTTGGTATTCGCGAAATTTTAGATCAAAATTTACGTAAATTCATTGTTTATTTGCGAAAACTCAAGCTTTATTTGCGATTCTCCTGGTTTTATTTGCGAAACATCAGGGTTTATTTGCGTAAATCCAAGTTTTATTTGCGAAACAAACACTACATCCCCATATTCAATATGAATATATATATGCACTGTTATCATAGCAAGTTTTTATAATTTTATGAATATAAAATCGTTACTTACGTCCTGTTAAATTGATAATTTTTCCACATGCATTCAATTATTAGTATAATAGATTCAACAGAAAATAATTGAAAATGGTGGGAATAGATATGTACAAAGTTATGATCATAGAGGACGATCCTAAAATAAGCTCAATTATTGCTCATACACTGCTCAAATGGAAATTTGATCCTATTGAGGCGAATGACTTTGAACATCTTGACAAAGAATTTATGAATAATAAGCCCGACCTTGTACTCCTAGATATTAATCTTCCAATTTATGATGGCTATTATTGGTGTGGTAAATTTCGTCAGTTATCCAATGTCCCTATCATCTTCATCTCTTCCCGTTCTCAAAATATGGATATTGTAATGGCAATGAACATGGGCGGAGATGATTTTATTCAAAAGCCCTTTTCACTCGATGTACTAATGGCTAAAATAAATGCTATTTTTAGAAGGGTCTATACCTATAAAGAGAAAGAAAAAGATTACATGGAGCATAGAGGCCTCATCCTCCATGTGGATAAGGGCAGTATCTCGTATCATGAGAAAGAACTAGATTTAACCAAAAATGAATTTCAAATTTTGTATTTATTACTGAAAAAAAAGGAATGTATTGTATCGAGAGATGAAATAATGACTGCACTTTGGGAAAGCGAAAATTTTATTGATGATAATACATTAACGGTTAATATCGCCCGACTACGCAGGAAACTGGAAGAATTCGGGCTTGATGACTTTATTGAAACGAAAAAAAGACAAGGATATGTGATCAAATGAAATTTTCACATTTTCTTTCTGACCAAAAATGGTTTTTATTCACTTTTTTGATTGTATTACTTTTTATGGTCATCTTAATAAGCGTTGACCCAAAACTACATATCTCTACTGGAAGTCTAGTTTATTTAGTCCTCCTATCTATCATTGTTTTTAGCGTATTTTTCATTGGCTCTTATCTTTATAAAAATTATCAGCTGGTAAAGTGGAAGCAGCTCCCATTCAATGGATATTTTTTAGATTCAATCCCTTTGCCAGTCACACATGAACAAGAAATTTATATAGAAACCATGAAACGATTAAGTGAGCAGTATGTAATGAGCAACCATCTGCGTGATGAAGAGAAAAAGGAGCAGTTGGAATTTATGACACAATGGTTTCATGAGATAAAAACACCCATTGCTGTCAGTCGTTTATTACTGGAAACTGAAGTTGATTCCCCTAGTCTTCAGGATGAAATCGACAAAATAGAAGCGTTTGTGGAGCAGGCTCTTTACTTTTCAAGACTTAATGATTTCAACAAGGACTATATTATTGAAGAGATCCATATGGAGAAATGTATCAAAAATATAATTAAAGCGGAGTCAAAGTCATTTATTTCGAAAAAAATAAAACTTTCAATTGAGACAAGTCAGTTAACGGTTATAAGTGATCTAAAAGGATTGAATTTTATTATCAGACAGATCCTCCTTAATTCTTTAAAATACTCGGATGAATACAGTGAAATCTCCTTCACTATTAATTCGGAGAAAAGAACATTGACAATTATTGATCAAGGGATTGGTATCCCACCTGAGGATCTTCCACGTGTATTTGAAAAAGGATTTACAGGTAAAAACGGACGAACTAATCAACGCTCTACCGGCATGGGATTATATCTCGCTAAAAAAACAGCAGAAAAACTAGGACATGACCTTTCCATCACATCGACAGTCGGCGCAGGAACCCAAGCGATTCTTTATTTTCCACAACGATATAATTTATATAAAGGATAAAAAAACAAGCTCATTAAGATAACGGGTTTACTTGTGAGGTGCAAAACGTCAAATCACCGACATACTCACGCAGTAATAGCATAACTTTCACAACACAAATCACATAATATTTCACAATCAAAAAGGCTCAGAGTTATTTCCAACTCTAAGCCTTTTTTTAATATCCAGTTTTGGTAGCTTGTAGTCGTTATTTTCATATCTAATGTTTATCTATTCCTTTTTACCCTTATAATAAGTTAACGGGTAACCAATAATTATACAAATAACTCCTCCTATACCAGTCGAAATAAAAGATAGTTCTTCTTTAAAAAAGGACCAACTTATAATCCAAAATATTATAATTAACCAGCCTAAGACATTTGGTATTTTAAGTTTTATTCCTTCACCTCCACTAGACCTAGGCAAGTATATGCTAATCGCGTTTAAGGAAATTCCGAATAACGCAATTAATGTGCCAATAATAAACCAATGAGTTGCTAAAAAGGTTTGGAAATATATGCCTACCATCATTAAGAGTAAGCCAACCCAAGTTAATATTCTTCCTTTTTTCATTTTTCTTCTCCCCAAATCTTTTGTCATACTATATTTATTAATCTTTTTGAACTCTAATTCCCATATGTTCAAGAAAGTATTCAACAAAAAAGGCGGTTAATCCTTCTTGGATTACCTTGCTCGTTTGCGTAAGAAAATCTTTTCACAAACTTTCCAGTATCTATAATATGATTTTAAAATAAATATCCAATAACCTTCGTGATTGCAACACAATTCACTCACTAAATCACAAAGAATTCGCACACCCTCCAATAATTATTTCATACCTGTGATTTACTATGTGAATTAGGGCGAAGCGGACGAAAGAAATTCGTCGAAATGGTGATAAATCAATAAAAAACGCACTGTAAATTATATTGTGAATTCAAGTGCGTTTTCCTATGTGTTTTACTATGTTTGCACCTCTGAAGTAAATCCGTTATCATTAGGAGCCTGTTTTTTATCCTTTAATTATTTTAAAATAGGATGCGCTTGTTAACCAATAATAGACCAGGTATATGCATAAATAGACTCCGAGACAGGTAATATAAGGCACTTGCATTTTAATAGGTAAATAATCAGAAAAGAAAGCTAGAAAGACAATACTATGGCTGATTGCAAGAATCAGTGGAAGAAAAAAGGTAAAGCCTACTTGTCTCGCGATGGATCCTTTCACTTCTTTGTCAGGAATACCTATCTTTTCTAAAATTTTATACCGACCCTTATCCGTGGTGGCTTCCATTAGTTGTTTAAAATAAATAATACTGCCTGTGGCTAATAGAAAGACCAGTCCAAGGAACCCACAAATAAATATAAGCAAACCGTAAGTCTCAAGCCCATAATGGTAATTCTCATAGAAACTGGAGTAAATGGGTCTCGGTGTGTCATCCACATATTTATAGGGTTCTGTTAGTCTATCAAGTTTTTTATTTAATGCCTTAATCTCTTTTTCATTTTCTATTTTATAGATATAAAGTTTTTCCGAGGTCATCCCCATTTTTAACTCGTTGAAAAGTGAGTTGCTAACAACAAGCGGAAAAAGATTTCCCCCTTGGTTAAGTAAGGAATATCCTTTATAGTCAATAATTTTAATCGTATGATTGTTTGGTAATGAAAGACTCTTCCCACTATATGGGTCATTATTTTGATTTAAGGTGCCATCGTAAAAGGCAATCGCCTCATTCATTTCTAGGTGAACCTCCTCTTTCACCTTCCTTTTTTTCATCAGATTATGATACGAATCCTCAGAAATCAGGATCGTATGATAAAAATCAGGTACTCTTTCTAACGCAGATACATCCGTTTGAATTGGTAAGTACTCTATTTTCTCACTATAGGTGATCTTTGTTGAGGAGTCCTCTTCAATAATTGATTGCAATTGATTATTTACCTTGGTGTCCATCAAATTAAAAATATAACTATAGGGATTATCCTTTTGGGATATGGAATCAATATGATAATAAAAACTATAGGTCAACACACAAGCAACAATGGTAATACTGCTTAATAGTGAAATGACCGTTAAGACGAGGACATTCCCCTTTATTCGATACATTAGCTGACTTACACTAAGCAAATTCCTTCCCTTGTAATAAACAGAGTTCATTTTTTTCAATAAAAATAATAAATATGCTAATAGAGAATGCATAAAAATGTAGGTTCCTATTATCAGTAAAAATACAGCTGTAATGATTCGAATACCAGTTTGAGCTATTACATTCAACTCTCCAGGATTCATTACTAGAATATATCCTGAAATGATACACGCTATTGCTAAAAAACTAGTAACAATAGAAGGCGTACTTCGTCTCTCTCCTATTCTTTCCGCTTTAAAGAGTTCAGCCAATGAAAACCGATAGATTACACGATAACTATGGATGGAAGTAATTAAAATAATGATGAGAAAAATGACAATCGTTTGAATCAAGGCACTTTGTGAAATAGTGAAGGTCACTTCCAGGGAAAAGTTCATTAATTTAAAAATAATCATCATAAACATTTTTGAAAAAAGAAGACCCATACTAATTCCAAGAATCAGTGCCAAGGCACCTATTATCAAATTCTCAAAAAACAGAAGCTGCGCTACTTTTCTTTTACTCATTCCAAACAGTGAATACAGCCCTATTTCCCTTTTACGTTTTCTAGTAAAAAAAGAGTTGCTATACCAAATAAAAATAGCGGAAAAAATCATTAATACAATTGATGCAACATGAAAAGCAGACTCCATCTTACCAAGAGTAACAGTGGAACCAAGTAATTGATTATTGTATTCTAAAGAAACAAATGTAAAATAAATAGAAATACTTATAATCATAGAATTTAGGTAAATCAAATATTGGCGAATATTTTTTTTTATATTCTTACTAGCAAGGCTATACAATGTCATGTTGCATCCCTCCTAATGTCGAAAGGATATCAAGTATTTGTTTATACATATGTTTACGTGAATGATCTCCTTTACGGATTTCAGTATAAAGGGATCCATCTTTTATGAATATAATTCGTGAACAAAAACTTGCAGCATAAGCATCATGAGTAACCATTAAGATTGTCGATTGATATTCTTTATTAAGTTCAACAAGAGTCTCAAGCAGCTGATATGAGGATTTAGAATCGAGAGCACCGGTTGGCTCATCAGCAAAAATAATACTTGGATCACAGACGATAGCCCGGCAAACAGCAGTGCGCTGCTGCTGGCCGCCAGATACTTCATATTGATATTTTTCAAGAATATCTTGGATTCCAAAGCGATTAGCAAGTTCAATCACTTTTTTATTCATTTCATCCACTGATATATGACTAAAAGCTAATGGTAATAGAATATTTTCTTTGATAGTTAATGTATCTAGAAGGAAATATTCTTGAAAAATGAACCCCATTTTTCCTCTTCTATATTCTGTTAAATCATGGTCAGATAAGTTTTGTAAGTTTTTTCCACCAATACTAACAACCCCTGAAGAAGGTTTTTCAATTGACGATAACACATTAAGTAACGTTGATTTTCCCGCTCCAGAAGGACCCATTACCCCAACAAATTCACCTTTTAACATCTTTAAGTCAATATTTTTAAGCGCAGAATAGGAGCTTCTTCTTGTACCAAAGACTTTATTTACTCCTTTTGCCTCCAACATAATTTCCATAACTTATCACCCATTTCTGTAAATTCCTTATATTTACTATAAAAAATATACAGCTGCCTTTCCATAATGTATCCTTACACAATGGCTCCTGTTCCTTACAATATTGTAAGATATTACATGCCATTTTTATAAACGTATCATACCCACATAATTGAAGCTAGAATTAATGTGTTAAGGTTGTATTGTCACTGTACTTTCCATTATTCTATTAATAGTGAAATTTACCATATGACAACAACAGTTGAAATCATCTAAGGAGTGAAATATCTTTGCAAACTAAAGGAGCTTTACCTATTTTATTTGTAGTAATGTTTTTGGTTATGGTTGGGTTTGGTATTATTATCCCAGTCTTACCTTTCTACGCTGAAGAAATCGGAGCGAACCCAACTGAGCTTGGATAGTTGATGGCGGTTTATTCACTCATGCAACTCATTTTTGCACCGATATGGGGACAGGTTTCAGATCGAATTGGACGAAAACCTGTAATGATGATTGGCATAACCGGGCTTGCCTTATCTTTCTTTATCCAAGCGGTTTCCACTGAACTATGGATGTTGTTTGCAGCAAGGATTTTAGGCGGTATTCTCTCCTCTGCAAATATGCCAACCGCAATGGCGTACGTTGCAGACATTACTACAGAAGAAAATCGTGGGAAAGGTATGGGGATTGTCGGAGCTGCCACTGGCCTAGGCTTTGTTTTCGGTCCTGCAATTGGAGGGATTTTTTCAAAAGTCAGCTTGAGTATGCCTTTTTACTTAGCTAGTGGATCATCTCTAATCACTTTGGTGCTGGTTTTCCTTTTACTAAAAGAATCTACTAATAAAAAGAGTACCGTTAAAAGAGACTCCATTTGGAAAGCTTTTAACTCGAGTGTCTCGGTTCTTTTCTTTGTTCAATTACTAATTTCATTATCTCTTTCCGGATTAGAGGCAACCTTTGCCTATTTCGCGGCAAAAAGGGCTGGTCTAGAGAGCACTCAACTAGGTTATATTTTTATGATTATGGGATTTGGCAGTGCCTTGGTGCAAGGGGGATTAGTTGGCAAATTGACTAAGAAATACGGAGAAAGCACGGTCATTCAAGGTGGAATTATTGTTTCAGCCATTGGTTTTGGCTTAATTTTACTAGTACATAACTTTTCAACAGCTGCTATCTTTTTAACCATTTTCGGGTTAGGAAATGGGGTCATCCGTCCGAGTGTATCTTCACTAATTACAAAAATGTCAACTGCTGGCCATGGGAGTTCAACTGGACTTCTATCTTCCTTCGATTCTCTTGGACGGATAATGGGACCGCCGATTGGTGGCTGGCTGTTCTCACTTTCTATAGGTCTCCCATATATTTCAGGTACAGTGATATCCATGGCAGCATTTATCTTATTTGTTCTATTTAGACCGCAAATGTCTACAGTCAAAACAACCAACATGTAATATCTTATTGGAGGAATATGTTGCTAGGACATGCATAAAATGGGTTATGAGGATTGATGTATAAAGGAGCCTGGAAGAATGAAACGTAAAACCTTTATTAATGTATGTTTCCTTATCGCCATTTTAGGTTTTGCCGCCTATCTCGATTCGCCATATTCCTTTTTGAATAAGGATTATGCTTACACTGCCGATCAGCCTGTTATGGCTCAGCCAGTTGACGTAGAAGTATCGGAAGACATTCCCGTTTTAGAAGAAAAACTGGAAAAACGGGAAAAAGTAGATGGGTATATCCTTGAAACGTATGAGGAATATGAGGTTTATAAAGACAAAGATGGCAATGTGGTTAAAAGTGAGCCTACAGGGAAAACGGATACCCTGAAATATTGGGATTACACCGATAAAAAAGATAATAAAAAAACACGCTGAGCTATTTTCAGCGTGTTTTTTTCATTAATGATTAGCAACTCTTCTAGCTATTCTAAGCTTCCAAATGATCCGAAGAATTCGTAATGAATTCGTTCTTCTGGGATTCCCCACTGTTTTAATGATTTATTTACTACTTTCATAAATGGTTCAGGTCCGCAAAAGTAAAAGTCCGCTTCCTTTGTCGTTATATATTGTTGAAGTAGTTCAAGGCTTATATACCCTTCTTTATCAAAATTGTTCATTTCCCTATCTTGTTCTGTGGGCTTCTCATAAATAACAAAAGATTTTACATTTTTATGCTCTGCGGCCAGATCAATTACGTGTTTTTTAAATGCATGCATTTTACTATTAATGGATGCATGTATATAGTAAGTTTCCCGATTTGGATTTTCTTTGACCGTCGTATTTAACATACACATCATTGGTGTTAGACCAACCCCACCGCTAATTAACACCAATGGTAGGGTAGATTCCGTATCCAAATAAAAGTCACCAGCAGGTGCAGTAATCGGAATAATGTCTCCTTCCTTTACATGGGTATGCAAATAGGTGGAAACGATTCCTGCTGGGATCGTTTGATCTTTTGAATCTTCCCTTTTCACACTTATCCTATAATAGTCTAAACCTGGGCTATCTGATAAACTGTATTGACGTAAATGGGTAAATTCCTCTCCAACATGATCCAGTTTTACTGTTATGTATTGCCCCGGAATAAAAACGGCAATTTGTTTTCCATCCTTAGGTTTTAAGTAAAAGGAAGTAATGACATCACTTTCCTGTACTTTTTTATCTACAACAAAATCACGAAAACCTGCCCATCCGCCCGGCATAGTTTCAGTAGTTTTATACATTCGATCTTCCATTCGAATAAAAACGTCGGATATTACCTCATAGGCATCTGCCCAAGCATCAATGATTTCATTGGTAGCAGCATCTCCGAGAACTTCCTTTATGGCTCCTAGTAAATTCTCTCCTACAATCGGATAGTGTTCTGGCTTTATTTGCAGGCTTCGGTATTTTTCACCAATTCTCTCTAATACGGGCATAATTTTGCTAAAGTCATCGATATTTGCTGCTGCACCATAAACTGCGTCTGCTAATGCTTTAGGCTGATGCCCAGTCATTTGGTGTGTTTGGTTAAAAATATTTAAAAGCTCTGGATGCTGTTTAAACATCCGTTTATAAAATTGTTTAGTTATAGCTTCACCGTGTTCCTTAACAATTGGTAAGGTTGCTTTAATAATTTCTAATTTTTGAGGATCAAGAGTTTTTACGGTCTTTAATACCTCTTGCCAAGAATGTTTATCTTGTAGATTTTTCTTCGACATCTTCTATTTACCCCCTTCAATTCTTACAGATAAAGTATCTCCTCATTAAAAAGTTCTATTTAAGGTAAAATTAACTAAAAATCCTTTACGGGATAAAAGCATTTCACATAACTTTCCCGAATTTTTCCTTATAAAAAGCTACATACTATTAAAACTACATGTCTTTTGTTGAAGGGAGTTTTATTGGTGGATTGGAGTTTAGTTTGGAAGGCTGTCCTTATTGTACTTTTTGGTACATTAATATTAAGAATAGCTGGAAAAAAAACAATTTCTCAAATGACCATAGCCGAAACAGTAATTATGATTGCAATTGGTTCTCTACTTATTCAACCCGTCGCTGGTGAAAAACTAGGAAACACATTTTTGGTCGGTGCGGTTTTAGTAGCAACCCTTATTACATTAGAATTTTTACAAATAAAATTGATATTTTTGAAAAACTCTTTACAGGCAAATCAAAAGTACTCATTGAAAATGGAATTATAAATGAAAAGAATTTAAAGAAGTTGAGATTAACCGTTGACCAACTTGAGATGAATTTACGCCAGAAAAATATTGCAAAATTTAGTGATGTTCAATGGGCAACTTTAGAACCAAATGGACAATTAGGTTTTACCCTTATACCAGAAGCACAGCCAGTGACAAAAAAAGATTTTGCTGAGTTAGTAGAAATGATCTCAGCAAACCATTTAAATTTCGTACAACTTAGTAATCAACTCAATCCTCAAAATCAGCAACCTAATATTTTTACTGAAGTAAAAAACCAAGAACATCCGTTTCCACCCCCTAGACATTTGCAATAATAAGACAAACACGCTAATTATTTATCTTTTGCGAACTAATCTATTGTAAATTCACGTTAATTATGTATAATTCATAGTATAACTATAGGAATTAAATGAACAGGAGGTCCGCTTATGCGCTTTCTAAAAAATCTCTTTGTTGAACATTGTCCTAAATGTAATAAAGTATTAGAAACTCACCGTTCCAATACCTTAAAAGCAATCGTGATAAAGTCATGTCCGGATCAACATTATCAAAAGGAATTTCATCCTGCCTTTGAAACATATATTGAAAGCGATAGGGTTTCATAAATTTTATAAAAATAACATGAAAAAACAGAACGAAAAAAACTTCGTTCTGTTTTTTCATGTTATTAAGAATCAATAGTTACCCAATTAAAATTTTTTCTTCAGCGTATCTCACTTTAGATTCAGGACGGTTGGACATTAGCGCGAATGCCATCGTTAATGGTCCAATTCTACCAATAAACATAAGGAATGTAATAAGTAATTTTCCCAGTGGTGAAAGATGCCCTGTTAAACCTGTCGATAATCCGACAGTCCCAAAGGCAGAAATGGTTTCAAAAAGAATGTCAACCATGTCTGCTTTTTCGGTGAAAGTTAATAAGAAGAATATGATGAATATAAAAATTATAGCTGTAACACCAATTGACAAAGACTTGTTAACCAATCTCCATGATATTCGTCTTCTAAAAATATTTACATCTTCTCTATTTGTTAGTACAGACCAAAAAGCCAACATAATAATGGCGAATGTGGTGACCTTTATTCCTCCACCTGTAGAACCGGAAGAGGCTCCAATAAACATCAAGGCCATCATAAATACTAGTGATGATAGTGTCATATCTCCAATAGGAATTGTATTAAAACCAGCTGTTCTGGTAACCACACCCTGAAAATAAGAACCCCATAATTTGTCATTTAAGCTAAGGTTTCCAATTGTATGCGGATTATTAAATTCTGCGACAAATATAATTAAAAACCCAACAACATTTAGAATTAAGGTCATAAGTAGAGCTATTTTTGAGTGGAGAGACAGCTTTCTCAGTGATTTTTTTTGCCAGACCTCTAAAATAACCGTAAATCCTATTCCCCCAATGATAAATAAAAAAGTGACGGCTAGATTTACGGTAGGGTCACCCACCCATTTACTTAAATTATCAGGTTCGAGTCCAAAACCAGCATTATTAAAAGCTGAAACTGAATGAAAAATAGCGTAGTAAATGGCTTTTCCCCATGGCATTTCATATGACCATCTGATTGCTAAAGCAGTAGCCCCAAGAATTTCAACGATTAAGGTAATACGGATTATTTTGCGGACAAGCTGTACGACCCCAGAAAGTGTAAAAAGATTTAGAGAATCCTGTAATAGCAGCCTCTCTTTTAAGCCAATTTTCTTTCCTAGAATAATGAACATTAATATACCTGTCGTCATAAATCCCCAACCGCCTATTTGAATGAGACAGAGAAGGACAATTTGTCCGAAAAGGGTAAAAGTGGTACCAGTATCCACAACAGCTAAACCTGTTACGCACACTGCAGAAGTTGCTTCAAACAGAGCGTTAATAAAGTTAAGTCCCCGCCCTTCTTCATAGGTTGAAAAAGGAAGCATTAACAAGATTGTACCAATTACAATTAAGGTAGCAAACCCAATTGCCAGTATTTGTGCAGGATGTAACTTAATCAGGTTACCCCTTTTTTTAAATAAATTCACCATTTCGCCCCCATCCAATCAATGCAGATACAGTTTAATACCCCTTTTTTAATAAAAAATCACAATGAGCATATATACTCTATGGTCTCCTGATTTCCAATATGTATCAAACCTGGTAATTTCAAAATTTATTACGAATCATATCTTACTATTACAAGAATAATTTGTAAATATGATTATTGACTTACAGGAAATTGGGGTAAGAACAAAAGGCGGAAGCGCCTCGTTCAGCCCCGACAGGCAAATGTTCTTCGGCGGGAAAAGTCCGCCTTTTGACTTTTCTTGCCGAAGGTTATTTGACCCGAGGGGCTAGGCGCTGGAGCTAGATTCAACAACTAGTTCAGTTATCCACACTTGGATCCTTTTTCCTAAACAATTAAAAAGGAGGCTGACTCTTATATTTTGAGTCAGCCCCCTATTATTTACGCGTAGGATTCTTGGTTTATTTTTAAGATTTGTAATGACTTAATATGATATCCGTCGATTTCAAGAACTTTAAATTCATAGTCGTTATATTTCAATGTATCACCTTCGACTACATCCATCCTTTCAGACAAGATCCATCCACCAATTGTATCCATATCTGTATTTTCCAGATCTAAACCAAATAAGTCATTAATCTCATCTATAAGAACTTTTCCATCTACAATGGTTTTCGTTTCACTAATTTTATTAATATCAGGTACCTCATCCGCATCAAATTCATCCCGGATTTCCCCAACAATTTCTTCTAATATATCCTCAACCGTCACTAATCCAGCGGTTCCGCCATATTCATCCATCAAGATTGCCATATGCACTCGTTCTTTTTGCATTTTAACTAGTAAGTCATGGATAGGAATGGATTCAATCACTTGTATCACTGGACGAACATACTCCTCGATTGGTGCTTCTACATTTTTACCTTTTATATATTCAGTAAAAACCTCTTTCATGTTCACCATACCCACGATGTTATCTTTCTCTCCATCAATGACGGGGTATCTTGTATAATTCTCTGTGGTAACAATTTGCAAACATTCATCCAAGGATTGTGAAATATCAAATGCTACAATTTCTGTTCGTGGCACCATAATTTCGTTTGCGTGCCGATCATCAAATTCAAAAATGTTATTCACATATTTATATTCAGATTGATTAATTTCACCACTTTTATAACTCTCTGAAATGATTAACTGCAGTTCTTCCTCAGAGTGTGCCACTTCATGTTCAGAAGCAGGCTTTAACCCAAACATTCCCGTTACTAAACGTGCTGAACCATTCAGCGCTTTGATAAAAGGGTACATTATTTTATAAAACAGAATCATAGGCCTTGCAAAGGTCAGTGTAACAGTTTCAGCTTTTTGAATTGCGAAAGTCTTTGGTGCTAGTTCACCAACCACAACATGAATAAATGTTACAGAAGCAAACGCAAGGATAAATGATAGGACGCTTGAAATTGACTCTGGTAGTTGAAAATGGATAAACAAAGGATGAAGAATATGTTCCACTGTAGGTTCACCCAACCAACCTAACCCCAACGCTGTCACGGTAATCCCTAATTGACAGGCTGATAGATATTCATCTAGATTTGTTACAATCGTCTTCGCAAAGATGGCGTTTTTGTTCCCTTCAGCAACTAACTGATCAATTCGCGACCCGCGGATTTTAACAATAGCAAACTCATAAGATACGAAAAATGCTGTAAAAGCAATTAAAATTGCTATTATTATTAAATTACCAATAATCAATGGTCTCCTTACTAAAATAAAGTAAGGATTACACCTCCTGTTTATATAAGGAATCTATTTACTTATTAAATTTCTAAGGAACAAGTTGTTAAAGGAAAACTCCCTTTAACAAATAATTATACCACGATAAACCGTACAGTCAACGTTACGGTATTGAATGGTAAAGCAAAAAAGATATAAATCTTCTCCCTAATTTGGAAAAGATCTATATCCATTCTAAATATGATTAGGCATACCTTCCTTTAGAGGGTAGTAATAATAGGTCCATTTTTTGTAAGAATGAGTGTATGTTCAATTTGCGCAACAAAGCTCTTTTTAGTTACATAAGTCCATCCGTCATCCAATTGAAAGACTTCCTCTTCTTCAGTAGAGATAAATGGTTCAAAGGCGATCACCATACCTTCTTTTAACAGTTCATCATCCCAAGGCTCAAAATAATTATATACATGGTCCGGTGCCTCATGGATAGACCGACCAACGCCGTGACCTGTTAAATTTTTAATAACGGTTAATCCATTTTGTTTAGCAGCTTGAATTACCGCTTTACCGATTCCACTTTTCTTCGAACCTGGTTTAGCTTTCTTTAAGCCGGCTTCGAAAGCTTCTTTTGCCACATCACAAATTTTTGTTAAAATCTCTTCACCCTCACCAACAACAACCGAAATACCAGTATCAGCAAAATATCCGTTCTTTGAACCTGACACATCGATGTTAACGAGGTCTCCTTCCTGAATGACACGCTTCCCAGGAATTCCATGTGCCACTTCTTCATTTACACTGATACATGTATAACCAGGAAAATCATATTCCCCTTTTGGTGCAGAAATGGCTCCTGCCTTTTCGAATAACTCCCCTGCTAATTCATCAAGTTCTAATGTTGTAATGCCGGGTTTCGCCGCCTGTACCAATGCATCTCTAATAGAAGCAACTATTTTTCCAATTTCCTTTAAGCCATTAAAATCCTCTTCGGTTTTTGCAATCATTGTACTTTCCCCAATCATAATAATAATTTAATTATAAGGCTGTGTTAAAGAACATTGTTAATTTTTATACCCTGTTGATTGGTTCGGAAGGCACGAAGACTCCTGTGGGAGTGTGGTTCAGGTGAGACCCCGCAGGCGCAAGCGCCGAGGAGGCTCACCGAAACGCCCACGAACCGCTCGCGCCTGGAGCGGAAATCAACAGACAAGTTTAACATAGCCTTTAATAAAAATCTCCATTCTTAGATTGTACCTATACTGCCGCAAAAATCCAAGTAACTAGATCTTTTTGTGAAATCAGTCCATGTAAGTGATATAAATCACGACATTCTCAAATGAAAATATTTATCATTTACACTATGAAGATGTTATTAATTAATACTTGGAGTGATTATAATGAATCAAGCAATGAAAACGATTGAAGGATGGTATTGCTTACATGACTTTAGGATGTTTGACTGGGAGAAATGGAAATCAGCCTCTGAGGAAGAACGTGAGCACGCGATATATGAAATCAAAGAATTAATTAATAAGTGGGATAAAATAGAATCAGAACAAAGAGGAAGTCATTCGGTGTATACGATTGTAGGTCAAAAAGCAGATATTATGTTTATGATCTTGCGCCCTACTATGAAAGAACTCAATATAGTAGAAACAGAATTCAGTAAAACTTCATTTGCTAATTTCACAAAACCAGCCTACTCTTATCTATCTGTAATAGAAAAAAGTAGTTACTCTCAAGCAGCAACAAATCCTTACGAAGATCCTGCAATAAGAGCTAAGCTATACCCTGTCATACCAAAAACTGAATATGTTTGTTTTTATCCAATGAGTAAATTACGTGGTGAAAAGACTAATTGGTTTATGCTGCCGATGGAAGAACGAAAAAGATTGATGTTTGAACACATTGATACGGGTAGACCATA
This sequence comes from Neobacillus sp. PS2-9, assembly GCF_030915525.1. Taxonomy (NCBI): domain Bacteria; kingdom Bacillati; phylum Bacillota; class Bacilli; order Caryophanales; family Bacillaceae; genus Neobacillus; species Neobacillus sp. PS2-9. Next base: position 2,602,245 of record NZ_CP133269.1, read on the forward strand.
TACCGATCAGGTAAAACGAATAGTTACGGGCTCTGTAGGATTTGATGACTATGAATGGGGTGTCACATTATTTAGTAATGATGCACTTCAATTTAAAAAATTAATTTATGAAACAAGATTTGACGAAGTAAGTGCCGTTTACGGTATATTTGGTTCCTTCTTTATTGGGAATCTTTTAAAACAAGAAGAAATGGAACAAATTTTTCATATCTAAACTTAAGTGGAACAGGAGGCTGAATCCATTGCTAATGGATCAGCCTTTTATCGTTGTTCCTTTTTACTGCAGCTTCCAAAGTAAAGTTCGTCGGTAAAAGAGAAAGATAATTACATTTACTACCGCTGAACTAATAAATATGGAAGAAGTCCCCCACCAGTTAATCATCCACCCTGAGAAAAGCATACTAATCGGCATGCCAATTCTGAACAAAGAACCTGTTAGTCCTCCAATTCTCCCCATAAATTCAGAAGGTGTTTGCTCATGTCTAAACGTATAAGCACAAATAATATAAATAGTAGTGGAATATCCGTTTAATAGTAAACAAAGGGCCAATAGATAAAGATGGTTTGTTAAATAAAAGCCTGCATATGCGATGGAATTTCCAACAATAGCAGCCCCAAATAATACTCCCAATTTAAACCGAATTCTTAAACGATTGATAGTTAAACTAGCGATTAATCCCCCTACTCCAGCTGTAGCTAAAATAATCGAAAGAACAGAATTTGATAGATGTAAATCTGCTGTTCCAAAAATTAATACAGTATTACTGACAACAATCATAGTGCAGTTGATGAATAAAATGAACAATGTCATGGTTTTGAGTGCTTTATTTTTCGTAAAAACATCCCAACCCTCTTTAAAATCGTACCAGAACGAGTTTTTACTCCCTTTTTTCACAGGTTCATTTACCGAAAGATTCATAATTAAGAAATAGGCCAATACGTATAAAATCACTGTTAAAAATAAACCTTGGGTCTTGTTGGCAAATAAAAGGACAAACCCTAAGAAGACTGGACCCATAATCCCAACAAAAGTTTCAATAAATGAAAGTTTTGCATTTGCGCTTGTTAGCAGCGGAAGAGGCACACTTAATTTAATAAGACTCACTTGGGTATTAAAAAATCCATAATTTAGTGTCATTAAGATAAATCCAAACAAATAAAAGAGAATTGGTTTGTATAAGTGCGCCCCAAACATACCATACATGATAAGTAGGACGACCGCTTGAATGAGAATCATCCACATAGCCCATTTCTTTTTATTCACTCGGTCCACAATGATCCCGACAACTATTCCAAAGAATAAATTCGGTAATAGTTCAGCCGTCCTCATTGATGTCATAACGATTGAAGAACCTTCTGATAAATCATACATAATTAACGGTAAAAGAAGTTCATAGATTTTATTTCCAATATTTAATAACAAACTAGCAGCAAGTAGGAAAGTGAATTCCTTGTATTGCCAAATAGTAACCTTTTGATAAGACTGATCAACTGCCATTAGATTTGCTCCTTTGCTTTCTTATTCTATTTTCATTGTACATTGGCATTGACCAGCTAAAAATCGTAAAACTTTTTCTTTTTTTTCATGTTTTCCAACTAAAAAGAAGCCATTAGGCTTCTTTATTCATCTGCATTGAACTTGTCAATTTTAGTTTTCTTGTACCACAGGTCCTTAAAGTCAATCCACATTCTTGAGTTAAAGGAAACTCCTTCTAAAGTGGTATCATAGGAAACTTCCACTTGTTTATGAACTAAGAAACCTAAGACGCCTTCCTCAACAAGGAACTTTTCGAGTTCCCGATACTTCTTTATTCTTTTAGAAGGATGGATTTCTTTTTTAATTTTTGTTATTCTTTCATTCATTGTTTCTTTCATTTGAATCGTTAAAAAAGGATAAATAAACCCTCTTTCAAATAGGAATAACTCAAATAGGGAAATGAAGTTACCATTTGGCGTTCCTTCAAATAAAACCATATCTGCCTCATCTAACATCTGATGATTTTGAATTTTATCCCACTCCACAATCATAACTATCACGTTTAAGCCCTTTTCTATTAATTGTTGTTGTATAAAATAGGCATCATGTGCGTGCCGATTGTAAGTAAGAAGTGTCAATTTTTCTCCGCTATATCCTGTTGAAGTTAAATTCTCTTTAAAAGTAACCTTTGTTTCTTTTTCGAAGATAGGAGAATGTGCGTTCATTTCTTCTGTTATCATAAAGCCATTGGCAACACCCAACCTTGGTTTTCCTAATTGAGTTAGTTTTTCTCGCTCAATATGGGAGAGTATGTATCTCCTTAACTTTAGATTTTGTATTGGACCACTTTTTGCTACATTCATAGTTAAAATGTTCGTTCCAGAAAAGATACTCTGTTTTTCATCCCAGTCCGTCATAGGTGTTGATGGACTTTCTCCAGTATCAAAAATAAGTCTCTTTTTTTCTTCCATATCTTCTCTTAAATCTTCTGGCAATCTAATAATCTCTACTTTGTCCAAATGTGGCCGTCCTCCAAAGTAGAATTCAAAGGCAGTTAATACGCAATGATCAGAATCAACTGATTCTACTTTAAATGGTCCAGTCCCTATTGGTAGTTTAGCAAATCCTTCAGAAGGATCAAAAATATCAATGATAGACATCGGTGCGAACGAAACAAAATATAGAAACAAAGAATTAGGCTCTTGTAGTTGAAAAAGAATCGAGTATTTTGATAGTATTTTTATCTCTTTTATATCACTAATAAGCCATTTATGTGGAGAATGCCATAATCTCATAATGGAATGTTTTACATCTTCAGCTGTTAATTCCCTTCCGTTATGGAACCGAACTCCCTTTCGCAAATAAAATAACCAGCTTTTTTTATCCTCACTGCATTCCCAATTATGTGAAAGACTTTTACGAAAGGATCTATTTTTATAGTCATATTCTACTAATGTGTTATAAACCTGCATCACGATATGAGCATCCAAATCGAAAAAAACTTGAACCGGATCGATGGTAGTAAGTGGTCGGTAGATAGGGAATCTTAGGATTTCCAATTCCTCGTTATCTTTTGAATTCACTTTCTTATAGCCAAAATAAGTAGAAACCCATTCCATAATAAAGGATTCTACCTTTGTGCCTTCCCCAAATTCTTTTACTAACTCCAAAGCTTTCATAATCTCATTTTTATTTAAAAGCGCAAGAGTTTGTTGTTGTAAACTTTGCTCGAGATTTTCTAAAAAAATTATGGTAGAGCCGTTTCCTCTTCCCTTTCCCGAATGAAATTCAATTAGTTTTTCATCCTTTAACTTATTTAGAACGAGTTTGACGTTCCTTTGTGTGCAAAAAAGAATTTGAACTAAATCATTCATTGTAGTTCGAATAGGTACATGGTTTTCATACGCTTGAAAGGCACGTCTTAACATTAAAAAATAGTATAAATACTGAGAATTCATTCGAAACCTCCGATCGATTTCTATTTATTTCTATTTTATAGGTTATTTTCATTTGAAGAAACAAAAAAACACGCAGACAAAAAGTCTGCGCGGATGGTGATAATAAAAAAATCCTCATTGATTACCTTAATACACCGTATTGAGCAGTTAGATTCCGTTTACTCTCGTTCAATGTTAGCCTTTCTGCCTCATCTGTAATAAGTACTTTTGTCAGCATGTCTAATGCGTTCAAAATATAAGTCCCCTTATTAAGCATAATACAATTTGCCCGTCTTGCTAAAAATACATCTGTCATTTCAGACCGTGAAGGTATACCCTTTTTTGTTAACCGTTCTAGGACACCCGTTGCCAAAATAACAGGGACATAAGCAGCTGAACAAATGGCCAAAACTTCTTCTTGGACAAAGGAAAGGTTCTCAGGACCCACCTCTACTGCAAGATCTCCTCTAGCAATCATAATACCAAACCGCTCAAATTGTAATCCTTCTAGGATAATTCTAGCTAAATGATGGACAGCATCGTTGGTTTCAATTTTTGCTACCACCCCCAAATGAGGCACTTCATACTTACTCAATTCAGCCCGAAGTTTTTTCAAGTCTAAAGGGGAGTGGACAAAGGAAACTCCCAAAATATCTGCGTACTTCGAAATAAATGCTAAGTCATTAATATCTTTTTCTGTCAAAGCAGGAACATTTAAACTGAGAAGAGAATCAGGTAAATTCAATCCTTTTCCTTCTTTTATTCGGTACGCCTTTCCTTCAGGTGATTGTACTTCAATTTCAATGTGTTCTTTTGTAACATGTCGTACAATTCCAGAGATTTTCCCATCATCTATAAAAATACGATCATGGATTCGGACGTTTCGAAATGCCTTTTCAAGTGTAACTGGTACCCCCGCTGGTGCATCTGCTGAAGCAGGATGACCCAGTTTATTTGAATCTAATAATAATCGTAAGGAATCACCCTTCTTGACAACAATATCTTCAGGAGGAAGTTTGCCAATTCGTACCTTTGGACCAGCTAAATCCATATATATCTTGCACGTCCTGTCGTGATAATACCCTGTATCCCTAAGCCTATACTCAGCCATCCTTACCCCTTCAATTAACTGTTTCCATACTTCATGATCATCATGGGCACAATTGATTCTTGCAATATCCATACCCTTTAGTAACAATTCACTTATAAGTGGTTGGTTGTTTGCCATTTTACCATCTAAAGTCACCATGATCGTCGAATGAAGGTGATTGTTGCCCTTTCCAAGCAATTCTTCCGACCGATTTTTCATAATCCCTCTTGAATCAGAAGGGGTTGGAATAACAAGGGTCGTAGGTAAATTCACTTCAACATGTAAATGACTCAAGATTTTTTCTAATGAATATAGTACGTGGCAAAAGGATTTTTCTATTGCTGCAAGCCCCTGTTCCGCTAATGACAGCTGAAAATCAGAAATGTTATGTTTTCTAAGTGCAAGGTAAGCTAGTAAGTTATCCCGATTGTATTCAGCACCTGTTACCGAAAACGTTTCTCGAACCTGCTCAACTTCTTGTATAATTTCCTGAAACATTCTCCCTATCCGTTTCGACCATTCTTGTGGGTTATTGAGAGAATTAACCACATGTTTCACATCCTTTGTTGAGCAAAAAGTTATCCATTATCCATATATGCAATAGCAACAGATGTGTGCATCTATAATAGCCAACAGTTGAACTACGTTGTTCCTTTATTTACGAATCATAGTACGATAAAATAAAGCGGAATGAGCTAATCCCTTTTTTATAAATATCTTGGCGGTGTGAGCGTGAAAAAATCATACATTTTATCATTATTCCTTTCAATAGGAACGTTTCTAATTTTCTCTCCTGTATTATTCCAATTAACAAGTTATCTACATCCAGTTGTATTAGTGGTTGTTTGGTTTTGTATCTATATGTTCTATCTTATTAGTCTTTTGTTAATTAGGAAGGAAACAATCCAACTTTCCTATTCACTTTTTTTAACATTTATCCTTTTTTACACGATTGGATTATTGATATTATTGTTCCTTCGTCCAAACGATCAAAGCTACGAATCTATAAATTTAATTCCCTTTTCCACTATTGCCTTTTACCTATCTGGGAAAGTAGACAGCTTGATTTCGTTATATAATCTTGCTGCAAATATAGGATTATTTCTCCCCTTTGGTATTTTACTAAGAACAAGTCGTGCTTCTCTTAGGAAATTGATTGTTCTCCCGTTTACAGCGATTACATTTATAGAACTATTACAATTTTTCACCCACCGTGGCAGCTTGGATATTGATGATTTACTATTAAATTTACTTGGTATTTACGCTGGCTGTTGGTTATATCCACTCTTTAGAAAAATAGTAAAAATCCCCAGCCATTGAGACTTGGGGATTTTAATTTTTTAGTTGACGAAAACAAGTAAGAGCCATAGGTACAAGCTGATTAAAGTAAAAATCAAGGTTGGTGGAATAACAATAATCGTGACTTTAATATATTCAAGCCAACTTATATGAATTTTATTTTTCCTCAATATATGCATCCAGATCAAAGTAGCAAGTGTTCCAATCGGTAGGATTAGTGAGCCAATATCGCTACCAATGATGTTCGCCAGATAGACAGTTTTCATAATCAGCGGGTCAAGTCCCATGTCCGTTAATGCTAGTGTTGAAATCATTAAAGCGGGATGGTTATTAAAAATATTTGATAGTAATGCTGTGATGATTCCCATCGTTATACTCGCGTGTAGTAGGCTATCGTTGACTAGTGCTTGAAGATGTCCAATTAGAAAGGTGGTTAAACCAATATTGTGTAATCCAAAGATGATAACATACATACTAAAGGCGAATATTAAAATATGCCATGGAATTTTTCCTAACACGTCCTTTGGATTTACTTTTAGGTGAATCCATCTCCAAATTAATAATATTATAGAACCTAGTACAGCTACTAACGTTACAGAGATACCAATAAATGAGGCGATAAATAGACTGATTCTAACAACGAAAACGAAGATAAGCATGTTAATCATGAGTTTCTTTTGTTGTTCAAATAGACTATCTGCGTTTTTTTGTAGTGGATGATAGAGTCGGTTTTTCTGGAGTGGAATGGTATAGGAATGGAAACGAATTTCTTTTGGAATGTCCTTTTTAAATACAAGGAAAAGCAAGTATGATAGAAATAACAGCCCGAGAACCCCCGGAATAAACATCATTTCAGTTTGAAGATAAAGATCCATCCCAATTATTTTTAAGGCAATTAAATTAACAATATTACTAACACCGATTGGTGCGCTGGAGGCGGTTGCAATGAGTGCTCCACTTAACAGGAAAGGTATTTTTTGTCGGTTTTTTAGTTTTAGATTATTTAGTATAAGGATGAGAATCGGCGTGGTAATTAAGATACTTCCGTCGTTATTAAAAAATAGGGTCATTAAAAAGCAAAGTAGTAATGTATTCCAAAATAGTCGCACACCTGACCCTTTTGATACTTTTAACATTAGGGCAGCGGTCCAGCTAAAAAAACCGAAGCTCTCTAGTACGATTGCCATAACGATAGTGGCTATTATGGTGATGGCTGCACCTGTCACTTTGGAGCTGATGTCAAATAAATCCCCTACCGATACACTACCGCTTAGGAATACTAAAATAGCCCCTATGGTGGCTGGGATTGCCTCATTCATATTTTTGGGACGGATAAAGATCAGAACCATCGTCAGCACGAAAGCTAAAATGGTGATAATCACCGTCGAAAGATGATACATAAAATTTAATTTACTCCCTTCTATAATTTTCCTTCTTTATTTTCCGTTTATATAACTCTTGTCCTTTGCTTTATAGTACGTGAGGAAATTGAGGCTTGTTCTAAACGAATATCTCGTAAATGAACAAATCAGCGAAAATCTAAATATTTTTTTAAAATGCTTAATAGATTTATACCTATTATTTTTGGGGTAGACGAATATCACTGGTTGTATTTACTAGGTTTATGTACAGGTTGTTACATAAAAATAAACCGATACTTTTTGAGTATCGGTCAGATTTGTTAATGCGTAACTATTTTTTACCTTTAGGACCCTTTTTACCCTTTGGTCCCTTTTTACCTTTTTTACCTTTTTTACCTTTTTTGCCGTGGCTTCCATTGCTTCCATGACTGCCGCTGCTGCCGTCGCTTCCGTTACTGCCGCTGCTTCCATGACTGCCGGTGCTTCCGTGGCTTCCACTACTGCCCTGGCTTCCGCTACTACCCTGGCTTCCGCTACTACCGTGGCTTCCGCTACTACCCTGGCTTCCGCTACTACCCTGGCTTCCGCTACTACCGTGGCTTCCGCTACTACCCTGGCTTCCGCTACTACCCTGGCTTCCGCTATTGCCGTGGCTTCCACTACTACCCTGACTTCCGCTATTGCCATTGCTTCCGCTACTACCATGCCCTTTTTTGCCCTTTGGACCTTTTTTACCTTTTTTGCCGTGGCTTCCATTGCCTCCTTGGCTGCCTGAACCGCTGCCTCCTTGACTACCTCCACTACCGCCTGAGCTGCTACCTCCTTGGCTACCTCCACTTCCACATGAACCGCTGCCTCCTTGGCTGCCTCCGCTTCCACATGAGCCACTGCCTCCTTGGCTGCCTCCGCTACCGCTTGAGCCACTGCCTCCTTGACTACCTCCACTGCCGCCTGAACCATTGCCGCCGCTACCGCCTGAACCACTGCCTCCGTGACTGCTATTACCTTTTTTACCTTTCGGACCTTTTTTACCTTTGCTTCCACTACTGCCACCATGACTACCGCCTGAACCGCTACCTTGTGTACCACCTTGGCCTCCGCTGCCACTACCTCCATGACTGCCACTGCCACCATGGCTTCCACTACCTCCATGACTGCCACTGCCACCATGGCTTCCACTACCTCCATGGCTACCGCTGCTTCCATGTGTTCCACTATTACCTGCGCTACCAGAACCGGACTTATCTCCTTTTTTACCTACTGGATTATTATTTAAAAACCCATCTAGCCCGTTTTCCTTAGCTTCTGAAAGTAACTGCTCAATATCAAGCTTTAAAACCATTTTTCCACCACTTTCTAAAAAATTTATATTTTCTATTCCAATTTATGAAATTTTAGCGCATTTGCCATAGACAAACATATATTTTTTAGACCCTTAATATTTTTGGGATTATACACATCCACAACGCTTTACACATATAACTAAAAAAAATACTGTTAAGGGGTATTTACGTGTTAAAATATGAAATTTTTATTAATCCAAAGTGGTTAAGGAAATTGGAAAAGGATATATGGGAGGATGAATTAGTACCAGCAGTATTAAAGATGGGGAATGATCGCCTAAACATAAAGCTCTCCTATAGAGGAAACGTGATAAGAGATAAGAAAAAGAGATCGTATCGGATTGTCTTTCAAAAGCCCAACACCTTTAATGGAGCTCATGAAATACATCTTAATGCTGAGTATTCTGATGTTTCCTTATCTAGAAACAAACTATCACTAGATTTTTTTGATCGTATAGGGGTTATTTCTCCCCACTCTAAGCATGTTCTTCTTTATATAAACGGATTTTGTAAAGGTATATATTTGGAAATAGAATCTTTTGATCAATTTCTTCTTAAAAAAAGGAATTTACCGGAAGGTTCGATTATCTATGCGACGAATAACCGAGCAAATTTTTCACTTTTAACAAAAAAAAATGAACTAAAAACTCGTTTAGATCAAGGGTACACAATAAAATATGGAAAAAAAGAGGAATTAGAGGAATTAGGACGCTTTATAGCCATGATTAATACCTATAAAAATGAGAATTTTGAGGAAGAAATTCATCATTACCTTGACGTTGAAAAATATTTAAAATGGGTTGCAGGGGCTGTTTGTACACAAAATTATGACGGATTTATTCATAATTATGCTTTGTATAAAAATAGCGAGACAAAGCAATATGAAATAACACCTTGGGATTATGATGGTACATGGGGAAGAAATCTCCATGGTAAGCTGCTTGACTATGACTATGTGCCTATAACTGGATATAATACACTCACTGGTCGATTGCTTCATTTTTCAAATTTCAAACGAAAATATCAAGAAATACTTACAAATATTTTAGAAAATGATTTTTCCCTTTCAGTACAGAAGCCCATTATTAATAGTCTTTTTGAAGAAATAACGGCAAATCTACATCAAGATCCCTATTTAACTTCTACAATTGAAACCTTCGAGAAAGAAAAACTTGTATTTTTTAATTTTATTAATAAAAGAGGTACGTATCTCAAGAAAAATTTATCAACTCTTATATAATTTTTAGGTATATGGTCATGTATCATATACCTTTTTTTGCCTATTTTTTAGTGGGACTATGAAAAAAAGGCTACTTTATTAGTACAACATCACCCCGTGATACATATAGATGCAGTGTAAATGTTTATTTATTAAAAGGAGGATATAACTTTTATGGATAGAGAATTAATGAATTTATTTGTTGGTAAAACAATCAGGGTTGACCGGGGTGGTCCAGAATCCAGAAAAGGGAAGTTACTTGCCGTATTTGAAGACTATTTTGTCCTATTAACAGAAAATGATGGTGTTGTTTACTATAAGACTAATCATGTTAGAAGTGTGACAGAAAGCTCAAAAGACGACATGAAACTAGGAATACACATTCCAGAAAAATTAGATTTTAAAACAGCTGAAAACTTTCATAAACTTTTAGAAAGTATCAGATTCCAATGGGTAAAAATCAATCGAGGCGGCTCAGAATCATTAGAAGGTGTTCTAAGCGATGCTAACAAACACTTCGCTTCACTAATTGTTAAAGAAGAAGTTGTACGTTTCTCCATGAAGCACATTCGAAACATTAGTTACGGCTTAATGGTTGAAAGAAAAAAAGATGATTCTGGCAAATCAGATAGTGACAACGATAAAAACCAAAACGATGATAATGGCAATCAAGGAGATAAGGAAGAAAAGGAATAAAACCAAACCATATGTCGCTTCTCCACGTGAGGAGCGACCCATATTATCCAAAGGAGGATTCTTTCATGGGGTTAGATAAATTTTCAGCTGCATTGGATTTACTAAAAGGATTTAATGTAAATCTTTTTGTAGGTGAGAATGTATACAAAGGAAAATTAATCGGTGTAGAAAAAGACCATGTTGTACTAGAAACCGACAGTAAATATATCTTTTATTATAATATCGATAAAATTCAAGCTATCACAAAAAACACAAAACAATTCCAGCCAGATATATCCGTAGTAAGCTTTCAAAAAACTCAAAGTTTAAAAGATCTCCTTCATTCCTTTCAAAATAACTGGGTAACCATTTTAGCATTTAACAAACAGAAATTTACTGGAGTCCTAAGTGACATTGATGAAGACTTCATTACTGTGATAAACGGAGAAGAGCGGATTCTAATCAAAGTAGAACATGTATCTAACATTTTAAAAGGTGTTCTTAAGGAAGAAGAGTCTAAACAGGAAGATGCAAATGAGAACAAAAATAGCAGCAATAAATCCGACAAAAATGATGACGATAAAAAAGAGGAATCAGAAGAAGATAAAGATTGTCATTCCTGCCAGGACACAGAGGACAAATCAAAACAAAAAACTAAATCTTCATCGAACAAAGGTTCTGAAAAGAAATCCAAAGCAGTTGATAAGAAGCATGAGGAAATGGATTCAGGGGAAAAAGTGATTTGGTCACAACCAATAAAAGGTGAAACAGTTGTTACTCAGGTCAAAGAAGTAGCTCACAAGAATAAAAAAACTTATTCTGAAGAAACAACACCGAAAGTGGTTGCGGAAAAAAAGAAACCACAAATTGAAATGGATAATAATGACAAAAAGAATGAAGAACCTAAGTCAAATAAATCCAATATTGATGAGCCTTCCAAAGAGATGAAACATGAAAAAGAAGTAGCCCCTCTCTTTAAATTGGAACCAAAACCTGCCCCACTATTACCAATGCCTAGGAAGGAAGTCAAAACAACAAAAGCACAGGAAGTTGCACAACATACTCCAAAACCAAGTATTACTCAGAATGCTTCCAATAATAAAGTAGAAAATACTACACATGAAATGAATACAAACGATACGAAGAGTGTTTGGAAACAAAAAGATAAAGAAACACAAGCATTTCGCTTTGCAGGTGAACCGGTCCGTCGTGATGAAATAAAAGCTTTCCCGTTTGCCGGATGGCCAAATAGAAGCAAAAGAACTTTTAGATTATAATTTCAGACACTTACATGAAATGGAAATAGCATACGTTGATCGTTCGGACGAAATATTCTTTAGTGCACCCTCAAGTCCTATTACAAATATGAGCTGGGCAGGTCCTCTTTGATGAATTTCAAAAAATCCTTTTGCTGCTTTAGCCCTTCTCTATTTGTAAATGGAACGTATAAGGAAAGGAAGTGAGTAAATGAGCTTGAAAGATAAGATTGGAAAATATATCAAACTAGAGATTTCCGGAAAGAAAATAATAAGTGGCTTATTAGTCGATATTGGTAGTGATTTATGGGTAGTTTTTAATGGGAATGACTACCTATATATTCCTATAATTCATATACAAAACTGGCAATTCTTAAAACATGATGAAATAGCTGAAATTAGTTTTAATGATGAGCCTACACCAATTTACAATCACAATGAAGAAATATCCTTGAGAAAAACACTAACAGCTGCAAAGGGAATATTTACAGAAATCTATGTAACAAGTAAACAAGCATTACATGGGTATATTATTAGTATCATGAATAATTACTTTGTATTTTATTCCCCTATTTATAAAACGATGTTTATCTCCCTTCACCATCTAAAATGGTTAATCCCTTATACAAGTAACCAACGGCCATATGGCCTTAGTAATTCAAGTCTTCCAGTAAATCCAAGTGGCCATACATTTGCACGATCATTCGAAGTTCAAATTGAGAAATGTGTTGGCGAATTAATTGTCTTCAATATAGGGGAAAATGAGAATGTAATTGGAAAAGTGCAAGGAATTAAAAATAATTTCGTAGAATTAATCAGTGCAAAAGAAGACCCTGTTTTTGTAAATATGCAACATATTAAAACGGTTCATATGACTTGAAACCCTATCTTGTGGTTGAATTATAAACAAGCTTTAAAAACTAGGCTCTGTTAAACTTGCCTGTTGATTTCCGCTCCAGGCACTTCGCTTTCCGTGGGTGTTTCGGCGAGCCTCCTCGGCGCTTGCGCCTGCGGGGTCTCCCCTGAACCATACTCCCACAGGAGTCTTCGTACCTTCCGCTCCAATCAACAGGGTGTATAAATCAAAACTGTTCTTTAACACAGCCAAAAACAAAAAGAGTGTCTATGCACACTCTTTTTATACGGAATTATTTGTTTTTTAATGAAACTGGCTCAGACTTTTCGCCCAAACGAAAGATTAACAGTTCAAATGTGATTCCATATAGGAAAGTAACAAGAAACATCGAACCCACCATATCAAGAATAACATGTTGTTTAACAAATAGAGTGGAAATAATAATTAATGACCCTGAAATATGAATACATAAATTGGTAATTAGATGCTTGTTTTTTATGTGGAGTGATGCAAGCATAACGGCAAAGGTTGTAAGTACGTGTATACTCGGAAAACAATTATAGGGTCGATCGTTTTCATATATCCACTGTACAAGCACTTGAAGAAAGTTATCTCCTTGAATGGTTGGTCTTGGAACAGTGGTTTGAAAAAAGAAATAAATAACAAAGCAGATCAGCTCGGCAACCACAATCAAAAGCAATGTTCTTAAATATATCTTCGTATCCTTATACCAAAAGTAGATTAAAAACATAAATATATATACATACCAAAAAATATACGGAATAATAAAAAACGACAAAAATGGGATCACTTGATCCACTGTTGTAGAAATATCAAAGGCTTTATGTGAACGGTTATTTAGAAAACTATAAACAATTGCCAAAGCTGGAAATACTAATAAAAATAATAGGTAGGGAGCTTTTTGTATACTTTTTTTCATGCGAGTCCCTCCCCTTAAATAAATTGGTCACTTTAATCACGAGTTTACTAAATAAATATTTTGTCGAACTATTTTCATAGTATCATAAAAACAGTTTGTATACATAAATTTCCCAACCGAATCCTAATTACCTTATCCCCATCATTTTTTGCAAAGTTAACTTCTTTTACAATAGCAATCCATTTCCAGTTTTAACCTTTCCATCAGTTCCTTAACCGTAATTCTCTTCGCTAAACGCGGGCTCTGTCCTGACCAGAGTGACATACAATCCTTTTTCCCCGTAGACGAAGAGGCTTTTCGTATTGTCTTCGTTAATTCATTTTGTATGGGATAGTCAGGCAGTTCATCTTCATATGGGTTCAATATTTCTATAAAACTGTTATTAATTCCTCGAGCCAGTTTCCCTGAAAATGCTTTTGTTAGTACAGTTTGGTCTTCTGTTGCCATTACTATAGCTTCCTTATGAAGGGGATGGGCGCCGCTTTCTTCACATACTAGAAAGGCAGTCCCCATCTGGACACCTGACGCTCCAAGTATTTTGGCCGCGCTGATACCCCTCCCATCCATTATTCCCCCAGCAGCGATTAATGGAATACGAATAGAATCCGCGGTTTGTGGAATAAGCGACATCAGTCCGACTAAGCCTCTTTTATCTTCATTTTGGAATGTTCCACGATGCCCGCCTGCTTCCGCACCTTGGACAACAACGGCATCCATGTCGGCCTGTTCATTGATTATTGCCTCATGTACCGTTGTTGCTGTGCCAATTAATATTACTGAAGATTTCTTAAGCTTTTTGATTACTTCTTGTGTAGGCAAGCCAAAGGTAAAAGAACAAATGGGTACTTTTTCTTCAATGATTATATTAATATGTTCCTTAAAGATCTTGCAGTCTTGTTCAAATGTAGGAAGTGTGTGTTGATCGGCAATTTCGTATTGATTCTTTATAGGCTGTAATAGAGCCATGGCTCTTTCAAGTTTATCAACATCAGTAGAATAGGTTGAAGGAACAAATAAATTTATCCCAAAAGGTTTATTAGTTAATTTTCGGATAGCCTTAATTTGTTTCTGTAGCTGCTCCGGACTCATATACCCAGCCCCTACCATTCCAAGACCACCTGCATTCGATACAGCAGATACTAGTTCAGAAGATGTTGGACCGCCAGCCATTGGTGCTTGAATGATTGGATAGTTAACATTTAATAATTCACTTAATTCGTTTTTCCACATATTTGTATACCCCATTTCCGACCTTGTATCCTTCCTTCGCTTCCCTAAATTCAATCTAATACATATAAAGACGAAAAATCTTGGTTTCAGGTTTCGTGTTTTTGCAATATGTGTGAACTTTACAGTCCATCTTGTCTTCGAGTAAAACCATGATAGCGTGTGCCTTGGAAGACGAGTTCTCCAGGGTCTCCTTCAGCTAACTGACCGTATTCTCGACCATTTACACCAAACTCCATCCGATCACCACTCTCTACTTGGAAAGTTACAAAGTACCAAGTACTAGAATGATGGTCATTCCCGCCATGGCGTACCTGTGTTCGCTTAGAAACCACAACCGCATCAACGTTTAGGCGCGGTTGTCTATTATTATTACTCCATTCTCTTATACCCCTAATAATGGAAAAAAGAATGATACCAGCGACAATGATAAAAAATATGGGAAGTATAGTTTGCATAATTGAAAAAATATCGAATCCAGTGTAAATATCCATCCCCCTGCCCCCCACCTTTTTGTTGTTAAATATTAATACGTAAAACCCGAAAATTCGTTTCGAATATTTTAATAATTTCTATTGTCTCTTTTATGGTAAGCTGAAAAAAACGAAAAATAGTTGGTGAACCCCATGGAACGAATAATATTATTCGACGGTGTCTGCAATCTTTGCAATAAAAGTGTACAATTTATTTTCAAACGAGATCCGTCTGGAACCTTTAAATTTGCCTCCCTTCAAAGCAAAACTGGTCAAAACCTCTTAAAAGCGCACGGATTATCAACCGATATAAACAGCTTTGTTTTAATTGAAGATAAAAGAATATATGTAAAATCCACAGCCGCTTTACGAGTTTGTACCCATTTGAGTGGCCTTTGGAAAATGCTATCCGTTTTCCTGGTAGTCCCTCCATTTTTTAGAGACTTACTTTACGAATGGATTGCCAAAAATCGATATAAATGGTTTGGAAAAAAAGATCACTGCCTGCTGCCATTGCCAGAATGGAAAAGCAGATTCCTAGAATAAGCAAAAAACAATATAGATTACCAAATACAATATTACCATATAATGGGATCAATCCATTTGGTGCCTGACACCATAAAATCCTAATAATTTATCCTCTAAAGCATAACTTTTACTAATATGTCTAATTTCATCTGGAGGTGCTTCCATGGATATCATTGTTAGGCAAGGGGATTCTTTATGGCACTATAGTCAGTTATTTAAAATAGATATGCAATTAATTAATGATTCCAATCGGGCCGTGCAACCAAATGCTCTTTCTATTGGGCAAAAGATTCGGATTCCAGGTTTTGTCGCTCAGGAATATCAAATACGCCAAGGGGACACTTTATGAAAAATAGCTCAAAATCGTAATCTCCCACTAGAAACTCTGCAACTGGTTAACCCAAACATAAATCCAACTAACATAAAAGTGGGCCAAACAATTAAAGTTCCATTAAGGATAACCTGGAGATTAGTGAACGGCGGACAAAGATACGACTATCAAACCTTGATCACTGATATCTCCCGATTAGAAAGTGTTTACCCATTTTTACAGATACCTTCAATAGGAAAAACCGTTTTGGGAAAAAATATTCCTGAGATGGTAATTGGTACTGGTGGGAAAAGGGTTCACTACAATGGATCTTTCCATGCAAATGAATGGATTACTACTCCCATCATTATGACTTTTATTAATGATTACCTATTATCACTGACAAATCACAATGCCATTCGTGGACTTTCAACCAGCAGGTTTTACCAGCAAAGTACTTTATCATTTGTACCAATGGTAAACCCAGATGGTGTCGATCTCGTTTTACATGGGCCACCTTCAAGCGCGCCATGGAATACAAAAGTCATCGACTACAATAAAGGCAGTACGGATTTTTCGGGATGGAAGGCCAACATTAGAGGTGTTGACCTTAACGATCAATTCCCTGCTAGATGGGAGCTCGAAAAGGCAAGGAATCCTGACCAGCCAGGACCAAGGGATTATGGTGGCGAAAAGCCCCTCTCTGAGCCTGAAGCCATTGCGATGGCAGATTTGACAAAAAGGCGGGATTTTTCACGAGTGCTAGCGTTCCATACACAAGGTGAAGTAATGTACTGGGGATTTGAAAATCAAGAACCCCCTGAGTCAGAGACAATAGTGACTGAATTTAGTAGAGTCAGTGGATATGAGCCTGTAAAAACGATTGAAAGCTATGCAGGTTATAAAGACTGGTTTATCCAAGATTGGAGAAGGCCAGGATTTACAATAGAGATTGGAAAAGGAATTAACCCTCTCCCCCTTTCCCAATTTGACGAGATATATCAAAAAACACTTGGGATTTTCTTAGCAGGACTCTATATGTGAAAAATGAGGTTGGAATGTTCCAACCTCATTTTTGTAAGGCTGCGTTATAGAACATTGTTGAATTTATACACTGTTGATTGGAGTGGAAGGCGCGAAGACTCCTGTGGGAGTGCGGGTCAGGGGAGACCCCGCAGGCGCAAGCGCCAAGGAGGCTCGCCGAAACGCCCACGGAAAGCGAAGCGCCTGGAGCGGAAATCAACAGACAAGTTATAAAAAAAGAACCCTTGAACGGTTGTTCAAAAGGTTCAAACGAGAACTTAGTGGTCTAGGCTAAGTTCTCAACAATTAGGAGGTCTAAACTCAGAAGAATTTAAACATCTATAGTGTACCATTTTCGCAAAATTCATTCAACGGTTTAATGCTGTAAAGACAAAAAGTGATACGAAAGGCATATTACAAAATTACCATTTTTTTCTTAGAAACTATTGCGTGGTCATAAGGTAATTTACAATAAAAATATTTCTAAGCTTTCGTTGTTGACATACATGTATATACAAGCTAGAATGAAAACGTACTCAAAACTTGTATATACAAGAGGAATACCTCTTATGTAACCGTACTTATTACTGCTTGTATATATATCAGATACTAAATAGATAATAATGGGGCCAATCCCATTTTCAGGGGGAAAGAGAAAATGTCTAAGTACACAGAACCTTCAAAGGATTTATTAAAGCACATTGGAGGAAAAGAAAACATTGCAGCTGTTACCCATTGTGTAACACGAATGCGATTTGTATTAAATGATCCATCAAAAGCTGATGTTGAAAAAATCGAAGGAATCCAGCTTGTAAAAGGTACATTTACCCAAGCGGGACAATTCCAAGTCATTATCGGAAATGATGTTTCTAGTTTCTACAACGATTTTGTCAAAATTGCAGATGTAGAAGGTACATCAAAAGAGGAAGCAAAAGTAGCAGCCAAGCAAAATATGAACTGGCTACAGCGAATGATGGGTCACTTAGCTGAAATCTTCACACCATTAATTCCTGCACTCGTAGTCGGAGGTTTAATTCTTGGCTTCCGAAATGTAATCGGTGACATTAAATTACTTGAAGATGGAACAAAAACTATTATTGAAGTTTCACAATTTTGGGCTGGGGTCCACTCATTCCTATGGTTAATCGGAGAAGCTATATTCCACTTCTTACCGGTTGGTATTACATGGTCAGTGGCAAAGAAAATGGGCGCTTCGCAAATTTTGGGTATCGTTTTGGGTATTACCCTAGTATCTCCTCAATTATTAAATGCTTATGGCGTTGCAGGTGCAAAGGAAATACCAACATGGGATTTTGGTTTTGCACATATTAAGATGATTGGTTATCAAGCACAAGTAATCCCTGCGATTTTAGCTGGAATTGTATTAGGGTTCTTGGAAACAAGATTACGTAAAATCGTACCAAACTCAATCTCTATGATTGTTGTTCCGTTTTTCGCATTAGTTCCAACAGTATTAATCGCACACACCATTTTGGGTCCGATCGGCTGGTCTATCGGTTCTGGTATCTCTCATGTGGTTTACTCAAGTTTAACTTCTGCATTTGGCTGGTTATTTGCAGCAATCTTTGGCTTTGCATACGCTCCACTTGTTATTACAGGTTTACACCATATGACAAATGCAATTGACCTTCAATTGATGAGTGAACTTGGTGGTACAAATCTATGGCCAATGATTGCTTTATCTAACATTGCTCAAGGTTCAGCAGTTCTTGCAATGATTTTTATCAACCGTAAAAATGAAGAAGAAAAGCAGGTTTCAATACCAGCGGCAATTTCTTGTTACTTAGGTGTAACTGAGCCAGCGATGTTCGGTATTAACCTGAAATATGGCTTTCCCTTCTTAGCTGCCATGATCGGTTCCATGATTGCTGGTGTTGTATCAGTAGCAACAGGTGTCATGGCTAACTCAATTGGGGTCGGTGGTCTCCCTGGAATCCTATCCATACAGCCAAAATATATGGCTATGTTTGCAGTATGCATGTTGATTGCAATTGTGGTTCCATTCATTTTAACTAACATCTTTGCAAAAACAGGTGTTAAAAAGTTTAGTCTAAAAAAATAAAATGACACTCCATTTAGGAGGGAGACCATCTCCCTCCTTTTCCACATTAGAAAAATTCAAAAATTATAGGCAGGTGTTTAGTTTGTCAACAGCATGGTGGAAAAAAGCAGTCGTTTATCAAATTTATCCAAAGAGTTTTAATGATACAACCGGAAATGGTACTGGAGATATCCAAGGAATCATTGAAAAATTGGATTATTTAAAAGAACTTGGGGTCGATGTTCTTTGGCTAACACCTATATATCAATCCCCTCAACGTGATAACGGTTATGATATTAGTGATTATTATTCCATTCATGAAGATTACGGAACAATGGCTGATTTTGAACGACTCCTAGAACAAGCTCATAAACGGAATATTAAAATCATTATGGACATCGTAATCAACCATACCTCCACTGAGCATGAGTGGTTTAAACAAGCCAAATCCTCTAAGGATAACCCATACCGTGACTTCTATATTTGGAAAGATGGTAAAAACGGTGAACCGCCAACGAATTGGGAGTCAAAATTTGGGGGATCTGCATGGGAGTACGATGAATCAACTGACCAGTATTACCTTCATTTGTTCGATGTTACACAAGCAGACCTCAATTGGGAAAACAAAAAGTTACGCGAGGCACTATATGAGATGATGCACTTTTGGTTAAAAAAAGGTGTCGATGGGTTCCGCTTGGATGTGATTAATTTAATTTCTAAAGACCAGCACTTCCCTCAAGATGACAGTGATGGGCGTAAATTTTATACAGATGGACCGAGAATTCATGAATTTCTGCATGAAATGAACGAGGAAGTTTTTTCAAAATACAATATTATGACCGTTGGCGAAATGTCTTCTACATCTATTGATAATTGTATTCGTTATACGAATCCTGATCAGGAAGAATTAAATATGACGTTTAGTTTTCATCATCTGAAGGTTGATTATCCAAATGGAGATAAGTGGACAAAAGCAGATTTTGATTTTCAATCATTAAAGCAAATTCTATCTACATGGCAGGTCCAGATGAATCAAGGTGGCGGTTGGAATGCCCTCTTCTGGTGTAATCATGACCAGCCACGTGTGGTTTCACGCTTCGGCAACGACCAAACCTATCATAAAGAATCTGCTAAAATGCTGGCAACGGCCCTGCATTTGATGCAAGGAACCCCTTATATTT
Organism: Neobacillus sp. PS2-9; assembly: GCF_030915525.1. Taxonomy (NCBI): domain Bacteria; kingdom Bacillati; phylum Bacillota; class Bacilli; order Caryophanales; family Bacillaceae; genus Neobacillus; species Neobacillus sp. PS2-9. Next base: position 2,622,502 of record NZ_CP133269.1, read on the forward strand.
ATCAAGGGGAGGAATTTGGGATGACCAATCCAAACTTTTCTAAGATTGATGACTATCGTGATGTTGAGTCCTTAAATATTTTTAACATGAAGAAACAGGAAGGGTTAACAGAACAAGAAATTCTTGAAATTCTAAAACAAAAATCTCGAGATAATTCGAGAACTCCTGTTCAATGGAATGCTAGTGAACACGCAGGCTTTACTACTGGTACACCGTGGATTGGTACGGCAAGAAACTACAAAGAAATTAACGCTGCACAAGCTATTTGCGATTCAGACTCTATTTTCTTCCACTACCAAAAGCTAATCCAATTAAGAAAACAATATGATGTGATTACAGACGGTGATTTCGAACTCATTTTGGATGAAGATGAAGAGTTATTTGCGTATATCCGGTCAAGTGGCTCTGAAAAATTAGTGGTGATTAATAATTTTTATGGAAAAGAAAAGACATTCCACCTCCCTTCTCATTTAAATCTTGATGAATTTACAAGTGAGATGTTACTCTCTAATTACAAGGATTCTGCGAAATTTGGCGGAGAAATCCAATTAAGACCATTTGAATCACTTGTGTACCACCTGAAAAAATGAACGGAGATGTCACTATGACAAACAAATACCTAACTATCTATAACAATATTGTGGAGCAAATTAAAAGTGGGGAAATCCCGCCTCAGACGCTTCTACCCTCAGAAAACGAATTAAAGGACCAATTCGATACATCGAGGGAAACCATTCGGAAAGCGTTAAACCTGCTCTCGCAAAACGGATATATCCAAAAAGTTAGAGGTAAAGGTTCAATTGTCATAGACATTAGCAAATTTGATTTTCCTGTTTCAGGATTGGTAAGCTTTAAAGAACTTGCCAATAAAATGGGGAGCAAACCAAAAACGATAGTGAATGAGCTTTCGTTAATGAAACCCGATGGATTCATTAGACAGCAGCTGCAATTAGGAAGTAAAGAACAGGTTTGGAAGGTCGTACGTACAAGGGAAATGAATGGGGAAAAGATTATTTTAGATAAGGATTTCATAAATAAAAAGTTTGTCCCTCATTTAACGGAAGAGATTTGTGCCGACTCGATCTATCAGTATATTGAAAACAAATTAGAGCTAACAATAAGCTTTGCTAAAAAAGAAATTGTCGTAGTGGAGCCTACGATCGAAGACCGGACCCTTTTAGACTTAGATGGCTTTCATAATGTGGTTGTTATCAAAAACTATGTTTATTTAGATGATGCTACCCTTTTCCAATTTACAGAATCAAGACATAGACCTGATAAATTTCGTTTTGTGGATTTTGCACGGAGAACACATTAATACCAATCCCATATTAAATAAACAAGGAGACCACCTTAGAGGATGTGTCTCCTTTTTCAATTCAAGAATTTGAAACTTTAAACTGATACATAATCCTTTAAGGCAAATTGTAGGGTCCCTTTGTATTCAGCCACATGTTCAATACTTATTCCTAACTGAATCATCACCTTTACATTTTCTGCACGCAAGCCTGTTAGAACCGACTTACAACCCATCATGAATATACCATTTATTATTTTATTTAAATAATTGATGACATCCTCTTCCATATGGGCCACTCCAGAAAAATCAATAATTAAGGTTTGAATATGTGAATTTTCGATACTTGATAGCACTTTATCTTCAATTGTGGTCATTCTAACTATGTCGATGTTACCAATTAAAGGAAGTATACAAACCTCTTTGGAAATGGGGATAATTGGAACAGATAGATTTTCCACCAATTTTCTTTGTGTTTCAAGAAGCTCATCCTTATATTTGGTGTAACTGATAAAAAAGTAGTTTAGGAATTGATCAATAAGCTGATTTATATTTTTTTCAAGGGTGAAAAAATCCTCACGACTACTATTAAAATTTGTCTTTAATTCATAGTTGTATAGAAAATCCCATAATGTTCTTCTAATAGCTTGAACCCACTCTAGCTTAAAAGCAATCGTTAAGGAGTACTTTGCCCAGGAAACACCTTCTTGTTTTGCGAATAAAATTAATTCATGCTCACGCTCTTCAACAACATACATAACTAGTTTATGCGCATTGTTTAATAGATTAATATTGCCTATTGTATGTATTTCTTCTATTTTATCTTTTACATTTATAGCTTCAGCTAATAAATTTTCTTCAAAAAGGGCTCTATTTGAAACTAAAAAATCTTTAATGCTACTATTATCTATTATTTTCAGTTCCAACCTCTACACCCCTCTTTTTGGTGGTACATAATGCTTTGGTAATCGTATTGTGAATTTTGTTCCTCTATTTTCTTTGCTGTCCACAATCACTTTCCCACCGTGTTGATAAACAACAGAAAAAACTTGAGTTAGGCCCATTCCTGTACCATGATCTTTAGTGGTGTAAAAGGGTGTACCCAGTAAGGTTAACTTATCTTTGGGTATGCCGACACCCGTGTCCTCAATCGTAACAACTAACTGGTCCGCAGCTACATAATGACAAATGATTAAAGTCCCTTTTGATTCCATTGATTCAAAAGCATTTTTAATTAAGTTAAAGAATGCCTTTTTAAATTGATTTTTTTTACCATGAACCATTATTTCAGTGTCTTTAAACTTAGTAACAATCTCTACATTGTATAATTGGTCTTGAAACAAATTCAGGATCGCCTCTAACTCAACCACTACAGAAAAAGATTGCATCTCCTCTTCTTCTTGATCTGGTTTTGACACATGAAGTAGATTATTCAAGGTAGTTAATGCATTTTCTAATTCAGATTGAGCGATATGTATGTAGTCTGGTTTATTATCATGTTCAAGGAGTTGTAAAAATCCCTTTACCGCTGTTAGCGGATTTCGTACTTCATGAGCAATTCCAGCAGCAATTTGACCTACTGATGCCAATTGACTTAAATGGTTTTCACTCATAACTTGTTCGTGAATCTTTTCTTTCACAGTCGTACTACCCCTTCTAATTAATTTTAAAGTGCCCAATCTCCTTCCGTATTGTCCAGTTCCCCCTCCTTAATTACAAACATTACCAAATTATTCTGAATATTGGTAGAATATAATTACCTATAAAAATTACTATTATTGGAAATTATTCCGATACCCTTAGATTTTTGTGGGTATTTAGCCTAATCTGCTACAATTAAGCTATTAATTGATGAGGTGAATTTAAATGTGTGGACGATTCACATTAACTGTAAATATTGAGGAGATTATTGATCGTTTTATGATTCAATCCTTCTTAGATGAAGAAGAGTTTTTTCCTACATACAATATTGCCCCTTCACAGCTTGTATTATCAGTAATCAATGATGGTAAAGTGAATAGGATGGGTTATTTAAAGTGGGGCTTGATACCTCCATGGGCAAAGGATGCAACTATTGGCCATAAAATGATTAACGCCCGCGCGGAGAATTTAAATGAAAAGCCCAGCTTCCGAAATGCCTTTAAGAAAAAGCGCTGTTTAGTAATTGCTGATAGCTTTTATGAATGGAAAAGGAATGAAGATAAAACAAAAACACCGATGCGAATCAAACTAAAGTCAAATGAATTATTTGCAATGGCAGGAATATGGGAAGGCTGGAAGTCGCCAGGTGGTCAAACGATCCATACTTGTTCGGTCATTACTACAAAACCAAATGAACTAATGAAGGATATTCATGATCGAATGCCCGTTATATTGAAACCGGAGGATGAGAAAATCTGGCTGGACACATCGATTACAGACCCACATTTTTTAAATCAATTCCTTGTTCCACTGAATGAGAGTTTAATGGAGTCATACGAGGTTTCATCGTTGGTCAACTCGCCCAAAAATAATACGATTGAGCTTATTCAAGAGATTTGTTAGCGCCCTTTTTAAAAAAAATTTTTTTCAAATGGACATGTTCACTACATGCACGTACAAGCATGAACATATGCTGTATTAACCCATAAAAGTTTTCCTTCATTTGAAAGTGGTTTACCCCCACTTTCTTTTTTTATGGAACTTTATCACGTTCTGATACTCCCTTCCAACGAATATATTTAAAAAACAATATGTCATCTACTTTTCTAAAGGCTGCGTTAAGGAACTATGTTGATTTTTATCCCCTGTTGATTGGAGCGGAAGGCTCGAAGACTCCTGTGGGAGTACGGTTCAGGGGAGACCCCGCAGGCGCTTGCGCCGAGGAGGCTCGCCGAAACGCCCACGGAAAGCGAAGAGCCTGGAGCGGAAATCAACAGGCAGTTTTAATAGAGCCTTTCTAAAACGAACCTTAGGAGGTAAGGATGTTTTTTATCCCAACAAAAATCAACATTGGTGATTTGAAGATAAACAGTGTTGATCACACAAGTCCTATTTCATTAGGGTCAACCTTCCATATCGGTAATAATGTTGCTGGAAAAAAGAATCAAGGTTTTGGCCAGCAAAGTGCAGACCTCTCTATAACAGCCATCCCCATCCACATGATTTTAGATGATGATTGTAGTGACTCACCTTCTGTAAAAAATGATAAATAACTTTTGCATCTACAACCATGGATATAACAGAAATTATGCATAGGAGTGATTTCATTGAACATTGCACCAATGGCGATTACCTTTTTAGGCTTTAAGGTCAATACTGTAGATAATGGGTCCTTTGTAAACCTAGGACCCTACCAGCTTATCGATCAGTTTCAAACTTATAAACGAAACCAAGGCGTTGGAGAACAAAATGGAGACCTCTCTCCTGTATATATTCCAATTTCTTGGGTAGTAGACCCTGATGTTACAGATAGTAATTCAGTTAAGAACAGCATTATTTAAAGGCTACAGCACTCGAAGGGGTGAACGAAATGATTTTTGCACCGATGATAGTGAATGTTGGAGGGTTAAAAGTTAACGTATTGGATCATGGCTCCCTGCTTAACACAGGCCCAACACAGTTCATAGACCATTTCATCTCCTACAAACGAAATCAAGGATATGGAGAACAGAATGGAGATTTTGTCCCGATGATCATCCCTATCTCCTACATCCAAGACTCAGACTTAAACGATAGCAATGCTGCCAAAAATAGTATTATTTAAAAATTGATTCAACCATCTCTTCAGTGTAAATAATCCTACCTTCATAAGAAAAATGTAATAGAATGTTCACTAATTGTGCGATGTTTCACTGCTATACCACATCTATTTACCATATAATTGAACTAAAGTTACTTTCCGTATTTATTGTTATAAATGTAAATACATGTATTAAACTACTAAATTTGGATGTGGGTATTATGCTAGTGAAGGAACTGACTTTTAGTGAATTAAAAGCTGCCATCGAGGTTCTTCGTAAAGAAATGATTCATTGCGGGCTAAATAATGGTCTTACAAATGAAAGAACCGTTCAAATCAGCCAAATATTAGATAGCCATATTTCCCAATACTATTCCTTAAAAAATCAATAATGATCAGGAGGACTTCATATTAAAAGTCCTCCTTTTTCTGTTTTAAGCTATAATTTATTATAGATGAATTGGAGAAAGGAGAATCAAAATGGATCAGATCACAACTAAATTTCGCAATATTCCCACTACATGTATTTCCGATGCGATGGACGGATTAAATAACCTGCATCCTTCCATCAAACCACTAAAGGAAGAATACAAGCTTGTAGGGAGAGCATTGACAGTCAAAATTCCTGTCGGAGATAATCTTGCAGTCCTAAAAGCCATATACGAAGCAAAACAAGGTGATGTTTTAGTCATTGATGCAAAAGGCGATCAATATCGAGCCATTGCTGGAGACTTTGTTGTTGGAATGGCTCAAACACTTGGTATTAGTGGATTTGTTGTTGACGGGGTTATTCGTGACATTGTCGGAATAAAAGAATTGAATATTCCTGTCTTTTGTAAGGGAACGACTGTTGCTGCAAGTGGCAAAGCCGGAGTTGGTGAAGTGAATGTTCCAATTTCCTGCGGAAGTACTGCTATCCTTCCCGGGGATTTAATTGTTGGGGATGCAGACGGTGTCGTAGTTATTCCACAAGCCAATGAGCAAGAGATATTAGTGAGATCACTCGAAAAATGGAGAAAAGACCAACAAAGAGAAGAACAAATTTCTGGAAATCCAGAAGCAATTCGGAAACATTTGGCTGAATTGATTGGTAAAGTAAAATAATTGGAGTCCCCCCTATATGAGATAAGGGGGGTTTTTATTTAGGATTCTGCTCATGAACCAAGATTAATTTGTACTCCATTTGGATCAATAAGTTCATTTTTATTAACAATAGATAGCTTTACTTCTTTCAACATCACAGGTTCTTCTATTGTATTTTGTATTTCAAGTACTTTTTTTCCAAAAAGCATCTCCAAGTCCTCCCCCAATCCCTCAATGGGCGTAGAGATGACCATTTTATCAATTTCTGCTTTCTTTCCATCTCCATCTACTGCATCCAAATGTGTTTGTAGTTCAATCAAAAATTGATACGGTGTGGTTATGAAGGTTCTTCTTTCTCCTAATTCCACTTTCCAGTTCAAAATGTTAGCATTTTCACATATTTTGCTTTTCTCTTCATTTGTCACGAGGAACCCGATATGATCAAACATTACACGTTTTCCAAAACCAAAGGTTATATTTACATTCCCTTTCTTCATTTCAATGATACGAAATATGATTCCTTGATCCCTGAATTCATCCCAGGATAAAGGAGGATTAAAGGTTTGAAAACCTCCTTTATATTTCCCTAACCGTTGATTTATCCGAAAACCCTGGTCATGATAAAAGTTCTCCATTTCCTCTAGATATGGTGTCCAAAAATGGTAATGAAAAAGCACGGTCCTCACCCCTTGCCGCAAAAAAATTATTTTCTATATATGTATTACTTTAACATATTAGAAAATAATTATTCTCTCTTATAAGATTACCTGTTTACTAAAGGACCTTCTTTTTTTCCCTTTGTATCCCACCACTCACGAACCTCAAATATACCAATTACTTCATTTTTCCCCTTTTCAAATACTTCTACATTTTCGTTAGTAGAATAAGAAAAAATATAATGGGTTGGTGTCTCATTTAAAACCCTGAAAGAACTAATTTCTCCATCCTGCATTTCAACCATATAGACTTTCCCACACTGAACCACATCCGTTGACGCTAAATTTTTCATTATAACATCACCTCATATATACTATATTTTCAATTTAACAGATTTATGGATACTAAAAGTGTAGGAATTTTGAATAATTAACGAATATGGACAGGGTTAAAATCATAGGGTTACTAAAAAAAAGGAAGCAGTCATTTTTCTGCTTCCTCTAGTTATTGCGCGAACTCTTTTTTATTAGATTATAACCGATTGAGATCATCACACTTATAATCATACCCAAGCAAAAAGTGATCCAATTAAAATAAAACGTATTGGTATATTGATTATACCAGCCAAAACGGTAGATTCTCGATTCTGGACTCTCTGGCCCTCCTCCAAGTAAGATAACCAAATTCTGAATATATCTAACTTCCAAGAAGATGAGTACAACAAATACAACTGCCATACACACAAGAAACGTAAGCCGATTTTTCACACTTACTCCGTTTATCGCTTTATAGACCCATCTGCTTAGATAATAAAGAAATATAAGGTATATTGGTACGGTTGGCATGGTAAACAGAATGGCAAAATTACCATTTCCGGAATATTGTGAGGGATTCATCGTACTCCCAGCGATTAAAGCAAAACCAATGAGACTTAAAACCATAAAAATAAAACAAATAATCATAAGTTTCTTTCTCTGGTTCATATTAGCCTCCCCACATACTTTACTATTCTATTTTATGCAGATCTTAAACCGTATAATAATAAAAATAATTCGTTTCCTTCACAAAACCTATTTTTTCATAAAGTCTTTGAGCGTTAATGTTTTCCTTGCCTGTTTCGAGTAATACTCCTTTTGCCCCAGATTCTTTTGTGAAATGAAGGGCTGTGTTGATTAGATTTTCCCCCACACCTTTGCCGCGTGCTTGTTTTTTTACATACAAATCATTGAGTACCCAAGAGCGCTTCATGCTGACAGATGAAAAAGACGGATAAAGCTGAACAAATCCAAGTGCCTCATTGTCTTCAAGAGCGACGAAGATAACCGACTCCTCATTAACTATTCTTTCTTTCAAAAACTCTTTCGCTGCAGTAAGGTCTGATGCTTGTTCGTAAAACACTCGATACAAATCAAATAGTTCGGTTACGACTTCTAGTTCATCTATTGTAGCCTTTTGAATTAACATTTTTATTTCCCCCTATATTTACCAGAATAGTTCTATATTAATTGTAATTATCAGAAAATGCTAGTCTACGAAATAGGGATTATCATTATTTTATTTCAGTTAACCATTTACACAAATTTGTAATTAATAAGAAAAAGCCCTGATTGAACAAGGCTTTTTCATTTTTGTTTAAGGGCATACTTAATTCTATATTTCTAAACAATTTAAGATAAGCATTTTATATTTTATTTATAGCCTAAAAAAACATCATTCATTGATTAATGGTGGTTCGTCACAAGCCTCCATATCAATCATTAACTGGAGAACTTCAAAAGCCGCTAAATCCTCCATGCCCGAAGTGACCTCCCCACCCCCCATACCATGGATGGCCGTGGTGTCCTCCCCAGCCGCCATGCCATGGATGACCGTGGTGTCCTCCCCAACCGCCATGCCAACCATGGCCAGGAAATCCTCCCATGCCCATGCCTCCCATGCCTGGAAATCCTCCCATGCCCATGCCGCCCATGCCTGGGAATCCTCCCATACTCATGCCACCCATGCCTGGAAATCCACCCATTGTTCCTGTTCCACCCATGCCTGGGAAACCACCCATTGTTCCTGCTCCACCCATGCCTGGGAATCCACCCATTGTTCCTGCTCCACCCATGCCTGGGAAACCACCCATTGTTCTCATTTCACCTGTAAATTGCGTAAGATCATTCATTAGAGCAACTCTCCTTTGTATAGGTTACAGTCTAGACTATGTTAAATTTTCAAAAAGGCATGGGCGGGTACCCTGTTTTTCTTAAACAAGGTCAACTCTAAAACCTATCTAATGGAATACTCACACATCCACGCTGAAAGAGAATCTTTCATGTTACCTCTAAAGGCCCTTTTTCCTGCAGCATAAGACAATGAAGGCATCAACATCTCTCCTGAAAAATCAATCAGATCCTCAACGCTAGGAGGATACGGGCTTTTTCTAATGTGGCTTCGAACTTTTCCCAATACTTTTTCACAGTCCAAATACGGACCTATCTTAAACCAAAAAAGAACCATTTCATCCTTTGTCACAAAGTTAGTGTAGACCGACTCAATCAATACTAATAAATTTAAAATCTCTGCCCTTGTCAATATTTAAGCTCCTTCCTTATCATACCGACAAAATGGTTTGTTTTATTAGTTTTGACTGAATTACCTTACAAAAAAACAAGATCAACCGGAATTTTTCTTCCGATTGACCTTTTCTCTAGCCTTTATTCATTATTTACTGAAAGAATTCGACCTAGTTAACCAATCTTTAATTAAACCCTGAACAATTTCACGTTTTTCGATATGTAACATATGACCCGCTTGATCTAATACAGCAAACGTAGCATGAGAAAATTTTTCAAAAAGATTAAAGTGATCTTTGTACCCACAGATTGAATCTTGTTTCCCTAAGATAAGGAGAGCGGGAAGTGAAACCATGTCAGCGTCCTGTAATGGTTCTTCCGAAAAGTAATAGCCTTTTTCTCGCCAATTTGACAGTAAAAAATTCCGATTAGCTAATAAGCGACCAGGTTGCATTTCTCGTAAAAAAATTTCAAGGTTTTCTTTATTTTGGATATTCATTAATGTTTCAAACGCTATTCTTATATCTGAATCCAATTCCATTAATGCATCAGTATCTTGATCCTGGATTACTTTTTTAGGGAGGATTCCTTTTTCTTTTAGATGGAGTGCTGTAGCCAATAAACAAATGCTTTTCACTAGGTTTCTCCTCTGGTGTAAGATTCCTTGCGCTAAATACCCACCATACGAAAAACCTATTAGAGAAAATTCTTGATTTGGAATAATCCGATCAATAAAATCTAAGATATTCAAAAGCATGTCGTCAGAAGATGCAAAATGATTATCAATCAAACTTTTACCGTGTGCAGGGATATCGATATATATCCTTTGAAACCCTTCAATATCATTAAAAATAGGCTCTAACCAAGGCACCATCGACCGGTGGTCAGTCCCCATCGAATGTAATATTAGAACCGGATAACCACTACCTGAAATTTCGTAATTAATACATCCCTTTGTAACCATGCATTTCATACTACTTCCCTGCCCCTCCCTATCTTATATAATTGAAACCTTCCCCTTAAGAAAATTCTCAACTTCCTCACTGTTATTTAAATCTCTTTTTGGAATAATATAAGCACTTACAGAACTGTTATATAAATAAAAGTACTGCTCGTCCTCTTTATAATCAGTGATGCCAGACCAGTTCACTTTTATTTGACCATTTGCAGATGATTCCACCAAACCTTCTTCATTCAATGTCAGTACATGTTCACCAAGTAAACCTACATTCTTACCTTCTTTGAACATTTTCTTCATTCTTCTTGTGACCGTGTTATAGAAGTACCATGGGTAAAAGATAATCCACAAGATACTCGTGATCAAAAAAACTATAAATAGCTCTAGAAATGGTATATTTCCAAATTCAGATAAAAGAAAAGCCATTAGGATAAAAAATACTGGCGTTAAAAATCGTTGTACATTTAATGATTGAATGGCAGATTTAGAATGTTTTAGATGGAACATATTAAAGTGCAAGAAATCCTCTTCTGTTAAATTGTAAGTAATCTCCATAAAAGTCTCCTTTTTCAATATAAATTACATCTTAATTCTAGCCTATTCCAGAGGAACTATAAACCAATTGTTGTAAGATCTAATAGGCGTGATTTAATTAAGCAAATAATTTTATTATAACGGAAACAGCAGCCTATCATAAAAGAGATACGCTGCTAATTGCTATTTTTCTAACCTATTTGAATATGGTAACCCCTACATAAACCCCAGCTAAAAAAATCGTACTAATGACAATCACATGCAGAACGATCCAGCCCCATTTACCGTATCGAAAAGCATCTGAGCTAATTGGTTTTCTATGCTTTGATGGTACAATTTTTCCGCCTAAAAGTTCAAAAAGTAAATAATATATCCACCATAAGGTATAGGAATCCCATAAATCCCATTCCGGTTCAAATTTAAAAATAATGGTTTGCTTTAGTATGACTTCTCCTAGCACTCCCAAATGTACAAGCGCCCAATAAAAGGGAATTTTCCAACTCCAGCTGTCAGGGCTAAATCGAACTCCAAACATGGTTAACAGGGGGAAGACTGTTGAAACTAGACCAAAAGGGGTTAAGAAACCCTTATGTAAAATGTTGTTTGGAAAACTGTAAAATCCAAGGTACGTAAAGGTATAGCAAAGCAGATTAGCCGCTAAAGCACTAATTAAGTAGAGAAGCCCATATCTCTTCCAGTCAATTCTAATAAAGTATAAGCATCCAATTGTAGCTATAGCTATGGTTGTCAACATCCCAATTGCTTCATGACTCAAACCATTCACCTATTTCCTGGTTTTCTATGAATGACTACTCCTGACAAATCCTTCCTTTACTATTCCCCTTTAGCATGAAAATATAATACCTGCTCATAAAAACAAAAGGATAGAAAGGGCGAATATAATCGCACACTTTCTATCCTCTTTAATTACTCATCTTGACTATCTGTTTTTTCCTCTTTATTAAACCAAAGCGGCTCATCATCATCCACATCGCCATTATAATTGATAAGAATTTCTTCTCCTGCTTTTATATCCCGATATGCATAAAAGTCAAAAGTATGATTTGGAAAGTTAATTTCATAAATGGCATTAGGCTGATAAGAATGATTAAACAGCATACCATATCCTAACAAAAGGGCAGTGTGGTTCTGTCCATACTCAAAAGCATAATCAGCTAGCAATGTTTTCTCGATATGTACATGCTCTCTGTTCGGATAAGGAATAACAGGTGCCTCATGAAACAATTCACCTTTTGCTATATCCTGTGTCGCAAATACCCCTCTATTTAATTCTCCATCACTAAGCTTCGACGTTTTTACTTCAATCATTTAATCACCTATCTGTCTTTCCGAGAAGATTTTAATACTACTTACATTAGATTGCCAGTAATTCGACAAGAATGCAAATTTTTTTTCTTATTGTGGTGCCTGACCCCAAATGTGCATCGTGTTTTATAAAAATACAATTTGTGCAGCGGGCGTAACTGTTATCTCATGATGGATTGTTTTTACGGTGCTTAAATGGTGGTTGTGATGCTTTATAACCATTTCTGCTGGTATAGCACCGTCTGCAGTTGTATGACCATCTGATACTAATGTGACATTGTACCCTAGGGTAACCGCTCTTCGGCATGTTGTGTCAACACAGTATTCCGTTCTTGCACCAACCACAATCAATTGAGAAACCCCTAGAGACGCTAATTCATCCTGTAGCGAAGTCTCGTGAAATGCATCCGTACTCATTTTATTTATTATCCGATCGGAGGAACGTGGAGAAATTCCGTCAACAAACCGCCAAAATGGTGTGCCTCTTTCCAAAAAACCTCCAGCCTGTTCTTCATGTTGTATATAGAAGATTGGTATCTTTTTTGCTTCTGCATTGGCAATTATATCCTTAACTGTTGCCATTGTTTCTTCTTTCATATATGTTCCATAAAGAGGTCCCACCTGCATGTCAATGACCAACAAAGCAGAATTCAAATCACTCATTAATCATCACTCCTATTTTAATAGATTGATATTCACAAATATTAAAAACTCATTATAAAGTAAAGACAATTTTTCCAAACTGATTTCCTTGTTTCATTTCAGAGAATCCCTCCTCAAAGGACTCTAATGGCAGGATGTTAGATACGACTGGCATCAATTTTGACTCTTCCACAAATCTGAAAGCATTTTTAAATTCGGTATATGAATGCATCGCTGATCCAAAAATTTGTAGCTGTTTCCCCATCACTGTATCAATATCAAAAAGGGGAAGATTTTCTCCGATAAAAGAAAATTGTACCAGTCTGCCACCCTTTTTTGCATAATGGATACTTGAAGTGAGGGTACGACTATTACTCGATACGATGACATCAAACCCTGTTGGAACGAGAGAAAGGGGATTTATCCCACCATCACGGTAGTTAAATCCAGCCGTTGCCCCCAGCTTTACGGCCTTTTCTAATTTCTCATCAGAGCTGGAAGTGACGAACACTTTCGCTCCTACTGATAAGGCTAGCTGCAAACTATACAACGCAACTCCTCCACCAATCCCTTCAATTAATATGGATTCACCTGCCTGAAGCTTTGCTTTAGAAAATAACGCTCTCCAAGCTGTACCAAATGCTAACGGGAGGGCTGCTGCTTCCGCAAAGGTTAAGTGGTTGGGTTTTCGTTCTAGATTGGCCGCCGGGACTTTTACATACTCGGCAAAAGTACCTCCCCAAACAGCCCCGCCTAATACACTTCCTGATTCACAAAAAGAATGTTCCCCTTTTAGGCAATACTCACATTGCAAGCATGAGATTTGAGAATTGATCACGACCTCGTTCCCTATTGACCATTGGGTCACCTGTTTGCCAACATCAATAATTTCACCAGCACCATCTGAACCATATATGAAACTCCTTTTATTTTTTGAGTTTGTTATATGAAGATCACGATGGTTTAGTGCAGCTGCTTTAACCTTAATGAGCACCTCATGATCTCCTATGACTGGAATAGGAACCTCCTGTATTTCTGGCATTACTTTTTCAGGATTAAAAACTACAGCTATCATACGATACACTCCACTCCTATTGAATATTGAATAATTAATCTTTATAATTCGTTTTATAAGGAACTTTAATTTAGTTCGTCAATAACCGAACTACAATTGGATTATATATCCATTTAAGTCTGTTTGTCATCTCTTTTCATAAAATTTTTTCAATGGAACGGAGTGTTGTCTCATGTATACGGTAGAAATTTCTTTTACTGAAGTGAATGAATTAATTTCAAGTTTACATACCTACCTTTGTAAGAGCTCACATAAACGCATTGATTTAGGTGTCGGCTGGGTGAAGATGGTTAAGCAGCAGCTTTCATCCAACTTTCAAACCGAATTAGAAGGTAAGGACGTTTGGATGCCTCTGCAATTGCTGGCTATTCAGCATAAAGAAATGGACACCCACTCGTTTTTAAAGTGGCTTGATGAAGCCAGTACAGGAGAATTATTTGAACGACTATCTCCCTGGATGAGTGCTGTCCCAAATGACCTTAATGAAAAAAGAAAAGAAATGGTTGACCTGTTGTCTGAGTGGGAAAATCAATATTTCAAAGACTTTAATTCGGAAATACTCGAGAGATTAAAGAGTGAATCTGAGAGCAGAAAGAAGGAAATCAATCGTTTTGACCCAATGGAATTTGGTATTCATGTAACAAACGGTGTTATTTTTATACCAGTAGAAGGCTTAAAAAGGATTATGTTTATTCCTCATTATCATTCACAACCAAGTAATTTGTTCCATTTCTTTGGGGAAACCTTACTTTGTCACTATTCACCTAATATTTACCCGTCTGCAATTGATGACCCCTCCATGGAATTAATGTTAGTGACTAAAGCATTATCTGATAAAAGCAGATTGAAGATCCTGAAATTTCTGGCTACTCATCCTGCTACTTTTATAGAAGTCTATCGACATATGGATTTAGCGAAAAGTACTGTCCATGATCATTTAATTAGTTTAAGAGCAGCCGGCTTAATCAATGTAGAAATTGCGGGAGAAACACTTGGAAAATACAGTTTTCGAAGGGAATGCACTTCAATCTTACTAGCCAATCTTGAAGGATATCTCTTAAAAACATAATTTGTTTTAGTTCATATCCTCCTCCCTCCAAATGAGAATTTTTTTCTGCAGTACTTATTTCGGCAGGATAATCATAATATAGAATATACGTTCGTAAGGAGGCGAGGAGATTGTTAAATAACAATGATTCCTTAATTACAGGTGAGATGTTAAACAAGTATTACGAGCTTAATAAAAAGAAAAAAGAAATTGAAATGGAAATGAGTATACTGAAGGATGCTTTCCAAGCATATTTTAATAATCTTGTAGGGTGCAACCATAAAGGGGAAATTACAATAAGTGGATTCAAACTACAAAGACAGATTCGTAAAACTGAAAAATATCATGAAGTGGACACCGTTAGAAGACTAGAAGAATTACAGATGCATGATCTCATCCAAGTGGTTAAGAAACCAGATGATAGTAAAATAAAATCAGCCTTTAATTTAGGGTTGTTAAGTCCACAGCAATTAGAGGGCTGCATCGTTACCAACTTCTCCCCTGCTATCTCGGTTAAACCATTGATCCCAAGGTGAGAACTTGAGTAAAATGGTAGACATAGAATCTATATGGGGTTCTTGTTTAAAACGGTCAAGTAGTTTTACTACGTGACCGTTTTTGTTTTTAAATAGTTATGTAGGTATCCCTACGTTATTGGTTTCATTTTTTTTGAATAGTTCCAGTCACGTGGAGCCTTCCTACGTTACCGGTTTGAGTTCCTTCCAACGGTTTCGGTCACGTAGAGGCTTCCTACGTTACCGATTTCAGTTTTTTCCAACGGTTTCGGTCACGTAGAACCTTCCTACGTTACCGGTTTCAGTTCCTTCCATTGGTTTCGGTCACGTAGAACCTTCCTACGTTACCGGTTTCAGTTTTTCTCAATTTTTTCGGTCACATAGAAGCTACATTCATAACGATAGTTGTTAAATTATGGAGGAAATCGGTCAATTACGGAGAATTACATATATGTATGCACTTACTCTCAAATTGAAAGGGGAAATTTTGATGGCCAGTCAAGAAAGTCTCTTAGTAAGGCAGTATTTACAGATGTCAAAGGCAAACCAATCACCTGAAGCAAATATTGAAACAGCTAGACAAGGATTAGAAGCTTTATCCGCTTTAACCCCTGTAGCACAAGATATTACCGTAGAAAAAGTAGAAATTGAAGGAATAGCAGCTGAATGGGTAACCGCACCAAATGCAGTAGAAGACCGTGTTTTCCTTTATCTTCATGGTGGTGCCTACATAATGGGTAGCTGTAATACACACCGATACTTAGCATCAAAGCTGTCTCGTTCCACTGCCGCACGAGTACTGGTACCAGAATATAGACTCGCTCCTGAACATCCTTTTCCAGCTGCAATTGAAGATGCCGTTAGTGTCTACCGATGGCTTCTCAACTCAGGTGTATCTTCAAAAAACATCGTCATTGGTGGTGATTCAGCAGGTGGCGGACTAACATTAGCCACCCTTTTATCGCTTAAGGATGCGGGCGACCCACTACCTGCCTTAGCTGTGCTATTATCCCCTTGGACAGACATGGAAGGCACCGGGGAATCCATGGTAACACGTGCAGAAGTGGACCCATGGTTATCACCAGATGCCACTCGTTTAACCCCAGCGTTGTATATTCGCGATCTAGATCCGCGTCATCCGCTTGTTTCACCTATATATGCTGATTTAACAGGGCTTCCTTCTCTGTTAGTCCACGTTGGAAATGATGAAATCTTGTTAAGTGATGCCGCCCGTCTAGTGGACCGCGCTCGAGCAGCGGGAGTAGAAGTTAGCTTTAAGGTTTGGGATGATATGTGGCATGTTTTTCAAACGTTCGCCATCCCTGAGGGACAACAGGCAATTGATGAAATTGGAGAGTTCATCACCAAACATTTCGAATAAATCTCTATCTAAAGTGAGCTTCGACTTCTAACAGGTTAACAAACTCTCGCAAACATATAAAATAAAACCAAAAATGACTATCAAATTCAAACAAATTTGATAGTCATTTTTTTGTTCAAAATTAATCTTTTAGGATGTTTTATGCTTTTCACACATTTTATGAACCAACATTTTTAACATCTGGGCTAGACTTTGGTTTCTTAACCCCTTTGATACCAAACAGAATACGTAATATATATACCTTGGAAATGATAAATTGATAAAGGAGCATGATGATAAAAAAAGCAACAACCATTAAAAAGATGAGTTTTACAGGAATGGACCATGCCTTATTAGCGATAAAAAATCCTATAGTAACAATAACCGGCTGATGGAGAACATAGAATGGCATAGATGCTTGTGAACTGTATGATAACCACTTATTAGAAAAAGATAAATGTCTTTCCGCAACAGCAAAAATGACAAGAATCCAAGTCCAACAATTCATTGCCTTAATGGAGGCAAACACCATTGTTGCTATAAACCCAGTTGAAGGCATACCTGAAATGAATCCATATACAAAAAAGATTGATGTACAAACTGAAATAACTAGATTAATAGGAAGCAGTTTTTTAATCACCTTTTTGAAAGATTCTTTGGTTAGAAAAAAATAACCAAATAAAAATAAGACCAAGTAGAAAGTAATGTCCCAACCTCCTAGACGAACAACATCCACGAATGTGGATACAATCATTAAAGGAATAGGCATCAGATATAATTGGTAGGATTTTAATTCTTTCATAATAGACGGTTTCTTTTTAAGAAAAAGTGGAACCGTTAAAATGCTAAATATCATAAGAATGAACAAATACCATAAATGCAGACCTACAAAAGCAAAATTCCCCGTCCCACCAATATCTAAATATACACCATCAAAATACTGCGGGAACCATGAAAAAAAGGATCCGGAAAACTGCCCATGACTCACGCGTTCCATATATACCTGTGGAGGCGATAGTATCATAACACCAAACAAAAGCGGTACTCCTAACCTAGCAAGTCGTTCCTTCACATATTCGTTCCCAGACCTTTTCTGGAGGGCATAATAGGAGCTCATCCCCGATACTGTGAAAAAAATCGGCATCAACCAGGAACTCATAAACAAGGAGACCGCTGTAATATAGGTTGGATCGGTCTCATTATTTTTTACATGCCAAGGCCAGGGATTAAAAAACATGAAACAGTGATAAATGAAAACGGCTAATGTTACGAGGACACGGATCCAATCGAGATCGTACTGTCTTTTCATATCTTTAAAAAATTCCCCCTAAAATATTAAATGGTATATCTAACTATAGTAATCATCATATACCATTTACCTAAATTATGGGTAAGTTATTTTTACAATAATATCCATAAATAAATATAATTTTTATGATAGAGAATCTCTTACATCTAATATGATTTTTCCAGTACTTAGTCTACTTTCCATTAGCTTGTGAGCAGTAATAGCAGCCTCCAAGGGATAGTGATGACCAACCTCCATATTTAATTTTCCATCACTAAATAATTTGAGTACTTCCTTGGCTGTAGACTGTAAGGTCTCAGGTCGTCTTTTTCTTGTTGTCCCTAAGCTAAAACCTAGCACCGACCGACAGCTAGAGTGTAGATCACTGGTTTTAAAGCTTCCAACTGCCCCACTTGAATTTCCAAATTGAACCAACCTTCCATATGGTGCAAGACAGGTTAGACTTTGCCCAGTTATCTCACCAGCAATGGAATCGAGGACAATATCTACGCCTTGATTATCTGTTAATTCATTTACTCTACTTGAAAAATCATCATTCTTATAGCAAATAACATGGTCTGCACCAGCCTTTAGTGCAATAGACACTTTATTTTCGTCACCTACCGTTCCGATAATATTACTTGCACCTAGCAGTTTTGCCATCTTAATAGCCGTAGTTCCCACTCCACCTGCAGCGGAATGAATGAGGATGGTTTCCCCCGGTTCGATCCGTGCAATATCTGCTAATAGTTTATAAGAAAGGAAAGAAACAGTAGGACAGGCAGCGGCAGTGGTAAAATCCATTGAATCGGGTATTTCATATGTAAGAATACCTTCCGCGACTACAAATTCTGCGTAAGACCCATTAGCTGGAAATGCTATGACTCTTTGCCCAGGTTGTAAATGATTTACTTCTGCTCCAACCTCCACAATCACACCCGACGTATCAAGTCCAGGAATAAAAGGGAAGTTCCCTTTTCCTTTATGACCATATCTCGCTTTCACATCAGCATAATTCACACTTGATTTCTCTACTCTAATTAACACCTGACTAGGATTTATTTTTGGTGTCTCAACCTCTACATATTGCATAACCTCTGGTGCCCCAAATTCATGAACGATAATTGCTTTCAATGGTATTCCCCCTTGTTGACTGATAGTTCTATTTTATGGTAAAAAATTCATAACGTATAGAATGAATCTCTTATCAATTTTCATAATAATTTCTTATACATATCTTTAATGGACATTGGTTAGCAAGAGTTATCAATTTGCTAGCAATCTGATAATGATATGATAGTGCAAGCCTTCTTATGCTCTATCAGTAAAAATTGTACCATCGCATATTATACCTATCTATTAGCAAATAACTTACATAATTACCGTAAACTTTGCTATATTTATAGATAATTAGTTTGTATCATTCGGAGTGATAAAATGAATTCGCGCGGTGTCATCTTGGCGTATCCAAGGGCAAAAGGGATGATATTAGTTATAATTGCAGCTACCCTTTGGGGCGTCTCCGGGACGGTTGCACAATACTTATTTCATCAACAAGGCTTCAGTACCAGTTGGCTTGTCGTAACTCGATTGATTTTTTCAGGAGTGGGGTTACTCTGGTTTTCTCAAACGGTTGGAAAGCAAAATATCTGGACAATTTGGAAAAACAAGCAAGATGTTAGTAAGCTTATCGTTTTTGGCATCTTCGGGATGTTTGGTGTTCAATTTACCTATTTTGCAGCTATAGAACATGCAAATGCAGCAACTGCCACTGTCTTGCAATACCTTGCACCTGTAATTATTGCTGGATATATAAGCATTCGTGGGAAAAAGCTACCTGCTAAACATGAAGGGATTGCGATAATTTTTGCTCTGTTGGGAACATTTCTTCTAGTTACTCAAGGAAATATACATTCACTTTCCATAACGGTTCCGGCTTTATTTTGGGGAATCTTGTCTGCTTTTTCACTTGCTTTCTATACACTTTATCCGAGAGATTTGTTATTAAGTTGGGGTTCATTAATTACGGTTGGATGGGGCATGACAGTCGGAGGAATTAGCTTTAGCTTTATTCATCCGCCATGGGTGTTTCAAGGAAACTGGAGCCTGCCTTCTTTTTTAGCCGTTATTTTTGTAGTCATTTTTGGCACGTTAATTGCCTTCTTCTGCTACATGGAAAGTATGAAATACATAAAGGCATCTGAGGCTAGTCTTTTAGCCTGTGTTGAACCATTATCAGCCGCCTTTTTAGCAGTTGCCTGGCTCCATGTTTCCTTTGGAGCAGCAGAATGGATTGGTTCAATATTAATTATCGCTACGATATTTATACTGTCAGCTGTAAAAAAATAAAGCTCTTTTCGTTAACTATGTTGCTTTATATATATAAGTAACTTTGGATAGATGCTTGGACCTTTCAAGGGCTTTGCTGTCCGAATCAGTGGTGGATTAGCCTCGCATTTGGACAGCTATTTGCTTCTTCACGCTTGGTCTGTCCGAATGAGCCTCGCATTCGGACAACTTTTTGCTTCTTCACACTTGGTCTGTCCGAATGAGACTCGTGTTCGGACAACTTTTTGCTTATCCATGCTTGAACTGTCCGAATTTGGTATGACTCAAGCAACTTGAATCATTTCAAAGGCATTCCTGTCCGTAGATGTGAGACCACGACAGATAATATAATATGATTAAAAACAATCACTCCAAAAACAGCCAAAAATATTTATCTTTTTATTTCTATAAAAGAAGGCAAGCATGGTCCATGCTCGCCCTTTCTTCCTTCAATGCGAATATCAATACTTGAATACCCTAAGCTAGAGCATACATACGAAACAGCCATTGCAGCCTATAATTCATATGTCTAATAAAATAAACCGCTCTATTACTTAATATTCGTAAAGTTGAGAGTAAGCTAATAAGAATATCCAAAGCATATCCCTCCACATTGAAATTTTAGTGTTAAAAAAATAACACTGTTTTTATTGTTAATCGGAACCGCCAATTTATTCATTAATATAAAAGAAAACAGACCTTCAAAGGAGGTCTGCCTATTTATTATTCACCTAAGTCCACATTGTGGTACACTTGTTGAACATCATCTAAATCTTCAAGCGCATCAATCATTTTTTCAAATTTAGCTTGCGCATCTTCTGGAAGGGTTACATCATTTTGTGCAAGCATAGTAAGCTCAGCCACAGTGAACTCCGTAATTCCCGCGTTTCTAAAAGCTTCTTGAACTGCATGGAACTGATCTGGTTCAGCATAAACAATGACTGAATCTTCTTCTTCGATAATGTCGCGGACGTCTACGTCTGCTTCCATTAAAAGTTCAAGCACATCATCAGAGGACTTACCTTCGATACCGATAACAGCAGTAGCATCAAACATATAGGCAACAGAACCGCTTACACCCATGTTCCCGCCATTTTTACCAAATGCAGCACGGACGTCAGAAGCAGTACGGTTTACGTTATTAGTAAGGGCATCAACAATGACCATGGATCCGTTTGGTCCAAAGCCCTCGTAACGAAGTTCAGTATAGCTTTCTTCAGAACCACCTTTTGCTTTATCAATCGCACGGTCGATAATGTGTTTCGGTACATTGTAGGTTTTAGCCCGTTCGAGAACAAATCGTAATGACTGATTAGATTCTGGATTTGGCTCCCCTTGCTTCGCTGCTACAAAGATTTCCACACCAAATTTCGCATAGATACGACTAGTATTTGCATCTTTGGACGCTTTTTTTTCTTTAATATTGTTCCATTTACGACCCATTATGAACACTCTCTTTCCGCTTTGAATCTACACAAATTTATTATACTAACATGTACCGTTTCAGTATAATAATTAGCAGTTCATGATAATTTCTATTTATTGAATCCAGCACAAAAAAATACTGATTCATACACAGATAATATTATACCTTAAAAATGACATTTGTTAAGTATCATGTTAGTAAAAAAAGACCTTTCCATAATGGAAGGTCTTTTCACGTCTATACCAGCATTTGAAACAACGTACTATCATTGTTCACTTCTCTGTAAATGAAGCCTTTTGTCTTGATTCTTTCAATTAATGGGAAGTAATCTTCTTTATCCTTCAGTTCAATCCCTACCAAGGCAGGTCCCGTTTCCCTATTGTTCTTTTTCGTATACTCAAAATGGCTGATATCGTCATTCGGTCCAAGTACATCAAATAGGAATTCCCGTAATGCACCAGGGCGCTGTGGAAACTGAACGATAAAATAATGCTGTAGTCCTTCGTATAGCTTAGAGCGCTCTTTAATTTCTTGCATCCTTCCAATATCATTGTTGCCTCCACTTACGATACAAACGACTGTTTTCCCCTTTATTTGATCTGCATATGTATCTAGGGCTGCAATGGAAAGCGCACCGGTTGGTTCAACGACAATGGCATTCTCATTATAGAGGGCTAAAAGCGTCGTACAAACCTTTCCTTCGGGAACGACCGTAATATCGTCTACAATATCCTTACAAATAGTAAAGGTTTTTGTACCAACTGTTTTTACTGCAGCACCATCGACAAATGAATCGATTTCTTGGAGTTTCGTTACTTCTCCTTTTAAAATGGATTCCTTCATCCCTGGTGCACCTTGAGGTTCGACGCCGATTAATTTTGTTTGAGGGGAGTAGTGTCTTAAGTACGTACCCACTCCGGCAAGGAGGCCACCGCCACCGATTGCCGCAAACAGATAATCAATCTTTTCAGGACAATCATTTAACAATTCAACAGCAACGGTTCCTTGACCGGCAATCACATCATAATCATCAAAAGGATGAATAAAAGTTCGGTTTTCATTCTGACCACATTCTATAGCTTTCTCATAAGCATCATCAAAGGTATCCCCCACAAGGACAATCTCTACACTGTCCTTTCCCCAAAACTTTACCTGGTTCACCTTTTGCTTAGGCGTCGTACTCGGCATAAAGATTTTTCCGTTGATTTTTAACAGATGGCAGGAGTAAGCAACACCTTGTGCATGATTTCCTGCACTTGCACAGATAATCCCGTTTTGAAGTTCTTCCCCACTTAATTTTTTAATGCGGTTGTAAGCGCCACGAATTTTAAATGATCGGACACTTTGCAAATCTTCCCTCTTTAAATACACAAGGCAGTCATACCGCTCAGAAAGTAAATGATTATACTGCAATGGAGTTGGTGAAATCACATCCTTGATGGTATGGCTGGCAATAATGATGTCCTCCACATTAAACGCTTTTTTATCGACTTGTTGATTCATATTTCACGTTCCCTCCCAAATAAATTCATGTATGTTACAGATATCTATTGTCTAAAAACAACAAAAAACCCGTCCCCATAATATAGGGACGAGTTAACTCGCGATACCACCCTACTTCCGCAAGTTCAAAAAGAAGCTGCGGCTCTCGTTCAACGTACAAATCCTTGTACGTGTTCCATCATAACGGCGGACAAACCGGTGTAGCCTACTTGGACTGTTCAGCTAAACATCTCTGAGATGATCTTCAGATCGCCCTGTTATCGGCTCCCAGCAAACGCCGACTCTCTGTGAAACAAGGTGCAAATCCTACTCTTCTCTTCATAGATTCAAGATTAATTTTTTTATAAGGTTACCACCGAAAAAAATCACTGTCAATGTTTTTTGATTATTTTTACTATTTTGTAAATTATGAAGCGCTTACAATTTACTTAGGCATAATTG
Organism: Neobacillus sp. PS2-9; assembly: GCF_030915525.1. NCBI lineage: Bacteria > Bacillati > Bacillota > Bacilli > Caryophanales > Bacillaceae > Neobacillus > Neobacillus sp. PS2-9. Next base: position 2,646,262 of record NZ_CP133269.1, read on the forward strand.
AGCGGTACTTAGCACAATAAATGGTATAATTTCATTTAGATGTATGACTATTCTGAAAGTTATAGGAGGGATTGTGATGATGATTCCGTACAAAGGAGTTTCACCTACTGTTCATGATTCTGTCTTTGTTGCACCTGGGGCGTATATCATTGGGAATGTTGAGATTGGAAAAGAATCAACGGTTTGGTTTAATGCCGTCTTACGAGGGGATGATGGCCCAATTATCGTGGGTGAACGATGCAGTATTCAAGATAATTCTACTATTCATTTATATGAGGGTTTCCCCGTGATTATTGAGGATGATGTAACGGTCGGTCACAATGTTATTTTACATGGATGTAAAATTGGGAAGGGTTCGATTATTGGAATGGGTTCCACGTTATTGGACAACGTCGAGGTTGGCGAGGAATGTATAATTGGCGCTAATACTTTACTCGCAGGAGGAATTAAAATACCTCCTCGCTCCCTCGTTCTAGGCTCGCCAGGTAAAGTCGTTAGAGAACTAACTGAAAAAGACCTGCAGATGCTGCAAATGTCCAGTGAACACTATGTGCAAAAAGGGAAAGAATTTATGGAGATACTAAAATAAAAATATGGGGCCATTGTTTTTCCTAAATGGCCCCAAAAGTTTGCATAATAGTTAACATAATATAATTACAAACAACAAACTTATTGTAAGGACTCTATATCCTTCACAATCTGCTCATAAGGCGGCTCCGAAACACCTTCGTATTTTTGGAGGACAATTCCCTTTTCATCTACTAAGTAAAACGACGTACTATGAACAAATTGATTCGAGCCTTCTAGTTTAGCCGCTGCAGCCATAAAGGATTTATTTGCAAAGCTCTCAATGAACTCCTGCTTATAGCCTGTAACAAGGTCCCAATTCGAAAAATTAGCACCTACCCCACTCGCATATTCCTTTAATACCCCTGGTTGATCATTTTCTGGGTCTATACTAAAAGAAACAAGATGGGCATCTATATCTTCAGCTGCTAAATGACGCTGCAATTCGGCCATGTTTGCCGTCATTGGAGAACAGACCGTATCGCAATTGGTAAACATAAAGTCAGCTACCCACACTTTTCCCTTTAATTTAGAAAAAGAAAACTCCTCACCAGCTTGGTTAATCCCTTCGAAATTGCCTACTTTCATATGAAGTGGAAAATCATTCTCCACCTTCTTTTCTTCCTTAGAGCACGCAGATAGAACTATTACGCAAAGGAGGAGAAATAATATACGTTTCAACGAAAACCACCCTTTTTCACAAAAAGGTGCCGAGTCAAATGACACCAGCACCTTTCATTCGTATTAGTTAATGAATTGTGAATCAATTAATGACGCAAAATCTGGTTTTTCCTTCAAGAACTTAAGCTCTACAGAAGAGTTAGCGAAGTCTTGGATGACATCTTTATTGACATCAGTTGTAAATCGGATATTTTCCCAAGCCTCATCAACGATAGCTTTATCTAGTTCTTGTTTTGTGCTCTCTTTAATGCTCTTAATTGTAAGCTCTTTTGCTTCATCAGGATTATCCTTAATAAAAGCAATCGCCTCATTTTGTGCATCTACAATCTTTTGAATAAGATTTTTGTCCGCTTTAATTTTCTTGCCGCTTGATACGAGAATTGTATTCGGTAATGTTGTTCCAAATGAAATCTTTTTGCTATCAACGATAATTTTAGCACCAGCTTCTTTTACTAACTGTGAAGCCCATGGCTCAGGAACAGCCGCGATATCCACTTTCCCTGATTCAAACATAGCCGCATATTGTGCTGGATTTCCAGTTACATGCTTTAGTGTGCCACCAATCCGAGCAGAAGAAATACCGAAATCTTGTAAGAAAGTCTCCATTTGAACATCATGCGTACAACCTACGCCTGGAGTAATAAAAGTTTTACCATTGAAATCCTCTACAGAATTAACGCCGCTTTTCTTGCTGGCAACAATCGCTGTTCCACCTGAAGATGCTCCAGCAATAATTTTTACGTCAGCACCATTTGTGAAGTTATTCATAACAGGTCCTGGACCAACTAGTCCTGCATCAATTTCTCCAGTTTTCAGTGCCGTCATAAAAGCACCGCCATCAGGGAACGTCTTGTATTCCACTTTCACGCCATCCCCTAATTCTTTTTCATAGTAGCCCTTTTCACGTGCTATCATGGCAGGTGCATGGTCAATGTTAGGGAAATATCCTATTACGACCTTTTTCTCTTCTTTACTTGCCCCTGAGCTTGCTTGATCTGATCCACACCCAGCTAATGCCCCGATTAGGAGTAGGAATACTAAGCTAATAATGGCTGTTTGTTTTTTCATCTCTCTAGTTCCCCCTTAATTAGTTGTTTCTAAACCCCAACGGCGAATAACATTTTTTTCCACCCGTTGGAAGAAAACAATATCAACCACGGTGCCAATGACACCAATGATAATCATAATCGCAATAACCATACTCATATTCCCAAAATCTGAAGCGTATTTCAGCGTATATCCTAATCCAGGTCCTGTGCTTAGGATTTCACCCGCCATAAGTGCACGCCAGGCAAATGCCCACCCAAGTCTTGCTCCCGTTACAGCGTAAGGGATGGAGGCTGGAAAAATCACACTTGTAAAGAGACCGACCCCACCAGAACCCATCGTTTGTGCTGCTCGTATATAAAGAGGCGGCACATTTTTAATCCCAATTCTCATATTAATCGTCATGACGAGCGTAGCACCAAGGATTACGATAAAAATGACCGATGTTTCATTCAGACCGAACCACATGATTGCAATTGGTAACCAAACAATACTTGGTACACTCTGTAATGCTAAAATTAGTGTACCTAACGTTTCATCCGCGGTTTTATTTTTTGCTAACAGAATGCCCAGACCTAAGCCTAGAACAATCGATATACTTAAACCAATGAATAAGCGGCGGAAGCTCGCTAAAATATCATAGATTAATGTTTTATCAGAAAAGCCCTTAACTAACGCCTCTAGAACATCCGTTGGTGACGGCATAACAGAGGGTGAAACACCACTCACTGATACGCCCACCTGCCAGAACACAACTAAGGCTACAAAAAAGATAATACGTTTAATTGTTGGCTGCATAGGCTAATTCCTCTTTTACCACTTTATCAATCTCTGATTGTAATAAACTCATAATCTTTTCCTCTAATTTGGCTACCATTTGTGTATGGTTTTCTCGAGGCCTTGGTATTTTCACATGAATATCTTCTAGTACCACACCAGGTCGTGTTCCCATAACAATGATTCTGTCTGAAAGTTTGATAGACTCACGTATACTATGCGTTACAAACAAAATAGTTTTTCTCGTTTCAATCCATATTTTTTCTAATTCAAGATGTAGCCTTGATCGCGTTTGTTCGTCAAGAGCTCCAAACGGTTCATCCATTAATAATACCTTAGGATTCATTGATAAGGCTCTGGCAATGGATACACGTTGCTGCATGCCACCAGATAACTCATGTGGGGAATGCTTCGTATAGTTGCTTAGTTGCACCATTTTCAAGTACTGGTGAGCAACCTCCCTTGCCTCTTTCTTTTTCATTTCCTTTCGCAATGCAAACATCACATTCTCTTCTACTGTCATCCAAGGAAAAAGGGCTGCTTGTTGGAATACCATCCCGCGGTCTCTTCCAGGCTTAGTTATTTTCTCACCGTTCAGAAATACCTCACCACTAGAAGGTTTAGTTAAACCAGCTACAATTGATAATAATGTTGATTTTCCACAACCTGAAGGTCCAAGGATAGAGACAAACTCTCCTTCCTTAATTTCAAGATTAATATTTGAAAGGACCGTATTAGTCACAGATTGATTTCCAAATTCTTTGTTCACATCGTCTATATGAAGAAACATTTGTATTTCACCTTCTTCACCTATAATTCACATTAGTTTTATCGGATTAATATTAATTAAATTTTATTATAATCTTTATCAGAGTAAAGTCAATATTTTTCCAAAAAAAAAGCGCCTGATAACCAGCAAAAAAAAATCGCTGGGTGTCAGGCACCGCTTAAGAATTATAATAAATATCCACTTGAATGGAAGGTGTACCATTTTCCATTAATGTATTGCTTATTTTGAACCATTGCACCAGATGATGATAAATAATATTTCTTCGCGTGATCGGTTATCCAGCCGGTAGCCATTGCACCTGAGGAATAGAGATAGTACCACTTATTGTTGGATTTTAACCACCCAGTGGCCATTGCGCCATTTGAATTCAAAAAGTACCACTTGCCATTAACTTTTTGCCAGCCAGTTAACATGACACCATTGGTCCCAAGATAATACCACTTACTAGCATCCTTTATCCAACCAGTTGCTTTCGTTCCATTTGATTGAATGTAATACCACTTGCCTTGCTCTTTTAACCAACCTGGCTTTTTAGCTGTAGCAATGGCTTGGGTATTTCCTTCATACATTTGCGTAACAACAATTCCTGAATAATAAAACTTCAATATTTCTTGATAATTTTTTCCTGCTCCTGCCATGTTTTGGGCACCCCATTGACTCATCCCCACACCATGGCCATCACCTGTACCTGAAACATTAATCATACCATTTTCAGATTTCACTTCATTTACTAAATAACTAAGCATCATACGGTTACCTATTATAGACCTTACTTTAGATATACTTACATTTGAAAGCGACATACGTTGTGTAAGTAAGTTACCTAGTTCGTCTACCTTATCTTTTACAAAAAACTCTACTGTTATGTTTCCTTTTGAGACACGTTGACCAGAACCTACACTATGAAGTGAGAATTCAGGAATGGAAATAATTTTAATTTCTTTGTTTGCATAACCATTGTTGGTTAGCCACAGTTTAATATTAGATGAAATCGTTGAATCAAGTTCTATTGTTGAGGACCACCATTCTGATGGTTTTGTTAAGTCTAACGAGGCTATATCTATTTGTGTTTGATGAAATGCAAATTTCCAACTTGTTTTTGGATCATAAGGATCTTGTTTGATGGTCAAATAAGGTACAGCAGTTGTGCCCCATGCATTGGCGTTACTCTCAGTCCGACCGCCATTACTGGCAGAATATACAGCATCGATTAAACGCCCATTATACTGGGCAACCTGGCCTTTCGTTTCATCCACTGCTCTAGTTGTATTAGGTGTCCAAATGTAGCCACCGTATACTTGATATAAAATTGTGTCATCTATCAAACCGCGGTTAATATAACTCATCGCATACGTTCTTGCTGCTACAGCTTGAGTTTTTAACGCTTCAATATTCCAAAATGGATACATTTCAATCGGGACAACGCCCTTTAAGTAATTCTCCATCGAAACGGAGTTTAGTGGGCGGATATATTTTTTGTTTTCAATCATAAAATCAAAGCTGCCTAAATAGAGACGACTATTAATGGAAAGTTGTGAGCTGGATTGAATAGGACTGGCCGAAAATGAATCATATGAATGTAAAAGATTATTATCTTTATATAGTGCTATTTTTTCATTTTCTAATTTTATTAAATAGGTGCTTCCAGATTTTAAAAGGATATTTGGGTCATTCGTTTTATAGTCACCGTTTGGTTTAAGGGTAACTTCTGATTTGTTACCTAAAAAATTAATCAATTTCACCTTAACAATTGGTTCTGACTGCACTTCTGCAAACCCGTGACCAAATGGAAATACAGATAAAAATAAAGATAACACTGCTACACAAAGTATGATTTTATTCAACGAATGATATCCCTCCGAAACTAGTAATATAGGACCAGCTGTTAGGATAATCATATAGTATTAGATTAAGTTACGACAATGGAATATTATTTCCAAATAACATCTTTAAGAATGAGCAAGTTCCTGCTTTAATAATGGCTGTGTCATTGTTGGTAGAAGAACTTCAATGCACGTTCCCTCATTTACTTTGCTAGTTATGTTTAATGTACCATGGTGATTTTCAACTATCTTAAAACAAGTCATTAATCCAAGTCCAGTTCCCTTTTCTTTTGTGGTATAAAAAGGCTCTCCAAGTGTAGAAATTCGTTCTTCAGGTATTCCCAATCCTGTATCATTAATCTGTACTGAAATTTCCCCTTCCTGCTTTTCTTTTACGATTACCTCTATCGTTCCACCCTTCGGCATGGCTTCGATTGCATTTTTCAAAAGGTTTAAGAAAACCTGTTTTAATTGATTTTCCTCACAGCTGATGCTGGGAAGTTCAGGACTAAACTCGGTGAGAATTTGGACATTGTTCAAGATAGACTGGTTGTTAATTAAGGTGATAACATCAGTTAGTAATGTCTTGATATTTTGTTCAACAAAAACAGCTGCCGTTGGTTTTGCAAGGACAAGAAATTCTCCAACGATTGAATTAATCCGGTCAAGTTCTGTTAAAACAATATCGAGGTATTGATTATTTTTCGCGCCAGATTTCATTAGCTGAATAAATCCTTTAATGGAAGTAAGTGGATTCCGAATTTCATGTGCAATCCCTGCAGCCATTTGCCCAAGTAGAGCCAATTTTTCAGACTTTTGAAGAAGTCGCTCGGTTTCTTCCTTTTTCTCCGTAATATCCTTACCAATTGATAGAACGGCCTCTTTTTCACCAAAGACAATAGATAGGGAAGATACTTCAAAAAAGAAAGTGGTTCCATCTATACGCTTTGCTCTATATTCAATCGTGTGGATTGGCTGTTTCTCTTTCTTTATTTGCTTATAGCGCTCTAATAAACGATCCATATATTCAGGAACAATGAAGTCAAAAATTGACTTTCCAATGATTTCGTCTTTATGCTGAGCACGAAGCATACTTACTGCAGCATTATTCACATAAAGTAATCTATGATCCCTAGTAATATAAACGGGTTCGGGCAACGAATCAATCAATCTCTTATAACTTATCTCTCCAGCTTGTGCCCTTTTTTCATAGTAACGTGACTTATCATATTGCCAGCCGACAAACCATGCTAACAAGGTAAAGAGAAAGAAGTCAATTTCAAATATTGGATCCTTCTCGGATAGATACTGATAAATGGTAAATAAAATTGAAATGGAAACGAGAATAAGTTGGCCCAATCTTTTCATGATATTTTCCCTCTTATATAGATATATTTTCCTATACCATTCGACAAATCCAGTAATTTTCCTTTTCCCTTCCCTACATATTCACTAAATTGTTTCATATTTCGAGAGGAAATAAAAAAAATGGCGAGACCATGTGTCCCGCCAACGATTTATTTTGAATCAACCTCTCTTAAAAACTCTCCAACTACTTGTAAATACTCCTCTGGCTCTTCAACATATGGCATATGCGCACTGTTTTCAAACACATGGAAGCGTGAATTTGGTGTTAAACTGCTAAAATACTCAGTAGACTCTGGGGTAGCTTCATCAAAGCGCCCGCATGTAAAAAGGGTTGGACACGAAATATCCTTTAATTGAGCGGTACAATCAAACTCTTTAAGGTTACCTAATACCGTAAATTCAGATGGCCCCCACATGATATTGTATACTTCTGGATTTCTATATTGAGAGCCTTGCTTTAACCAGTCAGGAAAAGGATCTAAACGGCAAACAAAGTTTTTGTTAAATTCATCAGTTGCCTCTTTGAATTCCTTGGAATCGGTTGTCCCATTTTCCTCACATCGTTTGATCGTTTCTTGGACCTCAAGAGGCAGTTTTTGTAGATTTCGCTTCTGGTCCTGTTCCCATAGTGGTGCACTTAAGCAAGAACTTGAAAAGATCACACTTTTTACACCGCTTGGCTGTGTTAAGCAATAGGCAGCAGCAAGGGTGGTTCCCCAGGAATGACCGAGAATATGGACCACATCGAGATTTAAGGCCTGTCTTACTTGTCCTAATTCTTTCACGAATCGTTCCATACGCCAAAGTGAGGTATCTATTGGTCTGTCCGACCTTCCACATCCTAGTTGATCATATAAGATAACTGGTCTGTCCTCTGCTAGTGCTTTCAGTCCTTGAAGCGAATAGGAGGAAGATCCTGGTCCCCCGTGTAAAATAATAACTGGCGTACCTGGTGCGCTTTCATTAAATATTTGTACCCATACTTTCCCCCCAGTTACTTCAATGAATCTCTCTTCACCCATCATGATTTCCCCTTTAGATAGTTGGTTTGTTGTTTCCATTATATAGTATTATAAATAAAAATGCCTACCCCTCGCTTTGTACCGAGAGATAGGCTTGCTTTTATTATTTCATCTTCCAAATGGCTGCGATATTGGCAGCTGTTCTTTCTACGTATTCTGCTGCATGTTCGAAGGCGTCTTCAAGTAAAACAACACCAGGAACAATACTAAAAATAGCATCAATTCCATAATCATGAACAACTTGACTCTCTTTTCCGAGGTTTCCGGCAATTCCAATCACAGGTACATCATACTTTTTAGCTGTTTTTGCTACGCCAATTGGTGTCTTGCCAAAAATAGTTTGATGATCAATTTTTCCTTCACCCGTGATGACCAAATCAGCATCTCCTACCGCTTTGGAAAGAGAAGTTGCCTCAATCACGATGTCGACACCACGTTTTAATACGGACGGTAAGAAGGCTAACAATCCTCCTCCAAGCCCACCAGCGGCTCCTGCTCCTGATACTTCTTTAATATTTTTTCCAAGTTCACGTTCAATAACGGAAGCATAGTGGTCAAGATTACAATCCAATTGCTCTACCATTTCCGGTGTCGCTCCTTTTTGCGGACCAAAAATAGCAGAAGCTCCTCTTTCTCCTGTTAATGGATTATCTACATCACAGGCAACCTCAATTTTAATATTCTCTAAACGTGAATCTAATTGAGCTAAGTCGATTGAAGCTAACTTACCAAGCGCCCCACCGCCTTCTCCAATTTCCATCCCATTCTTATCGAATAATCCCACACCAAGGGCTTTAGCCATCCCTGCACCACCGTCATTAGTAGCACTTCCACCGATTCCAATAATGATATGAGTGGCACCATAATCAAGAGCAGCTGATATTAGTTCTCCTGTTCCTCTCGTTGTGGTAATTAACGGATTTCGTTTCTCTCTTGGAACGAGGTGTAACCCAGAAGCTGCCGCCATTTCAATTACTGCCGTACGTTTATTACCAAGCATTCCGAAAAACGCTTCGGCTGGTTCTCCTAGAGGGCCCGTGACAGTTTTGCGGATAATTTCTCCACCGGTTGCATCAACAAGAGATTGAACACTCCCTTCTCCACCGTCTGCCATCGGTATTTTTACATACTCTGCATTTGGAAAATGATACTTAAAGCCTTTTTCAATTGCCTCAGCTACCTCAAGAGCTGAGAGGCTTTCTTTAAATGAATCAGGTGCAATAACTATCTTCATCTCGATCCCTCTCCTGTCAATTACATTGGTTGATGTGAAAAGAGGAGTGTTTGCGCTCCTCTTTTGCACATGTATCTATCCGAAAAAGTGAAACACTCCATAAATCAAGGTTGAAATAATCGCCATGGTTAAACCAACTAGCGTTTCATAAGGAATAACTTTCAAACGTTCTTTGATTTCCATGTTTACGCTTCCGCCAGTTGCGTGGAAAAAGCTTCCGTGTGGCAGGTGATCTAATACGGTAGCACCTGCATGAATCATAGCTGCACCAGCAATAGCTGATACACCCATACCTAAAATCGTGCCACTAAACACTTGGCTCGCCACTGCTGTTCCTGCAGTAGTGGACGCAGTTGCTGCTGACATGAAAATACCTGATACTGGAGCAAGTACATAGCCTGGGAGTCCTAGTGCATTTAAACCTTCGATTAACAAGTCCTTCAAACCAGAATTAGCAATAATTCCTGCGAGTGTTCCTGTTCCAAGTAACATAATCGCAACACCTGACATTTTTCCTAAGCCAGAAACAGCATACTCATTGATTTTTCTTCCTCTACCCATGACCAATGCACCAATAATCCCTCCAATTGGTAGAGCAATCATCGGATCAATGCTGATATCAAACAGTGGTCTTAATGCTAATAAAATTATGGTTATAAGTGGAGCAACGATCGCTGGTAAAAAGAGCGGAAGTTTTCCTCCATTGTGTGTTTGAATTTCAATATCTTTAATAGCTGATCCTTTTTTCACTAGCTTTTTCGCTATAAAATAAGTAATGGTTAACCCAACAATGGCAGGGATAATACCCGCCGCCATAATGGATGTCAAGGGAACCTTAAAGGCATCCGATGCGGCGATGGCATTGGGATTTGGTGACATGAGGTTACCTGCCTTACCGCCACCAATCATAGCAAACAAGATCGCAGTTTTCGAAATGCCCGCTCTTTTCGCAATCGCAAGGGCAATAGGTGATACAGTGATAACGGCTACATCGATGAAAACTCCAACAGCTGTTAAAATCAAGGTAGCTACCGCTAGGGCAAGTAGAGCTCTTGTTTCACCTAATTTTTTGACGATTGTCTCTGCAATAACCGCAGCTGCTCCCGATTCAATTAATACACCGGCAAGAATACCAGCAGCTAAGATTCGTAGTACAGCTGGAATAATGCCTTTCGCACCTTCCATCATTAAGGTTACGGTATTAGTAATATCTACCCCACCAATTAGTCCGCCGATTAACGCTCCAGCGATCATGCCATAGGCAGGAGAAACCTTTTTCAAAATTAAAATAATAGCTATTACAAGTGCACAAATAGCTCCTAAAGCGCTTACTTGAATATTTGCATCCATTTGTAAATCCCTCCTTGGTTGTCTGTATACTCATTGTAAGCGTTTGCTACAGCGTTTTCATTGGGCAAACCATCAAAAAAAAGACCCATTTCAATCAGGTCTTTTGTTCATTTGCACAATTACTTTATCAACACTTGAATAACAGATAAGTAAATTTCGAGCAAATCCTTAATCTTTCTCGGGTCCTTCCCTGTTATTTCAGTTATCTTATCCAGCCGATATCTTAATGTATTTCGATGAATGAATAACTTTCCTGTAATATTATGTACATCCCCGTTTTCCTCAATAAACGCCAATAACGTTTCAACCAATTCCCCTTTTTTATCATTCTCTTGTAGGGTTCGATAATAATTTTGTAGTTCTTCCCCAATTCCAAGATTCTTTGCTCTTGTTAGCAGGACAGGAATTTTATAATCATCATAAAAATAAATCATTTTTACCGGATCAATACGCTCACCAACAAATGAAGTTTCAACAGCCTCACGATAGGAATCGGCAATTCCTTTTAATTCAGGATGATAGTTTCCGATACTAAGTTTACTGTGTAACCCCAGATATTTAACAGTTGCTTCAGTCCATTTCTCTAGTTCACTCCTAATCCTAACTACATTCTGGCTCGTAACTTTTTTAAGAAGAATCAAATAATCTGGATGCATGACTAATAAATCTTCCTTATCCAATCGGTCGCGTAAAGTCTTGAATACCTTCGCCCTGTCCTTAGCTGTTACAATCACAGCAAGACGCGGGATATCCAAATTGATTCCTAAGCGGCGAACTCTTTCAAAATAGAGAGAATTGAGGTTTTCTGTTCCATGCAGAAGCTGGCTAATTAATTCTTCCTTCAAGCGTTCATCCCACTGCATTTGATCGATTAAAACAGCCTGTTGCAGAATCATTTCCGCTGCCATTTTTACCAGTTCCCCGTAGTTACGAATCTCTTCAGGAGCTCCAGTAATTCCAATAACACCTACCACCTGATTATTAAAATTAATCGGAAGGTTGATTCCTGCTTTCACTCCATGTAGCCCTTTTGTATCGTGTTCCTCGATTTCAAATTCCTTTTGGTTTTCAATAACACGCAGAGCCCCTTCATGAATGGAATCAATTCGAGTTGGATCTCCTGAGCCAATAATAATCCCTTTATCATTCATGACATTAATATTTCGCTTAATAATTTTCATCGTTCGATCGACGATTTCCTGAGCCAATGCTTGATCTAAAAATTTCATGATGCTGTCCTCTCCATTTTTTACGATACCTCTATTATAACTTCAGTCTTGTAAAAGGCATATTTTTCATACCTTACTTGATAAAAATAAGATACTTTACAAATAATAAAGTGAATTCATTTATAGAAAAGTTTTGCGTGGTGGATGATCCTATTTTGGGGATCGATTTTGCTCAATCAATCGTTAGTTGGAAATTGATTTCCATGTTTTGTAGAATACAACTTCAATTTTGTAGAATAAATCAATTTTTTGTAGAATTCCACTCTTAATTTGTAGAATAATCCTCAATCTTCCTCTGAAACTTTTATAATTGGAAGGTAATTACCAAGTTTTGTAGAATTCACCCGTAATTTTGTAGAATTACTTGAAATTTTGTAGAATTCGTCCTTGTATTTGTAGAATTCCTCTTCTAGCGCACCGAAATTCCAGCTAAACTAGTCTCAAATAAAAAATGTAAAAAAAAATCCACATAACATTTTTCTGTTATTTCCGTTTACCCTGTCCGAAGTACGGGGCAAAGTATTTTTTTAATGAAAGCAATAATGGTCATTATTTAATTTTTGTTAATTGGAGAGGAGATTTATCTGATAGTTAACAAAGCTATACCAAAAAAAGCATCCCAATAAATGGGATACCTTCTTAGTTAATTTATTCAATCCCTGGAAACCAACCTGGTGAATGGATAATTGCTTGCCAGAGTGGATCAGGGATAACCAGTTCCTGCTGCTTATCTTTATCTATTTTTGTAACAATTTCGTCTTCCCTGCCATCCGCTACCTTTTGCACCCAATCAGGATCAATAATGATTTCGCGTCCTAATGCAATTAATGGCACTCCCGTTTGAATTGCTTGTATTGCATCATCCACGGTATAAATCGAGCCCACTCCAATAACAGGAACCTGATCACCAACCCGTTCTTGAATAATTTCAATTCGAGAGCGAGTATCGTCCACCCCACGTCTTGGCTTGGACCAAAAATCCTGAAGGGAAACGTGTAAATAATCAAGATCTTTTTTAGCTAATGCATCAATTAAAACCAATGTATCTGCCATCGTAATCCCAGGTGTTTCTGCCTCTTCAGGTGAGAAGCGATAGCCAATCAAAAACGGTCCGGTTGTATGTTCCGCGGCTACTCTCTTAACTTCGTCGACAACAGCGAGCGGAAACGTAAGTCGTTTCTCCAAACTTCCTCCCCATCGATCTTCACGATGATTCGAATGTGGAGAAAAAAATTGTTGAATAAGGTATCCGTTTGCTCCGTGAATTTCTACCCCATCGTACCCCGCTTCTATTGCCCGACGAGTAGTCTCACCAAAGTCATTTATAATGGATTCTACTTCCTGATCCGTTAATTCCCTTGGAACTGGTTTCCCTTCACCTTCGGAAGGAACAGCACTTGCGCTAACCACATCCCCATTCGGAACTAATTCAGGTGGCACTTGGCGGCCACCGTGAAATATTTGCAGAATCGCTTTTGCACCTTGGTCCTTAATCCCTGAAGCCAGCTGTCGAAGGCTCGGAATCAATTCATCACGGTCTCCCCCAAATTCCCCGTGAAACCCTTTCCCATTTTCTGTAACATATGTGCAAGCAGTAATAACCATACCCACACCTGCAGAACGTCTTGCATAATAATTAACTTCAGCATCTGTGACAGTCCCATCCGGGTTGGATGAGAAATTGGTCATAGGAGCCATCACGATCCTATTCTTCAACGAAACATTACTCCGAAACGTAAACGACTCAAATAATGCACTATACTTAGAATTCATGATCAATGTCCCTCCAGCTTTTAAAATCATCGATACATTCTTTCGACCACGCTATAGTTTGCCGTTTTTATTTCGTGCTCATTCTAATGAGTTATGAAACACCTGTAATTTTCCTAGCGTTTTTGCTTTTTAATATAAAAGAGAACGATGCTCACCACTAACCCAACAGCTGAGAAAAATAAAGCGATACTCGAAAAAGCGAGGACATACGCATTTAATTCTGCAATTTTCACAATCATTCCGTAGCTATTGAGTTTGAATACAGCCGCTATAACATTGATCAATAAAAGAATGAAATAAATGGTTAATAGTCCCTTTGCAGCTCCCTCAATATCCGCTTTACTTAGTGCAATATGTGAAGAAATACTAATCCCTACTATTAAAAAAATCCAGAATAGCGGATTGATTATATTTTCAAGTGTAAAGAGGTTCTTACTAATTGCTAGTATGGCTCCTGTTAAAATCCGTATAAATGTAAAATCAATTTTTTCTAAAGTAACGTGCAGTTGTATTTCCTTAACAAAGGCCTTATACGTTTCCGGTACTAAGAAGTACATAAATAAAATTAAAGAACCAATCCCACTAAAAATGGGTCCTAGGCCAATAAAGAAATTGCCAGCCTGTTGATACCAGCTGTTCCGGTTATATTGGTGCTCTACAAAACCTAGGATACCTGAAGGACTATTAAATTGCAGTAATTTAACCCTTGTGACGCGATGTCCCCAGATAAAACACTGAATTAGGTGACCAATTTCATGAATAGGAGTTCCAATCCATGCGGTAAACAAAACTCCTCTTGGGCCAAACGCTCTTATAAGAAACGAATTCGAATACCTTTCCAAAATCCCTAAAACTACTCCCACAGCCATGATGACACCGAAGAGATAAACCAACTCAACAAAACTAATTAGAAGTGTATGTATAAATGATAATAGGATATTCATGTCTATCCTTAATCCTTTCGCTGACTCTCTATCCATCCATGTTATACCATAGGAAAGAAAAACATTCACAGCTAAAACCCTTAAGATAAATATTTTAGGAAAAATAACCTTTACCTATCACCCAATAGTGCGTCGATTCCCTGATATCCAAAATATAAACCAAATACGATTAACGATGCCCCGGATACAATAGAAATAGCAATTAGACTTTTCACATTTAATAATCTTCGGAACCCTGTCGTCAGTGCTGCAACAAACACGTCCCAAAAAGTGAGCCCAAGAAATATCATACTACTATAAATTAATAATGACTCCGTCCCGTTTGTTTGAGCTGTTTTGGCCAAGACCGATCCATAAATCCCTAACCAAAACAAAATGGATAAAGGGCTAGTTATCGACATAATGAATCCAGTTAAAAAACACTTAAATAGTGAGTCCTTCTGTCTACTATACGAAAGAGATATGGTATTTGCATTCTTAATACTTTCAATCCCTGAATAAATTAAAACAAACCCTCCGAATAACCAAAGGAAGATTTGAACAACTGGAATCCCTAAAAATTGGACCATTCCTAAATAGACCAAAAGCATAAAAACTCCATCTGCAATCATGGATCCAGCACCCACAATCCATGCATGCCAAAAACCATTTTTTATCCCTTTATCCAACCGAGCAGAATTCACTGGTCCAATTGGTGCTGCTAAGGTAAATCCCAAGATAATATAGCTAATTAATATACTAGTACTCAACAATAAAGCCACCCCTACCACACGGTAATATCAACTTGTACATTTTATGTAGAAAATACAAAGTCATGTCCAAAAAGTGATAAGAACGTAAAAAACCAAATCCTTGTATATATGGATTTGGCTTTTTCCTATTGTTAGTTATAGATAAGGTATCTCTCACTTATAGCTGCAGGCGCAACCGATTACCACGGATATTCGCCTTCCTTTTGTTTATCCGTTTTCGAAAAATATGCTGGTTGATAATGAGGAACAAATTTTCGGGTATTCGCGTTAATAAACCCTGAGCCATAGGTTGGGTCTTCTGCCTGCCAGACACCATTTAGCAGGACTTCATTCCATGCGTGGTTTTCACCGTAAGACACTTTCGTTTTAATCCCTACCGCACGGTGTAGCGCAGCACTTAAATGCGCATATCCTGAACAAAGAACATTACGAGATTGATAGGCTTGCAGTGAAGTATACATAGGTGGATTGGTTGAATTAACAAGTGGTGCATTATAAGCAACATTTTTCGCTACCCAGGAAAAAATAGCTTTAGATTTCTCTACATCCGTTTTTTTGCCATTAGTTATATTTTGTGCGAGCGCGACTAGACCCGGGTCTTTGCTCTGTACCATAAAGCTTGGTAATAAATAAGGATCACCATCCGTTAAATGGTATTGAGCATAACCGAGAACCCGTTCTGGGTCATCTTCTTTGCCGTTATAATACTCATCCAAATTGATAATAACATCTCCAACTGTATAGGAAAGCGGATATTCATATTGAATCTTCCCTTTTTTAAAAGGAACCTTTATCGTTGTTTTCTTATCTGCCCGCTGTTCTTGAATATATAAAATGACCCCATCTGCCTGATTGTATTTTCCATAGGGTGTTGGTTTTCCTGAAACCACTAATTTTCCGCTCTCTACCGTTACCAGATAAGTTTGGATTTCAGTAGCCTGATATTTCCCATCAGTAGCTGTAGTTGGAACCGACGATGTTGCCGCCTGTTCATCAACGGTTTCCTGATTTGTTACCTGCGGTAAACTCGGAGCACTCTCAAGTTGTGATTCCTCTTTCAACGGAGAATCAAGGTAGTCTAAGAAATTTTTCACTTGATCATTTGAAGGAAGAAGGTCTTTTTGCCCAAGATAAAAAAAAGCATATGCCCCTAGAAAAAGAACGATGAGTTTTTTCAACGATCAAACACCTCAGCTTTCTACTAGCTATAAGTCTATTTTTCTATATATTCGAGTCGTTGGCAACTTTTTAGGAGGGCCTACGCTCAATTTGGTATAATATTTTACATAAGAAGAACGTAAAAAGAGGTGCATCATGAAGAAAACAATAGGTATGTTTGCGCATGTGGATGCAGGAAAAACCACATTGGCAGAGCAGCTTCTTTTTCATACGAAAGCGATTAGACAAAGAGGTCGTGTAGACCATAAGGATACCTTTCTCGATACACATGAAATAGAGAAACAAAGAGGCATTACCGTATTTGCAGACCAGGCTAAATTTACTTTTAATCAATCAGACTATTATCTGATAGACACTCCGGGCCATGTGGACTTTTCACCTGAAATGGAACGAGCCATTCAGGTAATGGATTATGCAGTAATCATTATTAGTGCCGTTGAGGGGATCGAGGGTCATACCGAGACAGTTTGGAGACTTTTACAAAAACATCAAGTTCCAACATTCTTCTTTATCAATAAAACAGACCGAGTAGGTGCGGATGTGCTCAGGGTCAAGGAAGAAATTCGAAACAATTTAACACTAGATGTATGTGATATAACCGAGACTCTGAACGAAAAGGAAATGAAAGAGGAATTAATTGAATTTTTAGCCGAACGAGATGAGACACTTTTGGAAAAATATATGGAAACCGGTTATCAGCCAGATATTTGGCTGGAAACAATGAGGACAATGATAAACGGAAACGAACTCTATCCGTGTGCATACGGCTCTGCATTGCAAGACATCGGTGTGGAGAGCTTTCTTAGAAAAATGGACTTATTAACCTCGACGAATTATGATCATCATTTACCCTTTGCAGGTAGAGTCTATAAGATACGCTATGATGACAAAGGTACAAGGATTACGTTTATAAAAGCTGTTAGCGGGACCCTTAAAGTTCGTGAAGAAGTGAGCTATGCTAATGCTGATGTCGTCCTTAGCGAAAAAATCACTCAGATTCGTATATACAATGGAAATAAATTTATCACCGTCGACCAGGTGTCTGCTGGTGAGATTTTCGCCGTGACAGGACTTTCATCCGCTCGTGCTGGGGATGGTTTAGGAGCATTAAAGGAAAAAGCCGTTTACGAAATGAGTTCTGCGCTAAAATCCAGGGTCATCTTTGACCCTTCAATACACGTAAAAGAGGTATTACGGTACTTCCATATTTTAGATGCAGAAAACCCCTCATTAAATGTTACGTGGGAGGAACGATCACAGGAAATTCACATTCGGGTCATGGGTACAATCCAGCTAGAGGTGTTAAAGCAATTAGTTAAGGAACGGTTTCACTTGGATGTCCAATTTGGGGAACCAGAAATATTATACAAAGAAACGGTTGAGTCTGTAGTTTGTGGGTATGGACATTTTGAACCGTTGGGCCATTATGCAGAGGTTCACCTTAAAATAGAGCCCGCAGATAGAAATAGCGGTATTTCTTTTGAGATTGTGTGCCATACGGATGATTTACCCGTTGGAACCCAAAACCTTATACGGCATCACCTTTATGAGCGGGATCACCATGGATTGTTAACGGGTTCTCCTCTTACGGATGTGAAAATCACTCTTTTGACAGGGCGGGCCCACAATAAGCATACCTCTGGTGGCGACTTTAGAGAGGCTGCCTACCGCGCTTTACGACAAGGTTTGGAAAAAGCTGCAAATGTGCTGTTGGAACCTTTCTATGCTTTTAAAATGAAACTAGAATTAGATCAACTAGGTAAGATTTTAACTGATATACAAAATGCACATGGTACCTTTGATGTCCCTCTTACAGAAGGGAACAAGGCTATTCTAACTGGTAAAGTTCCTGTTGCTACATTTATGAACTATGGCCCGGAATTTGCTTCGATTACACAAGGAAAAGGCACATTGAACCTAGTGTTTGGCGGTTATTACCCTTGTCACAATCCCAACCAGGTAATGGAGAGAATTAACTACAACAAGGACGCAGACCCAGACTATTCTTCGTCATCCATTTTTTGCTCAAAGGGACAAGGCTATTCTGTACCTTGGGATCAAGCGGAAGCGGAAATGCATTGTTTGTAGGAACAGCTGGCCTACTGGGTAAGCAATTAAATAAGGAGCGAATCTATTCGCTCCCCTTACATTGTTCTCTCCTTGCCGGAGTTCCCCTTTATGGCATGAACCACAAATGTTCCTAAAAACACAATAATTAAAATAGAAAAGAAAACAAATTCATCTAAATGATAGCCAAATGCAGAGGTAATCATTTTTATGGCGATAATAGCAATTAACACGAAAGCAGTAGTCTCAAATTCTGGTATCCTCTCAATTAAAGCAAGGAATAAATTGGCCACTCCGCGCATCAGTAAGATTCCTAATACTCCCCCAAGAAATAATACCCATTCCTGATTGGAAACACCGAATGCAGCGATGATACTATCCAAACTAAACGCAATATCCATTAACTCAACAGTTATCACGGTTTTCCAAAAACTCATTTTCTTATTTTGAACCTCGTCTTCTTCATCCTTCTTCATAAAGTTTTGAAACACAATCCAAAGTAGATAATGACCACCTACAATTTTGATCCACCCCACATTAATTAAGGTCACTCCAAGACCAATCGCTATGATTCTAAACAGATACGCACCGAAGATCCCATAGAAAAGAGCTTTCTTACGCTGCTTTTTTGGCAAATGCTTCACCAATACTGCAAGAACAAGCGCATTATCGGCGGATAATAACCCCTCAAGAATAACAAGAGAACCAATTACTCCCCAACTAGCGGGATTTGAAAAAACTTCTCGTAATTCATCTAATGAAAAGAATGTACTATAGCTATTCAGCAGTTCTAGTAGGAATTCCATTTTTTCTCCCTTTCATTCAATTTAGTAAATTGCAAAAGAAAGAAGGCTTGTCCCCATCACTTTCACTTCTTGCCTTCCACTATAAATGTATGTCTAGGAGATAGAGAAATGAACCAAAACTCATCTTAGCAAAAACAAATTTTAAAAAAGAAAGGAGTTTTCACTCTGGAAAAAGAACTATTATTTAGTTGATAATAGATTTTTAAAAGGATGTATTTTATGAAAACTTCTCCCACTCATATTAATTACCGCGACTTAATTCCAAGGCAAAAAGGGTTTGTCTTTAAGTTTGAAAAAAAAGAAGAACATTTTATCCATACATTTAGTGAGGGTGACTTTCTTACTACATTAGGAATTGACTCAACTTGGATTAAAGGAAAAACACTCTTTGATTTTTTACCAAAGGAAATTGCGAAACAGAAGAATGAATTTTATGAACAAGCGTGGAGAGGAACTCCAGTTAATTATGAAGGCCAAATGAATGGCTACTACTATATTGCCTCATTAAATCCGATGGTCGTTAACGGTCAAACAGTTGAAGTTAACGGAACAGCCATCGATATTACAACCGAAAAGGAAAACGAAATCAAGCTGAGGCAAATGGAGAAATTATCGCTCGTTGGTGAATTAGCAGCAGGAATTGCTCATGAAATCCGGAATCCCTTAACCTCAATAACAGGTTTTACACAGATTATTAATGAAAGTATTCAAGATCCTTCCTTAAAAGGTTACCTTGAAATTATGCTTGATGAATTGGAACGAATTAATAATATTGTTAGTGAGTTTATGTTTATAGCAAAACCAGCTGAAGGATTTATCTGTAAAGAGATTAATATTGGTACCTTAATCTCAAGTGTACTATTCTTCATGAAACCACAATTTAATATGAATAGCGTTAATATTACACTGGACTTTGACTCCTCCATTACTGCTTTTTGTGATCCGAATCAAATCAAACAGGTTTTAATCAACCTCCTACAAAATGCGGTTGAAGCAACATCTACTAATAAAAATATCGAAATATCGCTAAAAAACGAGAGTGAGAATTATTTTTCTATAAAAATAAGAGATTATGGCTCCGGCATTTCAAAAGAACGGCAGAAACGCTTATTCGAACCCTTCTATACGACGAAGGAAAAAGGAACAGGCTTAGGATTAATGGTATGTAAGCGAATCATAGAAAACCACCATGGAACAATCTACATCAAAACCCAACAAGGTGAAGGAACAGTGGTGACTATTTTACTTCCTAAAAAAATGAACAATTAAAAAAGGGCCATGGTTGGCCCTTTCTTATATTCTGAAGTTATGAAACAGCTTTGCGTCTTAAAATACGCTTCTGTCCATTGGTGTTCCAATAGGCCATTGTTGTTGCAGCTAGAAGTAAAACAGCTGTCACGATAAAGACAATTTGGATTGGAAAAATTCCGCCGATGAATCCTCCAAGGATTGGTCCTACCATTCCACCTATCTGGTTGGCTGTTTGGCTTAACCCAAACGCTCTTCCTCGGAAATCACTTTCTGTCGATGTAACAACCAGACCATTTAATGCCGGGTACACTGCGCAGAAAAATACGCCAAAAGCAAACCGAATAATGGAAAATCCCCAAATTTGGCTGAATATAATATGCGCCAGCATCCCGATTCCTCCACCTAATAAACCGATAAAAAGAACTCGATGGAAACCGACCTTGTCTGCCCATTTCCCCCAATATGGTGCAAAGATGGCAGAGGCAATTCCAGGGAGTGAGAATACTATACCTGCGATTAGTGATGCATTTTCAGACGAACCACCTAATTTAACAATATATAATGGAAGGACAGGTTCAATTGTCATCACTGAGCACGACGTAACCACCAACAACAATAAGACGAACATAAACGGACGATTGGACCACGCGATTTTCAGGTCTTTTTTTACAGAGCCCCGTTCCTTGTTTGGTGTGAAGTTCTCTTCTTTTACCCAAAATATAATTAACAAAGTGGCAATAAGAACGATGCTACCTGCACTAGCAAACGCCCATCGATTTCCCACGAGGTGTGCAATTCCTCCACCGAGCAAAGGACCAATAATCGTCCCTGATGCAGAAGCTGAAGAAATTAAAGAAAGTGCATAACCAACTTTTTCATTCGGTGTATTGGTTCCAATTAACGCTATGGCTCCTGGAATAAATCCGCTCAACAATCCCTGTAAAATTCTCAACACCAATATTTGATAGGGATTAGTCACAAAGGCCATTAGAGTATAGATAAAAAAGAGAACAATCCCTGCCCGAACAATCATTGGTTTTCTGCCATATTGATCCGCTACCCTTCCCCAAAAAGGTGCTGCGACCGCACCGGCAAAAAAAGCTGAACTAAATAACAATCCTGACCACATTTCCGTATGTTCATGAACACCAATTTGCAATAGAAATATCGGCAAAAAGGGAATAACCATGGAAAAACTGGCTGCTGTAAAAAACACCCCAATCCATAACACCCATAAATTACGTTTCCAACTCTGCACGCTGTTCCATCTCCCAAAGCTGATCATAGTTGTGTGTCTTCCATTCCGTTTCCAATGATCATTTTTTATGGATTATCATACCATATCAGCAAATTATTTTCACTTACGAAATATTCGAATACAGAAATAATTTTAGCCAAATAAAAAAGTTGGTTACCTATTTTAAGTAACCAACTTTACCTTGTTTTAGGTTTTAGCATAATTGATTCCATAGTCTAGTGCTTTCTACAACAGAATTCTTTTCAATAATGGTATACGCAGCATTTGTAATAGCTTGTGATAATGTATCACCTGTTCCCCTGATGTCATTAAAGGAAGCCTCTGAGACTCCATCACTGGAAAAACTAAATCCGAATTTCTTTAATCTTTCAACGATTACCATAGCATGGTCCAGGTTATGCTCGGGCTGAAAGTCAGACTCATGAATGAATGTTCCCATTTCATAATCATACCAACGATCCCATCTATTTAACTTCCAACCAAGTATTCTTCTTGCAATTGAATCTGTTTTGAACAATTGCATTCCCTCCCTTTAATGTTATATAACAGATAAATTATTTAATTCATATTATATAACAATATTTCGAAGTCGACTACTCTTTTTTTAATTTTTCTAAAAATAATAAAAAAAACATCCAAACAGGTTGGATGTTTTTCATTAAGGGTGGCTATAAGACAGTTAAGCTCAGTCATGCGACAGTAATGCTGATTTATATGACAGTTAATCTTAGTCAACGACAGTAAAACCTAGTCATATGACAGTTAAGCTCAATCATACGACAGTAAAGAATATTTATGCAACAGTAAATCTTGATTATCAGATAGTAATCTACAACTTACCTACACTCCACCACGAGTCGACTATTAATAATTTACCACCTGTGGTGTATCGATACTTAAGAAAGTACGCAGTCTGCGTGGAAGGAAACTACGGATATCTTCCTCGTTATAGCCTACCTGCAGCCTTTTTTCGTCCACCATAATTGGACGTCGTAAAATTTTCGGATTATTGATGATTAATTCATATAAATCTTGTAATGGTAAAGACTCAATATTGATGTCTAGTTCTTTAAATGTTTTTGAATTAGTAGAGATGATCTCATCCGTACCATCTTCCGTAAGACGAAGGATATACTTGATTTCATCTTTTGTAAGAGGTTGAGACAAAATGTTTCTTTCAGTGTAATCAATATGATATTCCTCAAGCCAAGCCTTTGCTTTACGGCATGATGTACAACTTGGTGTAGAGTATAATGTTACCATCATCAAACACACTCCCTAAACATAAAGTATTTTGAAATAATTTATTACGAATTCGAGATAAACAACCTAAAAAAGAAAGAAACCAACCTACTCCTTCAGTTCACAGCTTTTTATTCTATCGAGGACACTGCTAATTGTTATCTGATTTAAATAGGAATGAAGATGCATCTCTGCCTCAGTGAAAATTTCGTCCATTACCACCTGAGTATTAGAAGAAATCACACAGGCTTGATCCGGATCACCTGTACACCAACTAGGTTTAAGAGAACCAGTTGCCATGGCTTGATAAATCTGAGACAATGTAGTCTTTTCAGGGTTACAACTTAGCACGTATCCGCCACCTATGCCCTCTTTAGTCTTTACGTACCCGCTTTTTCGTAAAATACTCATGATTTTTCTAATTCTTGTCGGATTGGTACAAACATTTTCTGCGATGGACTCACTATTTGCCATTTGATTAGGTAAGTTAGCTAATAAAACGAGACTATGTAGTGCTATAACAAAATCGCTATTCATCGTCATTCATCCTCCCTAACCGAACCTTACTGTAACTTTAATGTATACAGTTTATTAAGTCAATGTTAAAACTTGGAGATAACACCTATTTTTCAAAAAAAAACGAACCGGGTGTGTGGGAATTTTTGAGTAATTTTCATAATTGCTGAAATACTAATGATAGGAATTTTTTTAGAACACGAGGGATGAAATATGAATGAAGGTCAGGTAAAAAGCTTTGAACGACTAGGACGTATTCAAAAAGAACTTTCTGATGGTTGGATTGATTATTGGACAAAGTACTCCAATATAGATACATGGCAGTTTTGGGTGAATTTATTATTGTTCATTCTTCCACTCATCATTTTATTCTTTACTATCGATCGTAAGCGCGCCTTTCACATTGGTTTTTTTGGCTATTCTGTTCATATGATGGCAGGATATATTGACGGATTTGCTACCAGACATGGCTTATGGGAATACCCGTTTAAAATTATTCCCTTCTTACCAATTAGTATTACACTAGATACTTCCTTAATTCCTGTTGTGTACATGCTGCTTTATCAATGGACACTAAATCGAAAGAAAAATTACTACATCTACGCATTTGTAGTAAGTGCTTTGTTCTCTTTGGTAATAAAACCGATTTTGGCAAATCTACACTTATTTCAATTAGAAAATGGATCCAATTACTTTTATTTATTCTTATTTTATTTATTTGGCTCTTTCGCTGCTAAATGGATTACAAACGTGTTTGTTTTTTTCGAGAGAAACAGTTAATTAATCTGAATAGATTTTAATACTAATTCCACGTCTTCCTTTGTAATGGCATAAATCTCGTGGTCTTCCCAACTTCCATTTATTTTTAAGTATCTCGGCGAATAGCCTTCCTTTTTAAAACCAGTCTTTTCTAGAATACGTTTGGAAGCAATATTCCTAGGCATGACGGCTGCTTGTACCCGGTGCAGCTGTAATTCATCAAAAGCAAGATCTAATATTATTCGAACAGCTTCTGTAGCATACCCTTTTCCGTTATATCTTTTGTCTAAATAATAACCTAGGTTCGCATTTTGAAAAGGGCCTCGAACGATACCGGATAATGTAATTCTTCCAACTAGCTGTTGGGTTTCACGATGAAAAATACCATATATATATGAAGAGTCTTTTTCAATATCTAAAGTTGCTTTTTGTATTTCTTTCAATTGTCCTTCATATGTAAAGTGAGATTCGGTTCTTATAGGTTCAAACGCCTGGAAAAATTGGCGATTCTCTTTCCTTAATTGAAAAAGACTTTCAGCATCACGTGCCTCTAAATAGCGAAGCATAATATTGTTTTCACTCATTCCTTACCCCTACCCTCATTTAAGCATCCTCTTTCCATATTGTAACATTCTTTTTCATAAAATAAATGAAAGGTATAAATATCGGTGCCTGTCCCCCGTTGCGTTACTGTGGTAACGCAACGGGGGACAGACACCTTTTTTGGCATTATTAATAAAGTGTAAATTTACACCAATTGATCCATGTGATATAATTAAATGAATAATATGGAAAATATTTTTTTGTGGAGGGACTTTCGTTCAAAAATAATACATATGAAAAATAAAGGGGGTTCGAGGAAAATGAAATATATGAAAAAGCTGCAAGATAGACTTACAGGTTTGACCGATGCAATTACACGTTTCCCGCTGACGACACTTTTTCTTTTAGCAGCTGCCGTTTTTATTGCTTACAGTATTAGTGAAGAAAAGGAACAAACCCAATACATTCTAACATTCGTAGTTGGAGCATTTCTAAGTGCAGTTTTACAAGTTGTCTATGAGCGGTTTTACTCTAATGTTACTACTCGTTACGTATTAATGGGTGTGGGGGTCTTCTTAACAGCCGGATACTACCTGATTATCAAACCAACTGATTCACTAAGCATGGAAATGGGAATAAGAACAGGAGTTGCTCTCTTTGCCCTGCTCATTGCCTTCATTTGGGTTCCAGTTATTAAAAGCACCATTAGCTTTAATGCCAGCTTTATGATTGCATTTAAATCATTTTTTATCTCCCTATTCTTCTCGGGAATTATTATGGCAGGCGTTAGTATCATTTTGGGTGCCACTGACCTATTGATTTTTCCACTCAATTATAAAGTCTATTCTTATGCAGCAACTATTATTTTTACCCTATTTGCACCGATGTACTTTCTATCGCTTATTCCAGTCTATCCCGGAGCGGAAGACAAAAATATATCTCAAGAAAATATGAAACAAAAGACAGAGTACATTAACACCGCAGCCTATTGTCCTAAGTTTTTACAAGTTCTAATTTCCTATATTGTCATACCCTTGATTGCAGTATTTACCTTAATTCTCGTGATTTACATTATCAAAAATATCGGTGGAGACTTTTGGACGGATAACCTTTTGGAACCTATGCTCGTTTCCTATGCGATTACTGTAATATTAGTTTATATCTTAGCGAGTGAAATCGAAAATAAGTTCACAGTCTTTTTCAGAAAGGTTTTCCCCAAGATACTAGTTCCCATTGTTCTTTTCCAGATTGCCTCATCCGTTTTAAGTCTAACTGATACGGGTGTCACACATACTCGCTATTATGTAATTCTGTTTGGTATATACGCAACTGCTGCAGGAATTTTATTTAGTATATTGCCTGTTCGGAAAAATGGAATAGTGGCTGCCATGGTTATTGTATTTGCAGCAGTTTCCATCGTACCTCCTGTTGACGCGTTTACCATCAGTCGAACAAGTCAGATTAATACACTTGAAAACGTACTAGTGAAAAATAATATGCTTGAAAATAACAAAATCAAACCAAAGGAATCCATCCCTGATAAGGATAAAAAGACAATTACAACTATCATTTATTACTTAGACAATATGGGCTACACCAAAAAAATCGCATGGCTTCCAAAAGACTTTAAAGTATATGAAGATTTTACTGAAACCTTTGGTTTTAAAGAGTATCAGGACCCTGTTGTTACTGATTCTAACCAGCCTGTATACGTAAATCTTGATTCATCTGCCTCAATACCTATTACTGGTTATGACACTTTTATACAAACAAATATCAATATGTACGATAAACAGCAAAATCAAAAGATTTGTGTTATTAAAAAAGACGGAAAAACATATACCTTGTTGAAAGATTTTAATAAAAACCAGATAGATATTAAATTAAAGGGAGAAAATTCTAGTGATCTAATCACCTTTAATACAAAAGAAATCTATGATAAGTTTTATAACTATAATGCTATGAAGGAGCAAATCTCTTTAGATGAAGCAACCTTTACAAAGGAAAATGATCTTGTCAAAATAACGGTTGTCGTGCAAAATCTGAACATCGATAAGCAAAATGATCAGTATGACGCCTTCCTATTTGTTTTTGTCCAAATTAAATAATTGTTTTTTATATGAGTTGTTTGATAATTGTAAATTGATTTGATAGGATATGAAAAGCATGGATGTTTTGTAATTATTGCAAAATACCCATGCTTTTTGCTTGGGTTCAGATTGGACATGAAAAATTATTGCAGTGGCATAAATGCTACATTCCAAATTCCATCTTCATCCTGTATCATTTGGAAACCGTGTTTGCTGCCAGAATTGGTAAATTCAATATATCCTGTAAAATCTCCGGTTTGGATAAACTTTCCTTCCGCAAAGCCTGCATATGCTATTGGTATTTGCTTTCTTGATATACGGTCAGAGGAAGGGATGTTTTCATCATATTCCTTCGTCCAGTTCACATACCCTTCCCTGTCGGTATAAAGGGCATAGGCAATATCGTATCTTCCTTCCCATTCCGCCTGTACATAAAGCAAAGCAATGCTTATCGGATCAAGTCCTTTTAAATGTGTTTCGTTTAAATCCTTTGAAAATGCTTTATAGACAATCATTTGTTCATCGGTTAACTGAAACGTATGGGTTTGACCCGCTTCGATATCCCTACTATTTTTAGTAGTAAATGGAAGCGAACCGTCGAGTTTCCACCCGTCCTCGTACTTTAAACTGATATGATAAATTCGAAACGGATCAGAAACACCTTGGTCGATAGGGACCTTAAACTCAATACTCCAGCTTAGGTCATTAAGCTGTTTTCGGCTTGCGATTTCGGCATCCTGCCATAATAAATTACCACTCATCTGTCGATTAGGTTGCGCTAGTTTTCCGTTATACTCAATAAAATCCATCGCCCCATAAATTCGATTGGCCACTTCTTTCGTATACACTTCCTCTAAATAGGCAAGAACCTTTTCCTTCGTGATGAAATCTTCAACCATATATCTGTAGCTCTTGCCGTTATAGGAAAACACCTCACCCATTTCTGGTCCTCCTCCATTATAGAGAACAGACGCATGCACAAAGGCGATCCCCACCGTTTCTTTGGCTTTTTGTTCAGAAAGTTCCACTTGATTAACATCTTGTATGTCTGAATGGTTGCTATGCTTAGACTCAATTTCATGCTTTTCTTTAAATATAACCTCGTACCCGGCAAAAATTCCGATAAATAATATGGCTGCAGTTAGTAAATTAGGTATTAGATGCTTCCCGATTCCTTTTTTAGCACGTTTCTGCTCGTGGGCCATGGAAGACAATTTTTTGTGAAGATTTTCTTTAAACTCTTGATCCGGCTGCATACCGGGTCTGTTCTTTAACGGCTGTAAAAAATTATCGTACATTTTCTCGTTCATTGAAAATCACCACCCCTTCGTTAGAATTATTTACATACTTTTTAAGGAGTTTAATGGCTCGGTGGTAATCCACCTTAACTTTTGATTCCTTCCAGCCCAGTACTTCTGCCGTTTCTTTGATCGAATACTCCTTTAGACCTCGAAGAATAATCACGTTCCGGTAGTCAGGCTTTAATTGGATAAGGGCCTTTTGCAGAACACCCCAATCGTGATTATGAACCATCTCTTCTTCTGGAATATAGTCTTCACTTTTTCTCATGTCAGTCAAAATGGAAGGTAAAATGGATATCATTTTCTTTTTACGATAATGATCAATAGCTGTTCTTCTGGCAATGGACAGGATCCACGTTTTCAAAGATGATTGCTGGCGAAAAGTATCGTAACTTTTCAATACTTTAATGAATGTATCCTGAGTTAGGTCCTCTGCCTCTGACTTACTGTTCGTAAAATATAACAAATAATGATAAACATCATCAAAATGTTGTTCATAAAGCTCATGTATGATCTCATTTCGATCGCCCAATTCGTCCTTCCCCCTTTATCTGCCAATTAGTCGATTCAACTAAGGGAATAGTTTCAATTCTCAAAAAAAAATATGGGGACAGTCCCCCGGCATGGTAACGCATTAAAACGCCGGGACAGTCCCCAAAAAGATTACATTTTAAATCTTTTTAGAACAGCATCTACTTTCGCTTCGAACTTTATCATATTTTTCTTAGCTATTATTAATGGTGTGATTAAATAATAACCTAAAATGAAGGCTACAACTCCCCAAATAAAAAAGGTTAATTCATCGATATTTTTGTTCCAAAAATAAACACCAAAAAATATTAAACCAGCTACTAAAATACTAATGAAACATTTTAAAATCACCTTACTCATATGACCCGCTCCCCAATTTAAGAATAAGACACTCAAAAAGCAACGCATAGAGACTTTTACCTTAACTGCCAGGAATAAGAACTCGTTATTCTTCACCAATTTTCCCAAAATAATCTACAAGTGCGTGGAATAAGATTAATGGAATGATAGAACCAATACCGATATAGACGATAGAAAACCACAGCCCGATTAGTGTGGTTCGAACCACTCCCTTAACACCTTGATAAGTATGGGCTAACCCGAACAGAATAGAAGAAAATATTAATATAAACCATATTGATAAACCTGGGAGCAAATAACTAAGAGCAAATATCATTAAACCTCTATAAATTATTTCTTCCGTTATGCCTGCTGTTAATGATACTAAAGTCCAAAGTTTTTTTTCCTGTTTAGTTACTGGCATCATTACGTCAAACTGATTTTTTGCGGATTCTTCCTTTTTCATCTTATCCATCGAGTTTTTTATTTTACTGTTGAATCTATAACCGATAATAAAAATCAGGATTGCAAGACCAAAAATAATTCCAACTATTATAGCAGAATAAATAACCCATTTTCCGAGAATTTCAGTGTTAAGTGAAATGGATGTAAGACCGATTTGTTCCAGTGATAAATCCGTAAATCCGACCAAGCTTAAAATAAATAAAGTTGGAACCCATAGGCTGTTGATGGAATTCTTGTAAAATTTAATTCTTTCTTTATCATCTGTTTTTACTTTTCTCTTAAACTTTTGAAAATTTATATATCCCAAAATAGGTTCATAGGTTAACGTAAAAAGAATAACTAACCCCAACGCTACATCCATTTATACCACCTCGTTTTTTAAAACCAATGTGCTTACATTCCTTATAAACTTATCTTTCTCATCGAGGGACAGGTACATTTTTCTTGTTATATGCTCCCTACCGATTCCATCTTTAATCATGATAGGCTCTTTGAAAGCAATCTCAATATCAGGACTTTCAAATTCTAATAAGGTAGCAACCCATACATCTTTTCTTTTTTTATCGTTTTCATAGTTAATTTTTCCACTTTGGATACCTTCTATATTACTTAGCAGAATCTCTACTTTCATCCGCAATCCAAATCTAAAATATATTGTTTCCTGAGATATAAGAACTGGATTCCTGATAATCGCTTTGAAATCACCAATGAGAAAGCCAATCATATAAAAAGAGAGAACCAAGTGAATCCATGCCGCCACTTTGCTCCAACTATGAAGGAAATACGAGACTCCGACCCCTTCTAACAGTAAAACAAAGATAAAAGCAAACACCATCCCTCCATAACCGACTTTTTTATGCAGGCTATAGGCGTTTTTCTTTTCTATGTTTCTTTCTTTCGATTTAGAGACGAGAAAATAGATCATTAACAGATCTCTTGTAACAAATGTTGCCAACACTTTATTTTTGACTTGATTTACAACCATTTCTTCTATTCTATCTTCAATAGGAAGACCTCGATCCGTCATTTTATACTCTTTAACAAATCGGCTAACTCTCCATAACCCAAAACATACCACCAGCACTTCAAGACTTAACCAAAATTCCATTGGAATTGCATTCATAAAACCCCACAACTCCCTCCACTTAGAATGAACGTTACCCTTCTTTCCTTACAATGTCAGACAGTTTTTTCAACACATCATGATAGATCACAATATCCTCCGGAGAAAGTTTCATGAAGTATTTTTCCAACACTCGCTTTTCAGCCAGCTCTAATTCCTTAAAAAAATCTATGCCTTTTTCATCCAAAAAAACAAAAATCTCACGTCTGTTTTCCCTATTGGTTTCTCTTTTTACATACTTTTTTTCTTCCAGTACCTTTACGAATTGACTTGCTGCACTTGGTGTCGCATTAATTATTTGTGCAACTTCGTGCATGGTAAATCTACCAGTCTCTTTCAAGTAATTTAGCACTAGGGATTGTTTAGATGATAGGTCATATTCTTGAATGATTGTTTGAAACTCTCTTAAAAAAACCTTACTCATTTCTTCAGAATACTTTTGCGCTTCCATTAACAGTTGCATCATCTCCATATTATCCACTCCTTAGAGGCTCTTCCTAATCATAAAATAAACTAAATATTTCACTAAAACTAAACACTTAAGTTTACTTAACTATATTATACCATTTTATTCCACTTTGTAAATGAATTATAAACTCGTTTACATTGCTATTTCTTCAAAGAAAAGAAGACCAGAAAGTTCTGATCTTCTTCTGGGTACCGCTAATTTGATTTCTAATGCAGCCTTAGGACAAATTTTTTTTTTCAAATTCTATAAAAAATGCACACCAAGTAAAACTAGTCTTATTACACAGTATGAAATAAAATAAGATAGCAAATGACATTACCAAGAAGTCTTAAATTCGTGAATGAGGTGTTTTTATTGAAAGTAATGGAAACCGAACGATTGATCCTTCGTTGGCTAACGCCTGAAGATACAGAGTTTATTTTTGAGCTTTTGAATGATCCTACATGGATCCGTTTCATAGGCGATCGAAACATAAGAACTCTTCAAGATGCAGAAAACTATATTATTACTGGTCCAATGAAGATGTACTCCGAACTCGGCTTTGGGCTATTCTTAACAGAACTTAAGAATGGGCACAAACCGATTGGCATTTGTGGATTGATAAAAAGAGAAGGCTTAGAGGACGTTGATATTGGTTTTGCTTTCTTATCCAGTTATCAATCGAAAGGCTATGCCTATGAAGCTGCCTCCGCGACAATGAAATACGCAACGGAACAACTAGGCTTGAAACGTATTGTCGCAATAACGTCAGAAGATAATGAAGCATCTTCTACGCTACTTGAAAAAATCGGAATGACCTTCGAAGAATACGTTACCCTTCCTAATGATAATGAAGAATTAAAATTATACGGATATGGGGACAGTCCCCCGGTTGAGTAAAGCTTTAAATCGCCGGGGGGCTGTCCCCGGGCTTTGTTATCTTCACAAATCTTTAACATTTAATTCATTCTCCCTTAAAGAAAAGTAGATATACTTAGGGTGTGGTAAAACATACATTGAAGGGAGTTCCAAACAACATGTTTTTGAAAAAACTTACGGAAAATAAACAAATTACAATTGATTATTATACTAATGGCAACTTGCAAACGATTAAAGGTCGTGTGCATAGACTTAATCTAATGGAACAACTTCTGTCTTTAAAAGACGATCAACAGAAGTCGTTCACTATTCGTTTATCTTGTATCAGACAAATTCATTAATGATTTCTATGCTTCTGCTTCTCCTTTTTTCACCTGACCCTTTAACCTCTCCAATTCTCCCTCAATGGTTTTAATGTCAATCCGTTCAAATAACGGTTGCACATTCTTAATTAAATGCGGAGTTGTTTCAATAAATGTCCAAGTAAATTCTCCCAGCCCTATTATCTTCTTTAATTCATTACTCGAGAAAGGTAAAAATGGGGAGAGTAACTGCGCCAAGTTTGCAATGACGAGGCTGCAATTAAATATCGTACGGTCGCACTCCAATTTATCTTCTTCCACTTGTTTCCAAGGTTTCTGTTCATCAAAATATTTATTCGTGAACCTAACAAGTTCGAATATCTCCTCCAATCCTTGTTTAAAATGACTGTGTTCAATTAGGTGGCCTACTCTCGAATAAACATTCTTAATCTTAGCTTCTATTTTAGGGTCACCTGAACCTTGTGGAATTTGACTGTCATAGTACTTAGTTATAAATTTTAGGGTTCGGTTTACAAGATTCCCATATCCCCCCAACAACTCCGAGTTGTGACTATAAATAAATTCTCTCCAGGAAAAGTCAGTATCTCTATTCTCTGGTGCATTGATCGTTAAAAAATAACGAATGGAATCAGGGTGATATTTATCTAAAAAATCTGGAACCCAAACAGCCCAGTTGCGGCTGGTTGAAATCTTTTTCTTTTCCAGTGTCAAATATTCGTTGGACACAATATGATTCGGTATTGCTTCATTTTTAATACCCATAAGGATAGCTGGCCAAATAATACTGTGAAAAGGGATATTATCCTTCCCATGGACGTAGTATGAGGTCGCATCCTTATTCCAGAAGATTGATTCATCCTTTCCTGTCTCCAAGGCCCATTTTTTACTTGCAGAGTAATAACCGGATAATGCCTCAATCCAAACATAAATCTTCTTCTCTTCAAATCCTTCGACAGGAACACTTATTCCCAAATCAATATCCCGAGAAACTGCTCGGTCAACTAATCCTTCCTTTAGGTATCTCTCCGTTAAATTAACAGCATTCTCACGCCATGCCCCATTTGTTTTTGCATGTTTGACCAAAGACTGAAGCTGCTCTTGAAACGAACTTAACGAAAAATAAAAGTGTTCTGTTCTTTTTACTGTTGGTGAGTCTCCGCATAACTTGCATTTTTTTTCTAATAAATCTAGCGGATCTAATACGGAAGAGCAATAGTCACATTGGTCTCCCCGAGAAGATTGCCCACAATTTGGGCATAATCCCTCTACATATCGATCGGGAAGAAACTGGTCGCACGTTTCACAGAAGGTTTGCTCGATATCCTTCTTATAAATAAAACCATTATTCAAAAGATCTAAGAAAATCTGTTGTACAGTTTTATGGTGATGTTCGGTATCAGTTCGAGTATAGTAATCATATGAAAATCCCAATTTTTTAAAGCTATCATTAAATTCTTCATGGTATCGGTCGGCTATTTCTTTTGCAGAAACACCCTCTTGCTTTGCTCGGATAGAGATAGGTGTTCCGTTACAATCACTACCGGAAACATATAAAACCTGCTCGCCTTTTTGCCTATAATAACGAGCTAAAATATCTCCTGGCAGCAAACTTGCGATGTGACCTAAATGCAATGGCCCATTTGCGTATGGCCACGCTCCTCCTATAAATACAGTCATGTACGATTCCTCCTTTTTCTTGAAAAACAAAAAAACCTCGCCCCTATCTATAAATAGATAAGGACGAGGTTGATCTTCTCGTGGTTCCACCTTAATTCACCAATTGCTCACACAATTAGCCTCTACAAGTACGGAGCTGTCAAATGCTCTTATACTGTGGTTTTGATAACGAGTACCCAAAACTCGTCGCAGTCTACTAGTAACAAAAAGTTACGTTCAATACGAAGCTCAGAGGCCATTGTTCAAATGAGTATTTTTGCTTCTTCTCAGCTACCGAAGCTCTCTGTGAAAAATAGAATCACTTTACTTTTCCTCTTCATTGCCTTATAAAGGTTAAATTGGATTTATTATACATCAGACCAAAATGGGATTCAATACTTTTTTTCGGGGGACTGTCCCCCGCCGCATTAAAGCGTTACCACGCAGGGGGACTGTCCCCAAATTTGATTGATAGCCATTCTAATCTTGCTTTTTACCAAAATACGAATTCTGTAAAACTATTCTCCAGCCATCAGGATCCTCGATGGTCACCCCAGCATTTTTCCAATAAGGATTTTCAGGTTCCACTTCATCGTATCCCATGCCATGTAACCTGTTAACCACTAAGTCTCTTGTCTCAAGGTCTGGCATATAGAATACCAGCAAATTATCCTCTGAAGGAGGCGGACATGGTACCGCATCCATATGCTGGGTAAACTCTAAATGATAAGCAGTATCAGGTAGACCCAACATTACCCCATCGTACCCATTATGATTTTCAAAATGTCCGACTACCCTCAAACCTAGGCCATCCCGATAAAATTCAACCACTTTTTGTAACCGGTTTGTAGGTCTAGCAATTCTAAATTGGACCACTGGAAGTTTGTCTGACCAAACATTACTCATACGTTTCACCTCATTAAATTCTCAATTAAATCTACTTAAATATTACCATTTTTAAACAGTTCATAAAATCAATTAATAGTTTGAGTTTTCCTACAACTTTAGTCTTATATCTAAAAAATAAAAAACGCCTCTACCTAAAGTAGAAACGCTGTTGCTTCTGAAAAATCCATCAGATTCTCCCAATATATTTAGGATCCCTCACGATTCCCGGCTGACCAGGCACCCAATTGGCGGGAACTCCTTCTTGAGTCCTCCTAGCATATTGAACTCCCTGTATGATACGTAAAATTTCATACACATTTCTTCCTACCTCTAAAGGATAGACCATTTTAGTAACAATCGTCCCTTCTGGATCGATAATGACGGTTGCTCTGAACGTTGCTCCTGTGTGTTCATTCAGGACTCTGTATGCTTTACTGATTTCATGAGTGCGATCACTCACAAGGGGAAAATTCACTTTGGCGGCTGAAGGCGACACTTCAGTAAACACCTTATGTGCATACACGCTGTCTGTACTGATAGCGAGTACTTCTGTGTTTAGTAATTTTAATTGATCATAAATAGCAGCGACCGCTGCCAATTCTGTGGGTCAAACGAATGTAAAATCACTACCATAGAAAAATAATATCAGCCATTGACCACGATAGCTTTCCAAGCGTACCTCTTTCATTTTCTTTTCTATATTGTCGTAAGCCTCGGCCGTAAATGATGGAGCCATATCAGTTGTTTGTGCACAGTTTGGTAGTTTACATTCCCCCAAACCTATCTCATGACTTCTAAAATCCACTTCTCCACCTCCATCTATAATCTTTGCTTCTGTATTGTATGTATAGGATTTTGTCCCATTGAGCCTATTTATCAACAAAGAATACTTAAATTGAAGGGTTTGGTAAATATATTTTTACTAATGTGTGATATTTATATTGATTATAAGTAAATTTAGTAATAAAATAATTACTATAAAAAGGAGGATATGTATGATTAACGAAATTGCTAAAGAATACATTGCTCTAATTCCAAATCTTTTTGGCAGTTTTAAAGAATTAAACAAGGGTGCCGTACATTTATCACATATGCAGAACCACGTGATTGAGTATATTTTTATGCAGAAAAGACCTTTGAATTTGAAAGAAATCAGCGCTGGTTTAGGGATCGCCAAGCAACAACTAACGAATATCATTAGTGATTTAGAAACGAGTGGCTATTTGAATAAGGTGCCTGACACCAAGGATAAACGAGCAGTATTGATTTCACTGACACCCGCGGGTAAGGAAATTGAAGAAAAAAAGTGGGCAGAACTTTATCAAAAGCTAAGCATGAATGTAACAAAGTTAAGTGAAGAAGAGCAGCGTGACTTAAGCTTTGCACTTCACAAAGTGAATGTATTATTGAGAAAAATGGAGGAATAAATCATGAGTCAAAGACAACGGGTATCAATCCTAGGTGTAGGTGTAATCATGGGTTTGGTGTTGGGGTTAATTTATAATGATCTCTACAAATGTCTCATTACAGGAATTATTACAGCTTCAACAATCATGGTTATGTTAAGTCAACAGGCAAAAAAGACAAATTGAAAAGAGCCCAGTCCATTTTGAACTGGGTTATTTTCTTATTTTCTCCTGGAAATACTAATCATTTAATCCCTTTCCGTTGAGAATTTGTTGCATATATTTTTCAACCCTTGACTCCCTCGTTTTAGATTGTTTCGGTTGAGAAAAATAAAGAAGGTATGCTCTTTGTCTTCCAGGCGTTAGTTCTTCAAAAGCGGTTTTCAAGGCAGGCATTTCAGTGAATTTTTTTTGAAGTTCTTCAGGAATTATGTATTCTGTAGTCTTTTTAAAACTCACTTCTAGACCGGATTTTTCAACTTCAATGGCTTCATAAATATAGTCTTTCAAGATGGTTTCCATATTAACTATTTCCTGAACATTGCTAAACCGAATCTGGCGCGCAGCCTGCACATTCTCCGTTTGTTGGATTAGAATCCCATGGACATCCTGTAACAAGGACCCTTTGTGAAACAGAATCGCACAATAATCTTTAAATCCATGTATTAAAACGATGTTTTTATTCTCGAACGTGTAACATGGATGCATCCACTTAAATTCTTCGGTCAGCTCACAGTCAAGAACAATAATTCTCAACTTCTCATATTCTTCTTTCCACTTTTTAGCTTTACTTAAAAATTCATCCACCTTAGGATTCGTTTTACTATTGGTCATCAAGGAACACCCCTCTTCAATTTTACTAGTTAAACCATTCATTCATATTTTAATAAAATAAAATTATTATGTAGCTCCCTTTCATTAATTGATATCCTGATGGCTAAGTCTTCTGTTCGTAAAACAAAATCTTTTACACCTATAAATTCAGATTCAGCAATCAAATAGAATTGTGTTCCCTTTTTTAACCCTTTAAAATTTTTCTTTAGCTTATATTTCTTCATTATTTCACCTAGCTGCTCCCCTAATCTATATAACTTAAAAAATGCATATGTATGTGTGAAACTATATCAAAACTATAACGGTAATAACAACTAGTCTTCCATAAAATTGTTAATGAGATTTTTTGCTAAAGCTTTTCCACGTTTGACAAAATCCGATTCTGCCATTATTATCACTATCAATTCGAACTTTTTTATAGGAGAGAAAAAGGATGAAAATTTATGTTGATGCAGATGCATGTCCGGTAAAAGATATAATTATCTCTGAGAGTAAGATTGTGGCAGTTCCTGTGGTCCTTGTTACTAGTTTTTCTCATTTTTCTAATGCAGAACAACCTTCAGGAGTGGAAACCATTTATGTTGATTCTGGAGCAGATGCTGCGGATTATCGGATCATGAAGTTAGTAGAAATAGGAGATATCATTGTTACCCAGGATTATGGACTTGCTTCGCTAGGTTTAGCCAAAGGATGTACGGTTCTTCATCATAAAGGGTTTACCTATACAAATGAAAACATTGACCAATTATTACAAACACGTTATTTTAGTGCAATGGCTCGAAAAAGCGGAAAACGTACAAAAGGGCCAAAACCATTCACATCAGAAGATAGAGAGAAATTTAGGGAGCTTTTTAAAAGAGTGATTTCACGTTAAGTTATTTTTACTTCTTTATCTTCGAAGAGATTTTATATGTTAGTGACAGGAAACGGAACCAGTTAAAAAAACTGATTCTTTTTTTTATACTAAAAATCCATGCACCATCACCCACATTTTTCCAAACTCATATGAGACGTTCGCCGTTACTGTTTGTCCAATGTCTGCATTTATTATAGTAATTGCGTAAATAAATTCATTGGAAGACGGACGAATTTGACAATGTGGGGGAGTTATTTTGGCATCCAAAAAGAAAGACAAGTTCTTTACCCATTTAATGAACATTTCTTTAAATTTAAAGGAAAGTGTGAACTACTTTGCTGACTACAAAATAAAAAATATAAGTGATCTCAAGATCTTTTCCGAAAAAATGAAAGAATATGAATCTAAAGGTGACGTCTTGGTTCATGACCTAATCATTGATTTAAATCTGGTATTCATTACTCCTATAGAACGTGAGGATATCCTCTCTCTCTCTCTTAGCATGGATGATATTCTGGACGGTTTACACCATACCGCTGCCCTTTTTGAAATGTATTCTGTGATTGAAACCGACGAGTTCATGCATCAATTTGTTGATGCAATTAGAAATTCTGTCTACGAAATTGACCGTGCGATTGAAATGTTATCTACAAAGAAATTATTTAGCATCAGAGAACACATACTTAAAATTAAAGACTTGGAATCATCCTGTGACCACATCCTCCGCAGCTCAATAAAACAGCTGTTTGCCTCTGAATCGAACCCTATCCGCATTATTCAATACAAAGAAATCTATGAAGGACTTGAAGACATTGCGGACTCCTGCCAAGCAGTAGCAAACATGTTTGAAACCATCATTATGAAAAATAGTTAAACTGTCTTGAAAAAATAAATGAATAAAAGGGACAGATTTAACTGTCCCTTAGCATGTTTACTTATTTACATCTCTTTGGGCTTTTAATGCTTTCTTTTCAAGCCCATTTGCATTTTCTTTAGCAAATTCTACATCTGCTTTTGGTAGAGCCTTATTCCTGCTATTCTTATTTTTTGCCATTTTTTCACCACCCTAAGTTATTTCTGTGTGCCAACTTTTTTGGTTTTGCACCCACGGTTTTAGTTTGCTTACTTTCGATTAGGCTATGCTCCAAATTTAGTTTTCGCACAATGGACCATTTCACAATAACCATCATTGAAAGAACTGCTTCTTTAACTATAAAAAAAGTAAGAGGCACAATACATATTCTTCATCTAGTTCTTCGTAGTATTAAAAAATTGTTACTGTGCAAAGTTATTCTCCCGGATACATTTCTTGCAAAAATGCAACAGATTCCTTGATTAATTCCTTTAACACTTCAACATCAATATCCGCCACTTTGTTAATGTACACACACGCTTTACCCGTTGTATGTTTCCCAAATTCCTTAAGTAATTGTTCTCGCTTATTTATACAAGGGGCGAAATATAAACTGATTTTTGCCTTGCGGGGGGAAAAACCTACTAGTGGAGCATCTCCTTCATGACCAGATGCATATTTATAATGGTACGAACCAAATCCAATAATACTCGGTCCCCACATTTTAGCTTGATAGCCTGTAGTTTCTGTAAATATATCTAATAATTGATAAGCATCCTCACGTTTCTTAGGATGATCGACTTGTTCGATAAACTCAATGACATTGTTGTCGGTTTCTTTTGTTTTAAGTTCATACATCGCAAAAAACCTCCCTTTTCGTTGGTAGCATTATAGGGATTGCTCCTCACTCTTATACTACGACATCAAAAAACCTTTTTCCTTCTTTCTTAGGCTATTGTAAGTTTAGATTGAAACAAATGCTTCATTGAAACGTCTATTAATGTGGAGGTGGTAATTTGCGGAAATTAAAAAGTCTCTTTCTTATAGTTATTATTTTCTTAGTTGGCTGCGGAACGAGTCAACATACCGTAATTGATTGGGCAGATTTTGTGAAGTTGGATGGAACTATGTATGATGGAATTTATTCAGGTGTCTTATCAGATGAAAAGTACATTGGTGAAAAACTTGGAGAGGTAAAATTCAGAGTTGCAGACAATGTTTCAGACCCGGAATATAAAGTAAAAGACGGAGATGCTGCCTTTCATGAAAAAGGAACAGACATTTATAAAGTTCAAGCGTATCCCCATGTAATAGCTGTGAAATCATCACGTGCCATCCATAAATACCAACTATATTACTCAAGAGAACACACAAAAAACAAATGGAACTATAAAGATCTGCCGTTTGAAAAAGTAAATAAAATCGAAATCTATCAAGCCGCTACCTTAGAAGAAAACAAACAAATAACGGAAATAAACACTCCTGACAAGGTTTCCCGCTTCTTAGAGATACTAAGAAATAGTCAAGACTCCCCCAACTTCGAGCCAAACACAGAAAATGGAGATCCTACTTACTATAAAATGGTCTTCTACACAGGAGAACCAATAGCCTACATGTTTGATCTAATGTATGACGGCAAAACCTACTACTGGTACCCATCCGAACCAGCAACCCTATCAAATGACATGCAAACCTTTATTGGGGACAGTCCCCCGGCGCAGTAACGCATTAACGCTCTGGGGGACTGTCCCCCACAAAGAGCAACCTTTCAACAAACCATTTGTTCACTATTCCTAAGAGGATATAGATGAGAAACGAATAGAAATATTCCCAATTTAATGGTTTGTAGATTTCCATCCATGTAAAAACTGGTTCCGCTACAAAAGTCGCACCCGCTGCCAATATGGTCTGGGCAATTAAAAAATCCTTCCACTTTTTAAAATACTGATAAACAATCATATATGTAATAGGCATCACGGTTAAATCAATCGGATTTAATCGTGCACTGATAGGAATCAATTGATATTGATAAATCCATAACGTAAAATGGGATCCAATATCATCGAATAAAATGGAATAAAGAGAGATGACGGTGCCATATAGCAAAATTTCATTGATTCTTTTTTTGTCCGCGAGCTTCCACCATAGGACCCATGGCAAAATGGAAAGACCAAGTAATAACCACCACTGGTATGTGAAAACCACATCATGTAACCAATAATCATTTCTCTTCTCCGCTATTTTTCTAGTTAATTTAATCAATTCTTCCATTGGCTCGTCCTTTCGTCATTCGAAACATTTTTTTCTATCATAATGGTTAAGAATGACAATTTGAACCTTTAATGAACAAAATTGTAATAAGGTCGTAGCATGTTACTGCTTTGGTACTATAAAAAAAATCACTTAAATAAACTATGGTTTAAATTTTCCTAACAGGTAAAATGATAGTAACAAAGGATCTAAATACTTTTGAAACCCTAATTAGGAAAAGAAAGAGGAAAAGCATGTTCCTACACTTTTTATTGCATCTTGTTGAGGAATTATTCATTAGTTCAGGAAGCGGCATCGTATTAAATACTCAAAAAATCGATAAGAATATTGAGCTATTAAAGGGACAAGCGTGGTTTAAACAACTATACGAGGATGAGCGGTATCATCGGTTATTCTTCGTTAATCGACGTGTGAGAAAGTATTTGCAAAGTACAATTGTTGTAAAAAAAATCATTAGCAACCCTAAAGCACATCAGAAGTTTTTGTTATTTTTGGATAAGGAGGTTGAACGTTCACGCCAAACCTAAGTAATATTTATATGCATAAAAACACTCTCTTGTGAAAGGTGGCCCTACATCCTGCCTGTTTTTAGGAACATAGAGGGATTCTATGTGACCGGCGACCTTGTTTCCAACCTGTTTTAGGAACGTAGAGAGCTTCTATGTGACCGGCGACCTTGTTTCCTCCTTGTTTTGGGAACCTAGACGGCTCCTACGTGACCGACAGCCTTGTTTCCTCCCTGTTTTGGGAACGTAGACTGCTCCTCCCTGTTATTATGCAATCATTTACAACCATTTTGGTAATCCATAATGATATTCATTGTTCATTTACAGAAATATATTAGCTTTATTCATCTAATATAAGTAAGAGGCCCTTCTTAAAATAAATTTAAAAGGGTAAATCCTCATCATCGATATTTACCCAATGACTTCTTTGAATAAATTTTGTTGTACTTCTTTCATCATATTTATCTTCCATTTCTTCTCTAGTAATTCCAAACGGTACTCCATTTTCTGTAAAACCGGCAACAAAATAAAACATATCATCCTCGAAATCTTCCAGTTGCTCTTTTTCACGTTTTCTCTGTTCTTTTTGTTTTTGTCTTGCCTCAATTGATTGTTTAACCTGTTCTTTATAGGACTTTTTAAATTTATAGCCAAGCATTTCAAGCTCTACTATGGCACATAGCAGGTCAACTCCAAACCAATTGCTGTAACCTTTTGCCAGGTTTTTTCCGTTGTATTGTTCTGCCCATTTCTTTGCATTTTGTAGACGGCTGCTTCGGGTATATCGTTTCCGCCTTGGCGTATTA
The DNA here is from genome assembly GCF_030915525.1 of Neobacillus sp. PS2-9. Taxonomy (NCBI): domain Bacteria; kingdom Bacillati; phylum Bacillota; class Bacilli; order Caryophanales; family Bacillaceae; genus Neobacillus; species Neobacillus sp. PS2-9. The sequence goes on from NZ_CP133269.1 coordinate 2,688,815, forward strand.
TTAGTGTTATGTTTATTTTTAGCCAAAATACTTCCTCATCTCTAATGAAATAAATCTCAATACAGTTTACATAATAAAATTATAGTATAGGATAATTTCTACCTATCAAACTTCTATTGAAAATATATTGGAAAACCTAAAGTAATCCATCTAATTGTCGATTTGATAAGGTGGATTATTTCACTTAATTTACTCTTGTTCAAAAAATGAAAATTGAACTTGAGAGGTGATTTTAAGTGGCAATTAGTGTTGTGGAATTTGTATAGTAGTCTGAGGGGGGAATTCTAGACATAATTATTTATTTCGTTGCAAAGCTTTATGCATATTCCTCAGAATCGTTTGCAATATAAAATTACATATTTCTTCTAAATCATATACAGCTGACTCAGACCATCTCAACTCAACCATTTTGATATTTTCTCCTTGACCTCATTATGTGAAACAGCATTTCCATCATTAAGATCCTGAAGTCCCTTTTCAACTTTTGCGATAACCTCTCTTACAAAAACTGTTCTTTTGCCTTTGAGTTATCTTCTTTTTTGTTTTCTTCCTGCTTATCCGTATCTTCCTTTACAGTGATATCCTTTGTATATTGTCCGCAGGCTGCTAACATAAAAAATAAAATAACAGAAAGGAATGGCCCACTATCTTCAAATAGTGAGCTTCCTTCCATCCTTTACTTTCTCTCTCATATTATTGATTTTTAATAGGAGTGACCACAGAAAATAAACTTTCAGTTGGATCGGATACATTACATTCAAGAATCTTGTACCCATGATCCTCTTCTTTGTACTCGCTTTTAGTTGAAACTATTAATTGATTACGTTCCATTTTTCTTTCTTCCCTTCCTAACAATCTCACAGAAGTTACTATATGATGAATATTAAAAAGTGTGCATTTTTTTAAAAAATTAGGTCACTCACCTGTAAACAGACTTTAACTTAATGTCACACTCCTGTTCTTTTCCTGAAAAAAATTAATGATATGATATTTTGAGAATGCTCCTAAAGAATGAAAAAAAGAGAGTGGAAACTATGTTAAACGTAAAAGAAGCTGCTGAACATTTAACCTCAGCTGGCATAGCCGCAAGTGACGATGAAGTAATGAAGTGGATTGAGGAAGGAAGAATTAAGGCCGAAATAGCCCACAGAAGAAAGACTACCTACAAAATTAACGTTAAAGATCTTACTGAATTTATTATTCAAAAGCTTGCCGCTCAGCTTACAACTCAAGTAGAACAGTCACAACGTGAAAACCGCAACCTTACCGAGCAATTAGACTATTTAAAAACCCGAATACATATTGAACAATCAAAGGTACGCACCTTAAAAAAATTGCTAAACGAACAGATTGAATTCAACAAGCCAAGTACTTTTCCCTATGATGAATTGTTGGGATTGAAAAAACACGACTCGAACAGCCATACTCTTAAAAAAGAATTTAAGAAACTGCTGAAAGCTCTCCATCCAGACCGGGGCGGGGATGAAAGGCTTTTTAAAGTGTTCAATGAACATTACGAGAACCTTAAGTAATCAAGTCAATCAAATGATCACAGAGACTTTATATCACTGTAAAATAAAATTAGAAAACAAAAAGGGCAAATGAATATTATTGCATCTAATTTGTGGTAATTTAATGGGGAAATAAAAATTATTAAAAAGGGGAACAAAAATGGAACTTCAAACACAAAGACTAAAAATAGTCCCTTGCACTGATGAATCAATATCAAATTATGCAACAAAAGAATTTAAAATTGGTAGCCATATAAATAATTACTTGGAGAAACTAAAAGATGATTCTTCCCTAATATGTTGGGGTGTTTGGCTTGTTATCAATAAAGAAAATAACAAGATCATTGGTGATATTGGATTTAAAGGCAAACCAGACTCAGAAAACACTGTAGAAGTAGGTTATGGAATTGTTCCCGAAGCACAGAACAAGGGATTTGCAACAGAAGCAGTAAATGAAATTATAAAGTGGGCGTTTTCATCAGGTAATGTTAAAAAAATAGTTGCTGAATGTTTAATAGATAATGTTTCATCAATTAAAGTATTAGAAAAATTAAATATGAAAAGAATCGGAATTAAGGAAAATATGTTGCAATGGCAAATGATTAAGTAATTGTATTAATTGTTTTTAGAAGGACGTGGAATTGAATCACGTCCTTTTAATAACTTTGATAACATTCTAAATCCTTCTCCAGCTTTACTACTCTATGTTGCTATCAATGAACACAAATTTAGTTGTATCTTTATCCGTACTAAAATTCTCAGCACGATCACTACCTATTACTTGCAAGTCAAAGCCTGAAGATACTCTTTGAGGGATTGCATAATCTACTTTTTGAAGATTCCGATCCTTAAGAAGGTAATAATTTCCTTCTACTAATCTTTCTTCATTCCACCCAGATGAAACGATTAATTTATATTCAGATTTTCTATTATTAAAAAAGTCTTTTTGATTTAATAGATCGAGTGCTGTAAAAAATCGATTGGCATCCACCATTTTATCATATTGTAGCCATTCGCTTACCGTATTTTTGCTAATGTGGATTTGATTTTCTTCCTTTAATTCACAAGAAAAACAGTTACTATAATGAAAAACTTTAAATGTATCATCATCTTTATCAACTAAATCAAATCTAACTGAGTAAATACGGTTATTCTTATCAAGAATTAATTGGAAATCCTCAATTTTCGCGTTTTCATTTGAAACCTTTAATTCTTCTTTAAATAACCTCCAACTTTCTTTACTATTTACTTTATGAAAGTCAGTCTGTTTATATAAAGGGACTTTTTTTACGTAATTCTCTTTAAAATAATAAATAGTTGAAATTATTGCTAATACTATAATCGCACCACTAAGTGCCCTTCTCTTGATCTTCAAATGCTCATCCCCCTTTTTCTCATTTTACCATAAATGTTCTCTTCTTGAACGCAAAAAAAAATGACGTGTACCAATTCACACGTCATTTTTCACTTCATTATGAAGCTTTTTGAATACGAATGTTCTTTCCTTCTTTACGTTGCTTTCTAAATTCAGCTGCTGCTGTAAAAAGAACGTCTGTTGAAGAGTTAAGGGCCGTTTCAAACGAATCCTGTAAAACTCCAATAATAAATCCTACACCAACGACCTGCATCGCAACATCGCCTGGAATTCCGAATAAGCTACATGCAAGTGGGATCAACAATAAGGAACCACCAGCAACACCTGAAGCACCGCAAGCACATACAGCAGACAGAACACTTAGAATGATCGCTGTAGGAATGTCCACATGAATGCCAAGTGTATGCACGGCTGCAAGCGTTAAAACAGAAATAGTAACAGCTGCCCCAGCCATATTGATTGTTGCACCCAGCGGAATCGATACAGAATACGTATCCTTATCCAGATTTAAATTTTCACATAATTTCATATTCACAGGAATATTAGAAGCAGAGCTTCTAGTAAAGAATGCTGTAATGCCACTTTCCTTTAAACACTTAAACACAAGTGGATATGGGTTTTGTCGAATATTTACGAACACAATAATTGGATTCACCACTAGAGCAACTAGGAGCATACAGCCAATTAAAACAGCAAGCAATTTCCCATAGCTCAGTAATGAATCGATTCCATTTGTTGTGATAGAATCAAATACTAGACCCATGATACCTAGTGGCGCAAAACGAATCACCCATGTAACCAATTTAGAAACGGCATCTGACAAATTAGCAATCATTGTTTTTGTCGTATCAGCAGCATTTTTTAAAGCCAAACCAAGAAGGACCGCCCATGCTAAAATACCAATATAGTTTGCGTTAAAGACCGCTTTTACTGGGTTATCTACTATGTTAAGTAGTAAAGTTTTAAGAACTTCCACTACACCGCCAGGAGCCGTTACACCCTCCGCACCCTTTCCGAGAGTTAAGCTTACTGGGAACATAAAGCTAACTACAACCGCAATGAATCCAGCTAAAAAAGTGCCTAAAAGATAAAGAACGATGATGGATTTCATATTGGTTTTATGACCACTCTTATGCTGTGCAATTGCCGACATAACCAAGAAAAGAACCAATACAGGCGCTATTGCCTTCAAAGCACCAACAAATAATGAACCAAAAATGACCACTGGTTTTGCTGCATCTGGAATCGATACGGCCAGGATGATCCCAATAATCAAACCAACAATAATTTGTTTGACTAGACTAAGCTGATTCCATTTTCTCCATAAACCTTTCAAAGATAGTCCCCCCTAGTAGTGTAAGATAATTTCAACAATTCTGGTTAATTTAGAGGTGCTGTCAAGAGTCTCCATTCCTAGCAAACTAGTAAATGGATAACTTCTTTCACCTCAACATCTTAACCATTAAATAATAAATAGTATTATATAGAATATTTAGATATATTACAATAGTATCATTACTATTGTAAACAAAACTATTTTCACAAAAAATAAAGCCCTAGTAACCACTAGAGCTCACACGGTTTAATTTTCGATTCGCTTTTCAACATTAAACAATCGCTTGTCCATTTCTGTTAAGCTGTTATTTATATAATCCACTTCGAAATCTGTTTTCTATTTAGTCATCTTCAAAATTCCTACTACGTCCTCAGCTTGGGCAGTTCCAATTTTATTAACAGTTTCCTTGATCTCTCGGGTATCAGTTTTCACTTCCACCATATCCGTTTGTAATACTTTCATATCTGTTTGTAATTCTTTTATATCCGTTTGTAATACTTTCAAATCTGTTTGTAGTTCTTTTATATCCGTTTTTACTAATTTCATATCTGTTTGTAGTTCTTTTATATCCGTTTTTACTAATTTCATATCTGTTTGTAGTTCTTTTATACCTGTTTGTACTTCTTTCATATTCGTTTGTAGATCTTTCATATCCGTTTGGAATTCTTTTAAGATTTCTAGAATCTGTTTCTCCATTCCGCTCACCATCCATTCTTTTATTATAATGTATTTTGCAATTGAATTGTACTTAATTACCTGTATGAACTAGTTGTACGGGAAATAATTTTTCGATAAAAATAGAGGGTTATTTCAGAGTGGAGTGTTTACCTGAGGATGCATTGGCTTGCTCTTTAAAGATGATCTTTTCTATTTGCAGCATAACTGAAAGGACATGAATAAAAGCTTCATGTAAGGTAGATGTTTCTAAATACTTTTCATAATGATGATGGATGCAGCTGGCCATTGCTTCTCTTGCTTGGTAGTCAAAATGGTAAAAGTCAACGATTGGGAAAAATAATCCGCCACCTAATGGAAGTAATGTTCCCGCTATGAACTCCCCTCTTTTTACTGGTACTGCGCTCGGGTCATATACGACAACATCCATTGTTTCTTCCTCCAGAATGTCAATCGCAACAAACGCACGATCATTATATTTATGGCCGACATAATAGAACTTAGGAACCGCACGATTGCATTCTTTTAACCAAGAAGTAATGAAGGGCTTGTTTCTCAACATATGGTTCTTTTGTGCAATATAATCATCCATACATCTTAACTTAGGCTTACGCGTCGATTGATATAATATGTCCCACCAAAAGAGATTGTCCAGTAATCCTTGGCGTTTTTCTTTACTAGGTTGAAGGTCATCTACCAATTCCTTCAGAAGTGAAAGGTTCTCATCATGGTAATACTCATCAATCGCATAAATCATAAAGTCTCGAATATATTCATTTACCATTACCTCCCTTAAATCTTCCGAAACAGGATAATCTGTTCGAAATGTTTTTGCCTTCAAATCTGATTGGACAAGTTCAAGCACATTTTTAACGTTTTTTTTTAGTTTCATTTTCTTCATCATTCCTTTCATAAGTTGTTGTAATTATTTATTTTTAGATTGCTCTAGTTTACTCACCTTTCTCTTTACGCTCGCAACCTCATTGAAAAGCAATTCAATATCAGCATTCACATCTGATTTAAATGTGCTCATATCTTTACGGAAATGAGTTGAATTTTCTGTTAATAATGTAGTAGAATGCTTAATAATAGTTATAATTTCAGATTGACCTGCTCTTAATTCTTTTATGTCATTTCTCATTTCTCCTTGACCTGTCTCCAATTTCCCAACCTGATTAGATAATTCTTTTTGTCCACTTTTTAAGTCATTTTGCACAATTGTAAACTCAGCTTGCCTCCTTGTTAATTCCATTTGACCATTTTTTAATTCTTGGTTACCCTTTCTCAATTCCTTTTGGTCAACCTTTAATTCCTCATAATTCCTTGATAGTACCTTTTGGTCGGTGCTTAATTCTGCGTAATTCTTTGTTAATACATTTTGACCTTTTTTTAATTCTTCTTGTCCTGTTTTAAGATGAACGATTCGATAAAGAACATCCATTTGGTTCTTCTCCAGATTTTGAATAGAACTACTATTGTTTTCCAACTCTGAAAGAATTTTATCTAATTTTTCTTCCATAACCAAAACCTCCAATATTAATTTAAAATAAACTAAATAAACTGTCTTACCTCTCTTATTTGACAGTATACTCCGTATAAAGATAATGACAAAATGCCCTTTCTATATTTATAAAAAAGTTATTCATTGTATCTAACCATGAAGGAAAACAATAATTAATGAAGGGTAAGTTATGATTTACTAGACAGGAAATAAACGGGTAAATTCAATTTAAGATGGTAAAAGAAACGTGGGTATTTGCGTTAGTGTTGCAAGGAAAATTTTAATGATAAATAACAAACCTATAATATCATTAATGTAATTTGAATGCTGAAAGCAAAACTAGATTTCACAAAAGTGTAATAATTATATAAAAAACAGTGCCAAAGAAAACCCTCGGCACTGTTTTATTTAATATTATTATTAAACCTTCATCACTTCAATTACTTGCTTTCTATCGAAAACACCCGCTAAATAATCCGCGGTCGTTAGATACACCATTCCATTCCCCTCTATCTTTGGAGAATTACCTAGTGGAACCGTTCTCTTAATTAATTGCGCGTATAGTTCAGTCTCTGTTAACTCTCTCTCAAACGATTCGAACGTAAGTGCCTTTAAGAGGGCTAAAGCACCAGATACATGTGGTGTGGCCATCGACGTTCCACTGAGCTTTGCGTATTTTCCTTTTAAATAAGTAGAAAGAATATTTTCACCAGGAGCCACGAGATCCACTTCATTATTCGAATTAGTAAAATCAGAAATTTGTCTCTCTAAATTAATAGCCCCTACACTAATGACTTCATTATATGATCCAGGATACCCAAATTCATCGGTTGAATCCTGCCCATCGCCTTCATTGCCGGCCGCACATACAACAAGGATATTATTTTCGACCGCCTTTTGAATCGCTTCATGCAATTCAGGAACATCTTCAGGACCGCCAAGGCTCATGGAAATTATATCAACCTTTTGTTCTATGGCATAATAGATCCCATTTATGATCCATTCATATTGGCCAGAGCCGTTTCTATCAAGGACTTTGACAATTAATAGATTGGCCTCAGGAGCTACACCAATAACCCCTTTTTGATTGATCGTCGCTGCCATCGTACCAGCCACATGGGTGCCATGACCATTGTAATCCCGATACACCTCTTTAATGCCTTTGTCATCCCTCGTGAAATTTCTTCCGCCAATAACTCGTTCCTTCAAGTCGGGATGAGTCATATCACAGCCGGTATCAAGTATAGCAATTGTGACTCCCTTACCCTTTGTCTTCTCCCAAACTTTCGGGGCCTGTATCATATCTACCCCTTTTGGCACCTCGGTTACTTCTTCAACCTCTGCAATCACTTGGTACGGAATCAAGCGTACGTGTCGCTCCATTATTTTCCCTCCTGACAGATTTATTGAAGCCAACCCATGATGTTATTAATAGTTTAACAATTCAGAATCTATTAATATTGATTCTTTTGGCATATTTTTCTATTAAACCACTCCTTTCCTTGTTGGGAAAAAAATCATCCTACCACCTTTTATTTAGGAGAATAATAGAAGAAGGGATAGCTTATAATAGAAATAATTTTCTACAAATCGTAAGAACAGCTTTTGATTTACCGTCTTATTTTGTCCGAAAAAGAAATAAATTTACTTTTCCTAATAAAATTTGCAGATTCATGTAGATAAGTTTTATAACTTGATTGCAGGAAAAAACCTACTCGTTATAAAAATAGTAAAGCAGGCGGAACAGACGTCTAACGAATAAGTTGAAAGGTGGTCATGATCCTTGGCAACGGATTTATCCCTGCAACAAATCGTCGAAGGTCTACCGAAATCTTTGTTATATGCATCTGATAGGGATTTGGAAGGATTCCAAAAAATTATTGAAGAAACAATAAGATTAAGAGAAGGTCATAAAAACCTGCAAAAAATGGTTAAAAACTTCTCAACCACTGCGATTCAGAGGACTTAAAACATACTGACTAAAACTATTTTGAAGGTGCAATCACCTTCTTTTCTTTTTTTGGAGGGTGTTTTTCTCAAATCTCAGACTAGTTTCGTTTGAATTAACCAACCTATCAGATGTTGATCCAGGTTTGCACAGAGTTGCCCCTGATTGAAAGACATTTTTCATCTCAATCTATCTCTTTTTGTCCTTCATTCTCCCGATGAAAGACATTTTTCATCTCAATCTATCCCTTTTTGTCCTTCATCCACCCGATGAAAGACATTTTTCATCTGAATCTATCTCTTTTTGTCCTTCATCCAACCCTAAATCATAGAACTTGTCAAAAGTTGCCTCAGGTCCAGACCGAGTTGAACTTAAATTCATTAACCTTGTCAAAAGTTCTATTTATATTAAAAAATTAAGTAAAGAGTGCAATAACTTTTAACGAAATGAGCTTTAAAAAACGCAAATAAGGAAGCACTCTTCATGCTTCCTTAAAATCTAAAACTATTCTTTCCTCATACGACGACTATAATCCCTCTCAATGCCTTCCTTCCAGTTCCGTTCAATCTTTTTCCCACTGCGAATATTACTTACTGCTTCATTTACTGCTTCGTAATTTAATTGCGTTCCAACCTCGTCCGCGTGGTAATCAACGGCGAATTCCTCCTCGATTCCAAATCTAGCAGCCGTTGTCACCGCATCAATATTAGCTCCAAGGAACAAGAACTCCCAGCCATACTTCTCCTTTTGATGCTGAACCATTTTTTTGATTTTATCAGCAGTAAATTCATGGCTGGCATTTTCCATCCCATCCGTTGTAATCACGAATAGGACCTTTTCAGCTCGTTCCTCTTCATTCGTTTTCTTTTGGACATTCACAATTTTTTGAATCGTAAACCCAATGGCATCTAGTAAAGCAGTCGTGCCCCCTACTTCATAATCCTCTTCGGTAATGGGAGATATGCCTTTTACATTGATTCGATCGTGTAATAGGTCGTAATGTTGATTGAATAATGCGGTAGTAACAATGGCTTCCCCCTCCGCTTTCTTCTGCTTTGAAAGCATGGCATTATAACCACCAATGGTATCCGCCTCAAGTCCCGCCATAGAGCCACTCTTATCTAAAATAAACACCAATTCAGTTACATTCTTTTTCATAAATTATCATCCTCCGTTCGTTGATATAAAAAGGATAACAATTTTTCCAAAAAAAAAGGTCGCTTCGAAAGCGACATTTCAGGCACCGAGTAACGGTTGATCAAAAGCGAATAACGCTTCATTGATTTCATAGATATTGTAGTTAGCCTGCTGGATAAAGTACTCGATAATGACATCAAATTTACTGCTTCGTGACAATGTAAAACCAGCAGCAGACAGCAGTTCCATCGTTTCCTCAAAACACAATTCAAGTGCAATGGCTAACGCAACGGCCGTTTTCTTTTTTGGAGTATAATCAACGCCATTCCGGATTTTAGAAAATAATCTCCGGTCAATATTGGCCCGTTTATACGTCTCCACATCCGTCATGCCTTTTTCATCTATATATCGTAACAATCTTTCAGAAAAAGACTCATCGAGTTGATCCAACATATTTACTAAGGAATACTCTGCTTCCTTAAATATCTCGTTTTGAAGGGGTTCATCCTCAAACAATTCTTCTAACACATATGGTTCTTGCCTATTTCGATTAAAAGTGATACTGGCTTCATCAACATAATTCTCATCGATATATTCATCAATCGATTGAAATAATTTCTTGCTAATTCCAAACGAACTTTTGTCAAAAACAACCAGGTAAACAAACATATCATGCTGTAATAGGAAGGAACTAATGGTGGAAATAGCAATTTGCAATGCCTCTTCCTTTGGATAGCCATAAATTCCAGTTGAAATCAACGGAAAGGCAATCGATTCACATTGATAGTTTTTTGCTAGTTCCAAAGAGTTAGAGTAGGATTCCTGTAACAGGGATGACTCTTGATTCGTACCACCCTGCCAAATCGGTCCTGGAGTGTGAATGATGTATTTTGCATCCAGCTTAAATCCATCAGTAATCACAGCCTCTCCCACCTTGCAGCTACCGATTTGATTGCATGCCTCCTGCAGCTCACTGGAACCTGCCGCACGAAAAATAGCCCCACATACACCGCCACCCTTTTGAAGCGATGTATTCGCAGCATTCACAATCGCATCTACCTTCATCTTCGTAATATCGTTACGAACAATTTCTAATGGCATAATTTTTCCCTTCCCCAAGTTTATCGTTTAATTCTTATGTCTATTATATCAAATTACTAATAGGGAATAGACTTCCAGAACTAACTGATTTTTTACGTCCACGGGCACTAGTCCCTCCGACTTGTTACCATTCAACGAATTTTTTCTCGTACACGGGAGCTAGTCCCTCCGACTTGTTACCGTTCTACGGAGTTTTCACTCTCCACGGGCACTAGTCCCTCCGACTTGTTACCATTCAACGGAGGTTTCACTCTCCACGGGCACTAGTCCCTCCGACTTGTTACCGTTCAACGGATTTTTTCTCGTACACGGGCACTAGTCCCCCCGACTTGTTACCGTTCAACGGATTTTTCACTTTCCACGGGCACTAGTCCCTCCGGCTAGTTACCGTTCTACGAATTTTTTCTCGTACACGGGCACTAGTCTCCTCGACTAGTTACCGTTCTACGAGGCTTTCACCCTCCACAGGCACTAGCCCCTCTGACTAGTTACCGTTCATCAAATTATTCATCCTTCAAAGGCACTAGACTAGCCCCTCCGAAAAAATCAATTTTGTTAGCTAATCATGGTTTTGGCAAACTAAATCACAATTGCATTTACAATGAACAAAAAGTATTGTCACTTTAAAGAATTTCTATGTTAATTTGCTAGAAAAATCATAGGAAAATCCTTAATATCACAACAAATAAAGGCGTGAATTCGTATACGAATTCACGCCTCAAACTAATTGTGATTTACTTTTTTGCACCACGTATTGGAAACCGTTAAAACATGCCAGCCTCCTTTTTATAGCACTCTATTAACTTGCCCGTGTCTCAGGTGAAAGGCTACGAACCTTCCCATGATTCCTTTTTTCCTTCGGTTTCTTATTACCAAAGTCCGGTGCTTTGATCGTCATTGCGATGAGTAATGAGACAATGCTCAATACGGCAATAAGCTTAAAGGTAGGAATGAAACCACCTAAGGCAGAGGCAATAAATGATCCAGAAATGGCTCCAATTCCGAAGCCCTGATAAATGATTCCGTAGTTTTTGCTCTGATTTTTCAAGCCAAAGAAATCGGCTACAATAGCTGGGAAGATAGTAATATTTCCGCCAAAACAGAAAGCAATCCCGGCTACACAGGTAAAGAACAAGACATAATTAAGTTGGACAAAGCTTAGAACTGTCACGGCTGCTGCGGTTACAAGAAGTGCACCTGATACCACCCTTAAACGGCCCACTTTATCTGATAATGCCCCGAGAATGATGCGTCCGCTTGTATTAAAGATGGCAACTAATGCCACAGCATTACTTGCTGTTTCAATATCAAGTCCTACCAATCTAACACCGATATCCTTAACAATCCCTATCAAGAATAAACCACTCATGCACGCTGTGAAAAATATGACAAATAATAGATAAGCTTGCTTTGTTTTTAGCATTTCTTTAACAGTGAAATCTTTTTGGCTGCTACCATCAACGGCTTGCGACTCCTGCCTTATTTTTGCTTCCCTTACAAGGAATGAACCACCGACAACCATAATCATGACGATTAATCCCCAGTAAAAGAAGGCATGGGACACACCAACTGATTGGATAAGTGAACCGTTAATGAATTTGAATAACAAACTTCCCGTACCGTACGCACCAACAGAAATTCCAGAAATAAGTCCTTTTCTCTCAGGAAACCACTTAATTAAGTTTGATAAGGAGGTGATATAAGCAGTACCGTCTGCTGCTCCAACTACCACACCAACTAAAATATAAAGCATCCACAAAGACGAAACCTGAGAACTAAGAATTAATCCTGCCCCCAACACAAGACCTGCACAACCAATTAAACGTCGAAGCCCCCATTTATCCTGTAGCTTCCCGGCAAACAATGTAGAGAATGCCAATGCGAAGCTGGTGATTGAAAAAATAATAGCAACAGAATTTAACTTCCAATGAAAGAGTTCGACTAACGGCTGGTTAAAAAGACTCCAAGTATAGATGGTACCTAATCCCATCTGTACAATTATAGTTCCTAACACAATTAGCCATCGACGATCTGTAGTTGATTTCATTGCGATCTCCTCTTTTCTTCCTTATAAAAAATGATAATGTTTAACATCAGAATCTTATTTGATCTTGTTTACATCATCATCATAGCACCGAAAAAAAAGAAGAAACCGTTTTCAGAACGAGATGCCTATTATTCGGAATGAATGGCTGTTAAAGATGCATAATTTGTCGAAACGCTTTCACTTTGCTTCTGCTTACAGGTATTTCCTCTGATTGGTCCTTCAGACGCAGCAGGTAGGTTTGATTAAACCATGGGACAATTTCACGGATTTTGGTCAAGTTGACCGTATATGAACGGTGGCAACGAAAGAAAAGATCCTCTGGTAAAAGGGAATCAAATTCCGTTATGCTCATCGGCATGGTGTACTCCTCCTGTTGGGTATACACCAATGTAACTTTTTCACTAGCTATCGCGTAATAAATATCATTCACATCTGTGACGATAATTTTATCGTTCTTTTTCAAATTGATTCGACTAGTCGTCTTCGTTGAGATTTTTCTTTGTTGTCCTTGAGATTTCGGATGCGATTCAAGTTTTCTGTTTAGGAGAGTTGTTTCGGCTTGATCTCGTTTAAAGGCAGATTCAAGCCGGTTTAACATTGCGGCAATCCTCTTCTCGTCATAGGGCTTTAGGATGTAATCAAAGGCTTCAAGTTCAAAGGCTTGTGCTGCATGCTCTTTGTAGGCAGTAGTAAAGACAATATAAGGCCTTTTTGTAAATTTACTTATGGTACTCGCTAACAACATGCCATTTAGAGACGGAATATTAATATCCAAAAAGATCACATCTGTTTCATGTTCCTGCAAAAATTTTAAAACATCTAAGCCATCATCAAAGAAATGGGTCACTTTAATTTCGCTATAGGATTCAACTAAATACTCCAGTTCTTCACGTGCTGGTATTTCATCTTCCACAATAATCGCTCTCATAGGTTCTCCTTTACCATATCAAAAAAAACTTCTGTTCCAGGTGACAGCCGGTGGATGACCAGTCCATGCCCATAGATGAGTTTCACTCGCTGGTGAACATTATACAAGCCGATTTTGTTGGCCGGTACATCATCATGCAGCAACTGTTGAATGACATCTTCACTTATTCCAGCTCCCGTATCCTTCACACTAATTCTTATTTTATTTCCCAAATCCTTAACTGAAATGGTTACCACTCCTGGGCCTTTTATCGTTAAGATTCCATGGATAATGGCATTTTCCACTAAAGGCTGGATGAGCAGGCTCGGTATGTGGACATCCACATCGTCAATATCGTATTCCACCGTTAATCTGCTGCCGAACCTTGCCCTCTCTATCTGCACATAATCACGGACTTGCTCTAATTCTTTATGAATATCAATCAATTCATCACTAACTTCTAAATTGTAACGCATATAGCCAGATAGATTGATAATCAATTCACGCGCCTTTTCTGGATTTTTGCGTGTGGTGGAAGCAATCGCATTGAGTGCATTAAATAAAAAGTGCGGATTAATCTTCGTTTGGAGTGCCTTCAGTTCAGCCTTGTTGGCAGCTTCTTTTATCTGCTCAATGCGCGATACCTCCATAAGAGTGGAAATGATTTGTGAAAGTCCGATGGCCATAGTTTGCAGCGAATGGGTCATTTTATAGGCTTTTCGATAATATATTTTAAGGGTTCCTGTCACCTCTCCATGTTCCTCAAAAGGAACGATTAAAAGGGAGTGAATTTGGGGAGTATGGTGATCCGCGACTTGATTGCGAATTATGAACTTCCCACTGTGAATCGCCTCTTTTGTTAAATCACTTATGATTTCCTGACCGATTTCATATCGTTCTTCTCCAAAGCCAACATAAGCGAGCACATTATGGGTATCTGTAATCGCAACTGCGTCGGCCTTTATATCATTTTTTATAATACGACAAATCTTCTTAAGGGAATCCGTGTTAATAGACCGAAAGTAAGGCAGTGTCTTATTGGCAATATCCAGGGCTAACTTTGCCTGTCTCGCAGCAATCATTTCCTTTTCACCTTCAACGCTCATCACTAGCAATACAATAAGCCCAATGTTAACCTCTCCTGCAATCATAGGGAAGGCGATTTTTGAGACGATGTCCAAACCTAGTTCAAATGGATTCGCCATCGCAAGAATCAGCACCATAGTCAACATTTCAGATAACATTCCGGCTGCTATTCCATAAATCCAGCGCAATGACCTCTTCACTCTTCGGTTAATATAACCTGAAACAATCCCCGCTAAAATGCTCGTAATGAGACATGGGATTGAAGTGGGTCCACCAATATCAATTAAATATCGGTGTACTCCTGAAACAATCCCGGTAATGATTCCTACCCAAGGTCCAAACAAGATCCCACCCGAAACAACAGCGATAATCCTCACATTCACAAGTGACCCTTCCACATTAATCCCTGAATAGGTACCAAATATGGCAAATAAACAAAACACAAGTGTAATGACAACCCGCTCTGTAGGTGAATGGCGGTCTTTTTGAAGCGATTCCTTAAACCTCGGGATTCGTATCATAAAGAACAGGCAAATCAAAAGCAGGGCAGCCCGTTCAAATAAATGGATCAGCATTTCTAATGTTGTATTCATCTAAAGTTCCTCTCTATATTTCTAAAAACACTTCTATTTTGGAGATATCTATTTATTATTTCCACTTATCTGCTTGAAATTTATGTACCATGAAGAATCTAATAAAAGGATGAAAACTGAGACATTTTTTAACATACAAATATATGACGCTTCTAAAAACTCACCAAAATACAAAACAGTGGGGAACGAATGCTCCCCACTGTTTAATACGTTATTTAACTGGTTTTTTCATTAATGGTTTTGAAAATTTCAATGATTGATTTTCGTTAACAAATTTGGCCCCGAGGCATCAGTTGATGATTTTTGTACTCTTCCTATATTAATTATAACATATAAAAAACAGTCAAAATAGACTATTTATTCCCATTTACTACTGCTAAAATGCAATAGAACTTTAATGTGATTTGTTGGAGGGATATGGATGGGTTCATTGGCTCTCGGCTTTCAGGAAATAGAAAAAACACAGCTTTTGCTTGTTGGCGGAAAAGGGTTAAATTTAGGGAAATTATCAAAAATTCAAGGAATACACGTACCAGAAGGATTTTGCGTTACAACTGCGGGATATCAAAAAGCCATCGAACACAACGAAACGTTTCAAGCATTGTTAAATCAACTAACCATGTTGAAAGTAGAGGATCGTGATCAAATTGGTGAAATCAGCAGGAAGATTCGGCAAATGATTATGGAAGCTGAAATTCCGTCTGATGTTGTGAAATCAGTTGCTGACTATCTCTCCAAGTATGGCGATGAACATGCTTATGCTGTGCGTTCTAGTGCAACTGCTGAAGATTTACCATATGCCTCTTTTGCTGGTCAACAAGACACCTATTTAAATATCATCGGAAAAGAAGCCATCTTGCAGCATATCAGAAAATGTTGGGCTTCTTTATATACGGATCGTGCTGTGATTTATCGCATGCAAAACGGATTTGATCATCGCAAGGTAAATATATCCGTTATCGTTCAAAGGATGGTTTTTCCACAAGCATCAGGGATTTTATTTACCGCTGATCCGATTACCTCTAACCGAAAGTTGCTATCAATCGATGCCAGTTTTGGGCTTGGAGAAGCACTGGTCTCTGGCTTGGTATCTGCCGATTGTTACAAAGTACAGGAACAGAAAATTGTCGATAAGATGATAGCCACAAAAAAATTGGCTATCTATGCACGAAAAGAAGGCGGAACAGCGACCGTGCCGATCGAGCCTGATCAGCAAAAGTCCCAAACACTTACTGATGAACAAATTTTACAATTGGCACACATCGGAAGACAGATTGAAGCCTATTTTGGTTGCCCTCAAGATATCGAATGGTGTTTGGTTGACGAGACATTTTATATTGTACAGAGTCGTCCTATCACGACTCTTTTCCCTATCCCTGAAGCGAATGATCATGAAAACCATGTCTATGTATCTGTCGGCCATCAACAAATGATGACAGACCCCATGAAACCATTGGGATTGTCATTTTTCTTGTTAACAACTCCTGCACCAATGCGTAAAGCTGGTGGAAGGTTGTTTGTTGATGTCACAGGACAACTCGCTTCAACTGTTAGTCGAAACAATCTATTAACCGTTATGGGGCAACACGAACCGCTCATTAAAGACGCTCTCATGACCGTAGTCGAGCGAGGAGATTTTATAAAAACGTTGCCAGACGATAAACAAGCACCAAGTCCTAATAGAAACAATCCAGATATGATGACACAATTCGATAATGATCCGTCCATCGTAACGGATTTAATCAAGACTAGTCAAACATCCGTAGAAGAGTTAAAACAAAACATTCAAACGAAATCAGGTTCACAAGTTTTTGAATTTATTTTAGAAGATCTTAAGGAATTAAAGAAGATTTTATTTAACCCACAAAGTTCGGCTATCATTAGGGTAGCGATGAATGCTTCATTATGGATCAATGAAAAAATGAACGAGTGGTTAGGTGAAAAAAACGCAGCAGACACACTTTCTCAATCGGTACCAAACAATATTACTTCAGAAATGGGTCTAGCGTTAATGGATGTCGCAGATGTGATTCGTCCTTATCCAGAAGTCATTGATTATTTACAAGATGTAAAAGATGAAAACTTTTTGGAGAAAATCGTGAAGTTTGAAGGTGGAGAAAAAGTGCGAGATGCACTAATCACTTTTCTCGATAAATATGGAATGAGATGTGCCGGAGAAATTGATATTACGAGAACCCGTTGGTGCGAGAAACCAATTACACTAATCCCCGTGATTCTTGTTAATATCAAAAACTTTGAGCCGAATGCCAGCCGCCGGAAATTTGAAGAAGGCCTGCAGGAAGCCTTGAAAAGAGAACAAGAGTTATTAAATCGCTTGAAGCAATTGCCGGATGGGAAACAAAAAGCCAAAGAGACACAACGAATGATTAGCATCATTCGGAATTTCAGCGGGTTTAGGGAATATCCAAAATACGGCATGATCAATCGCTACTTTGTTTATAAGCAGGCATTACTGAAAGAAGCCGAAAAACTCGTACAAGAGTGCGTTATTCATGAAAAAGAAGATATATATTATCTCACTTTTGAAGAACTTGGCGAAGTCGTACGCACAAATAAACTAGATTATCAGATCATCAGCAAACGAAAAGACGAGTACAAATTATATGAAAAACTAACTCCCCCTCGTGTGATTACGTCCGATGGTGAAATCATTGCAGGTGAATACAAACGAGAAAATCTCCCAGCCGAAGCAATTATAGGTCTTCCTGTTTCTTCCGGAGTGATAGAGGGTCGCGCGCGTGTCATCTTAAACATGGAAGATGCTGATCTAGAAGATGGAGATATATTAGTCACCCCCTTCACTGACCCTAGCTGGACACCATTGTTTGTATCCATTAAAGGCTTAGTCACCGAAGTTGGCGGACTGATGACCCATGGAGCAGTTATCGCACGTGAATATGGCCTACCTGCGGTTGTTGGAGTGGAAAATGCGACTAAACTGATAAAAGACGGGCAACGAATTCGAGTGCATGGAACAGAAGGGTTTATCGAAATATTGTAAAAAGGAAAGTGAAAACTAAATATAAGAAAAGGCTCAGTATAGTGAACTGAGCCTTTTCATTTCGGGTTTTATAGTCTCCATCCTTTTATTGAATGTGTCAGCTTAACCCGCTTCCTTCACCTTTTTGTTTTTCTTTTCTACCCTTATTAAAATTTCCATTGGTATATAGGTAATCCCAAATACAATCAGTGCAGCAATCTCTAGATTTATATAATACATAATCCCAGTTCCAAATAATGTGAGAATGGTTTCTGATTCTGTTGGAGCAGCCAGGTAGAAAAAGTTCGTGTCAATCAGCTTATTCAAGATAAATATGGGAACGGCAATAATATTAGCGGTTACATAACTAAACAAGATAGCTTTCCTTGGAACCCTGTAACCTTCATATAGGATAAAATACAATGCGGCTAACGGAAGAATGGAATGGTGAAGGAAATACTCGATATAGCGAAAATGTGGGAATGTGTAGACCATTTCTGGTGTAACCATTGCTAAAAATGGAGGAAGTGTACCGAAAAAATATAACAAATAAAACATTTTATGATTCTTTTTCAAAAATAAATACATTGCTAAAAAGGTACTAAGTGAACACAGCTGTAAGGGAAGATCACTCACATCCCATTGATCGGTTAAAATTAGCCATAGATGCGAGGAAATCTCACAGGCTGGTAAAAGAAGAAACAGTGTCCATTTAATAATCTGCTGATACATCTTACGTTTGTTTCTGAAATACACTAAAACACCACAGGCTACAAAGAATGCCACTAATGTCCAGATATGAACAGAAGAAAATAACTCAAATCCCTGCATTCCTGTCACAGAAAACATGATGTTGTCACCACCTCTCGCTGTTCAGTGAAATGCTGTTATTTTAAGTGTATTCACCAATAGAAAAAAATGGCACGAATTTAATTCGTATCTAAGAAAGGTAACGTAAGTTTCATTCTTAGCATATAATCATGATGGGTGGGTGATTGATATGGAGAATAAAGTAGAACAAGCATTTAAAATCAATTTTTTGAAAATCGGCACAATGACCAATACTGGAGCTTTACAAATTGGTGTGGGGGCTGGTAAAAAAAAACGAGGTCCTTCAGCCGGTTATACTACCATTGGAGAGAGCCTAGTGCAAGTTACAGCACCCACAGCACCTGCTGTTCCCTTGCAAGCACCAGTTCGTGATTCAGTAAAAGGTTTGTAATTTTGATAAGAGAAGCGGATTGATTTAACGGGTCCGTTACCTTTCGAAAACATAATAAACAGTAAAATAAAAAATGACCAACAAATTAGCTGGTCATTTTTATTTGATTTAAAGCTGTTTTTTTAGTGAATTTCCCCTGTTGTACGTTCAACAAGGATTTTAAAAAGCCGGTGGAGTGGCCGAAAAAAGGATTGATGCTTTTTCATTAAAATGATTTTCCCATTTATGTTTCATATGTGCGGGTATCTTTACACTATCCCCAGGCTCTAATATGTATTGTTCATCCTCTAAATACACCTTTAGTTTTCCTTCCAGTACAAAAGCAACCTCTTCTCCCTTGTGTGCCAGAAGTTTCTCAGATGAAACTGAATTCGGAGGAAGATTCATAATTGCGGTTGCCAGCGATCCTGAAAAATCAGGTGACAATAATTCATATGAAAGTCCATCTACAATCATTTTTTTTCGCTCATTTGACCTTACAACTAAATCAGCTGTATTTGCCTCTTCTAATAAAAAACTAAAAGTAGGAACATCAAGCGCCTTAGCTAAAACCTTTAGAGTTTGAATGGAAGGATTGGCTAACCCTCTTTCAATTTGACTTAACATGGATGGTGTTATTTCAGCTATCGTGGCTAGTTCTCTATTGCTCAAACCTTTGGCTTTTCTGTATTTCTCCACTTTTTTACCAATATCTATATTTTCCATTGTGCTCCTCTTGTTAAATATCATTAAATTTTATTAAATAAAAATTAACAACCATTCGTAAATATGTTAAATTATATTTAACTTAATAAAATTATATTTTACCAATTTGTATTTTACAAGTCAGGAAGGAGTGGAGAAAATGAATGACTTCTTTACGTTTTTAATCCTTTCATTATTTGTTATCATGAGTCCAGGAATCGATACAGCACTTATAACAAAGAGGACAATTTCAGATGGAAGAACAGATGGTTATAAAATGGCTTTAGGTATTACAGCTGGCTCTTTGGTACATACCTTTGCTGCTGCCTTTGGCCTTTCTGCTATATTAATGCAGTCTGCCGTTGCGTTTGAAATTGTGAAATATGCGGGTGCCATTTACTTGATCTACCTCGGATTATCTTCTTTCATCTCTAGGAAAAAGAAGAAAGCTGTTGGTGATGCAACCCTTCCCCCTTCTGACTTGAAAAAATCTGCTTTTAAACAAGGACTCTTTTCAAATGTACTCAATCCCAAGGTGCCATGTTCTTCTTAACCTTTTTACCCCAATTTGTTCAACCGGGAGCTGCAGTTACAAAACAACTGATTATTATGGGTGTTATATACACATTCCTATCCATCACTTGGTTCTTTGTATATGTCTTTTTCATTAACTATTTGCGCGAATGGCTTATGTCTCCGAAAGTGCAAAGGATTATGGATAAAACAACAGGACTTATCTTAATTGGATTTGGATTAAAATTGGCTTTAGGTAAACAACAATAAGTAACTTGATACAAAAAAACGCTAAACTCAAATAAAAATGAGTTTAGCGTTTTTTGATTTATTATTATTTTTGTTTAGATAACTTAATAGATGTTTTAGTAGTTTTTACCGCCTGTATCCCACCTTTTCGTACTAACCCAAAATAGGATAGGAATGCCAGAAAACTAGCGCAGAAGATGATGACACCCATTGGAATGCCTGTATTCGGCCCTGCTATTCCCACAAGAGGAGCTGATATGGAACCAAGGACAAAAGGTAAAACTCCTAATAAGGCAGAGGCACTACCCGCAATATGGCCTTGCGTTTCAATCGCTAAAGCAAAACACGTAGTTCCAATAATACTGATAGATCCTACAAAAAAGAAAATCGGAATGGCGACAGCGAGAAGCGGTGCTTTTAAATACAGAGCGATTAATAATGAAGCACCCGCTAAGTTAGAAATCGCTAACCCTATCTTTAAGAAAGTCCGCTCCGGAATGATGTCTGCCAAACGGCCAACCAACTGACTTCCAATAATTAGAGCTAATCCATTTACTCCAAATAAAAAACTAAATTGTTGGGGTGTGACTCCATAAATATTTTGATAGACAAACGGAATCCCAGATACATAGGCAAAGATTCCAGCAGTAGTAAAACCTTGAGTTAGTGCGTATCCTAAGAATGTTCGATCTCTGAATAATGAACCAAAGTTCTTCAGAATTTGTGGTAAATTGCTAGGAACACGATTTTCTACTGGCAGAGTTTCTTCTAATTTTAATGAAACAGTGAAAAGCAACACCGCACCTAAACAAGCCAAAGCAACAAAAACCCCATGCCAATTGGTAAAAGCAAGAATTCCCCCACCAGCAATGGGTGCAACGATTGGTCCGAGGTTCCCCACTAACACCATCATCGTAAAAAACTTGGTCAGTTCCCTTCCACTAAAAAGATCTCTGACAATCGCTCTTGAAATCACAAGTCCACCTGCTGCAGCAAAGCCCTGGACTAGACGGGATATAATAAGGAAATAGATATTTGGTGCAATCGCACATGTCAGCGATGCAAGTAGATACAAGATGATAAAGAAGATCAAAGGTTTTCGACGGCCTTTCACATCACTCATGGGACCAATGATCAATTGCCCCAAACCAAGACCTAATAAGCATGAAGTTAAACTAATTTGCACCAATGAGGCAGTGGTGTGATAATCTTTTACAATCGTTGGAAAGGACGGCAAATACGTATCAATTGTAAAAGGTCCTAATAGTCCAAGTGATCCTAGAAGTAATGCCAGCTGTATTCGTTTCTTTCCACTCGGTTTATTCAAATTCCATCGCCTTTCTAAAAAAAGTATTTGTATAACCATTTATTTCATTTTATTTCGAGCTGCTAAATAAAAATAATTTTCATTATAACCCATTCTTACTCAATCGTAAATAATGGTGATTGGCTCATTTTTGCTCATTACATATTTAAGGGTAGGCTGTGTTATACCAGAATGCTGATTTCACTGTGTGAAAAATAAACGGAAAAATTCCCCCTAAATTGGGAAATACCTATATTTCCTTAAAAATAAGAGGAGTTTTTCCGTTTATATTATTAAAATGTATGGATTTTGTCCTACTTTAGAGCAGTTAACCGGAATATCTCCGCTTATTTTGGCTTATTAAGCTTCCTCTTTCAACATTAACAGGAAATTCTCCGCCTATGAATTCTCATACGTACCCAAAAATCGTTACGCTGAGTTCGGCAATGGCCTGTAAACTCTTAATGAGCAACATTTGTCATTCGCAATCCACAGCTTTAGCCATTAAAAGCGAAGCAGCAAGGGTATAAACCCTTGCTACTTCTAATGTTTTTTAAACTTTCTAGCTTACAAATTGACCTACATTTTTATAGTGCAAAAGGATTACATTTTGGTTTGCATTTTCCTGTGCAAATTGACGTTTTGCGACAGGAAACGAAACCCATAAAAAAATGTGCGCTTCATTTCATCAAAACTCCCGGTACCCCAGTATTGCCTGTTCGTTTTCTAATTCACTATTTAAAATTCCCATGTCTTGAATATGTGCACGAGTTTTTTCATCTCCCAAATAATAGAGTAAAGAATAAATCACCATCATTCGTATGTCATATTCTTTATTTTCAGGTTGATGATGATATTCAAGAAATGGAATATGTGCCCGAATATAACTTTCCCAATCGGTTTCATCAGTTTTATCAAATAGCCGTTCCAGGACAGCAATTTGGCTTTCCGTTGCGTTAATCTTAAAATCCCATTCCGCTCCATTAGGTTCAGTAAAAATCTCGTGAGATTGTATGTTTATATAATAGCTGTGTTTTTCATCCATAAGATCATCTCCTATCCTTTTTCCATGTATACCACAACTTTTCGGGTCCAAAACCGTAAAGAAAAAACGCTAACCTCAAAAAGAGATTAGCGTTTTCGTTTTCGCACTATGTAATAGCCCACACAATTTCACAAGTTATGGCTGCTGCATTCCTGCCCTGACCAGTTTCCTAGTGTCGTTGTTGGACTATGATGCGGGTGAAGGGAGTCGAACCCCCACGCCCGAAGGCGCCAGATCCTAAGTCTGGTGCGTCTGCCAATTCCGCCACACCCGCAAAATAATATTATGGCAGAGAAGAAGGGATTTGAACCCTCGCGCCGGTTACCCGACCTACACCCTTAGCAGGGGCGCCTCTTCAGCCTCTTGAGTACTTCTCTGTATGAAGAACTACTTCAAAAAGTTCCGTTAAGAACTTACAAACCAACTATAACATCCATAGCAATTGGAAGCCACCTGTAAATTTTGGTAGACAAAAGTCCTAAGGTTTCTCTCTCTTTTTCTGAAACGATGCTTTATGGAACTTACTAATATGCTTAAACAATTCCTCACCGGAGAATTCCGCATGTTTAGAATTGGTTTGAATATACATCGCCTGATATGGTTCTGGCACCCAAATATAATGATGAATATAATCAGTCAAAGTAAAACCGCACTTCTGCCAAAAATGGATTCTTTTAATATTTTCCGGTGTTTTTTCTGCTTCAACCTCAATGATTATTGCATCAAAGTGGTCCTTACCTTGAGACCATTTATGAATATAGTTCACCAATTTTTTACCTAACCCTTGGTTTTGAAAATCTGGGTGAACAGACAAATAATCAATTAATAAGGCATCCATTTCAGTTAATTTACCAGTAAGGGTCATCGCAACGATTTGGTCTCCCATATAACCAACATGTAAATAGCAAATCCCTTTTTGAAACATGTTTCGAATGATGTCCTCTGGTTTTGCTCCCTTCTCTTTAAAAGCCTGTTTATAGATGAAGCCTGCATCGGCCCAAATCTCGTCATTCCATTGATCATACGTTTGATAATTCAAAACTATTTACCTGGAGCATTGTCGCAAACATGCTACCAGATATACCTCCTCATCATTTTGTTATTATTATTTACTGATTAGTAAAAAACAACCTGAAATGAATCAGGTTGTTTTTTGTATGGCAGCATCCTACTTTTTAGGTATTTCGCAACCATTTTCATCGCAGACGATTCCATCATCGTTGTTTAACACAACGATTTCATCCTCTTGAATGACTTTTCTCAATGCTTGAACAAATGCCTCCGTTGGTTGTGCACCGGATAGGGCATACTTTTTATTAATAAGGAAGAATGGAACACCTGTAATCCGGTACTGCTGTGCGGTTTGTTCATCCGCACGTACTTCAATTGCCATTTCATCACTTGCAAGCATGTGTTCAACAGCTTCCCGGTCTAACCCTACCTCTACCGCTAAATCTGTTAACGTTTTATGATCACCAATATGCTTGGATTCCGTAAAATACGCGTGTAAAATGCGCTCAGTCATCTCTTTCATTAAACCATGCTGCTTAGCGAACATCGTCACACGGTGTGCATCGAAAGTATTCGTTAAAATGAGCGTATCCATATGATAATCCAACCCAGCTGCCTTCGCCATTTGAACCATTCGTTCAGTATTGGCTTTCGCTTGCTCGATACTCATCCCATATTTTTTAGCTAACGCTTCATAAATGTTTTCTTTAATATCCCGACCCGCTGTCGGATCCAATTCGTAGCAACGATACGTTACTTCAATCGGATGGTCAATCTGTTTAATGGCATCCTCCAGATGCCTTTTGCCAATATAGCAAAATGGTCAAGCAAAATCAGTCCACATTTCAATATGCATGTTTGTCCCTCCTGTTTGTTTTTCTTGTATAGTATAAGGGAAACCATGATTTTTTACACAGAATATGATTCATTGGTGAACTCAAGAAGTACTTTTTCCGAATCATATTTTGCTTCTCGATCAACTTCACAACCTCAACATTGGCAGATGATATAGCAGAAAAAACTACCATAAGAAAAAAGACCAGACATTCTGTAACATGTCTTGTCAATCAATACCCCCTCACAAGGGCAGCTATTGTGGTGTGATAATCCACCCGAACCTCAAAAAAATCAAGGGGGATTATTTTTTTAAAACGACAGCTTTACTCACAAAAAGAGCTATCCTATCTAGCTGAATGAATTGCGTTCAGCTCTTCTATAATATGATTAGCATACGTTTGGCATAAATTCATAACCGTATCTATGACTACTTTTGTTGAATATTCCATGAAGTTCACCATGAAGTCCCTATTATCCGGTTGCAGGAATGTACCTATAAATTCAACCAACAAATCGTTTACTAGCTTGGTATGAAAAAAAACACTTTCCGAATGGGCTATTTGCTCTTCAACACCCGATCCTTGGTAAACTAACTGTTGAAACCGAGGCATATTTTCTGCAAGGAAATTAGTTTCTTGTACTTGTTTAGGAATATCCGCCATGAGAGAATGGAAAATTTCTAGTGGGAAAAACTGTTCTTCTTCAATACACTGTGCTAAAAATGAGATGGCCGTATTTGTATTTGCGTATTGAAAGGTTACATTTCTTAAAAGTGCTTCTAAATACTCTTCATGTGAACCTACATCCTCTCTTATTTTTGTTAAAATGTTTTTAATTCCTTCTTCCCGCTCCACTTTATCCCAATGAGGCTGACTACTAAAAGCATGAAAAACTTCTGCTGTGTTGTTTGATAATAGTTCTATTGACAATGTTTTCGACCCCTCTAGTAATTTTATTTATGAATAAGCCAAGATCTGCTGATTAGAAAAATTCTGCAACCGTACAAAAGATTATGGCAACATACTACACATTATAACTCAGACATCAAATGACATAAACTTTTAATTTTCAGAAAAAAAAGAGGCGCCACTTCAGCCTCTTGCACGTAAACCTTTCAAGTAAACAATAAAAAAGAAGACGTTTCTAATTAGATAGATTTGTTTTATTGGTGCCTGACACCATAAAAAATCAAAAGCAAAAAAATAATGACATTGTTAACTATTTTACATTTTTTTTTGAACTTTCAAAATATAATAAACCTAAGGAAATAGCATTTTTTCATTTGCCAATTCAGCAAGTTCCTCAATATTGTTAATCATATATAACTTTCCTTTTTTTACAATATATGAATGATCTTCAAGCCATTTAATATTCTTTGCAATGGTTACCCTTGTAGTACCTAGTAAGTTTGCCATTTCCTGATGAGTAAAACTAATGGTTACTTGAACCTGGTTCTCACCTATCCTTACGCCATATTGTAAAGATAGCTGAATGAAAGCAGCACAAACCCTCGGCAGGGCTTTCATATAGCTTAATTGTAAAGATTGCGAACACAAAAGCCGATATTTTTTTGTAATAAGGTCAAGAGTTTGTTGAATGTATTGTGGGTTATTCGAAAGAAAATCAAAAAAGGTTGGGATTGAAATTCTATGTAGTATTACGTCAGATGCGGTTATTGCATTAGTAGCATAACGGGAGTCACCATTCAAAGAACACTCACCTAGTAGCCCATTTTTCCCGATAATTGCGAGCGCCTTTTCTTCTCCGTTTGGTGAAATCAAGAACAACCGAACGCGCCCAGATTCAATTAAATATATATAATGGCCAACTTCGTTTTGATGGAAAATAGTTTCGTGCTTTTCAAATCTAATTTGTTCGGATTTTGGCTTTAATTCCTGCCACGTAAAAGGAAGATAGTCCAGCCAAGGATTTAGCAAATTGAACTCATTAACTATATCATTCATTTTCTTCACCTCATTTTGATATGAAAGGACTTTGTTTATGGAAAATTTAGTAGGAATTAGATCGGAATTTCCCATCTTAGAAAAGAAAATCATACTTTCAAGTTGTTCACAAAGTGCAATATCACGTAAGGTAATTGAAGCCATGGATGCATATAAGAATAGCTTAATAGAAGAAGGTATGTCTTGGGATGTTTGGATGGAAAAGGTGAATAGCGCGAAGGTGAAATTCTCTAAACTTATTAACTGTAGACCTGATGAAGTAGCCATCTTATCTTCAGTTTCTGATTCTATTTCATCTATATTACACTCATTAGATTTAAATATGCAAGAGGTTTGTGTAACAGAAATGGATTTTCCTTGTATTGGCCACGCAGTCTTGGCACAAAAAAGAATTCAAAATTTTAAGGTTACATTTATACCATCGGATAATAATGTTATACCACTAGAATACTATGAAGCATATATATCTGAGAAAACAGGACTTACATGTATTCCACATGTTTCCTATTACAATGGATTCAAACAAGATATTAAAGAAATCGCAAAAATTGCCCATAAAAAGGGATCGCTTCTTTTAGTAGATGCCTATCAGTCTGCAGGCAGTTTAGAAATAGACGTTAAGGATATGGATATTGATATATTGGTAACGGGAATGCAGAAGTATCTTCTAGGTGTACCTGGCATCTCGTTCCTTTATATAAAAAAAGAGATTTCAGAACAATTATCACCGTCGACCATTGGATGGTTTGGGCAGAAAAACCCATTTGACTTTAATTTAAAATCATTGGAATTAGCTGAGTCTACGCAGCGATTTAATACTGGGACCCCTCCAGTAGTTAATGCATATATCGCTGATGCAGCTCTATCTCTCATAAATGGGATTGGGATAAAGGCAATAGAGAACCATTTGTACAATTTATCATCTTATACTTTAGAAACTGCTACTCAAATGGGATTTCAGATTGCTAGTCCATTAGATTTACAAACGAAAGGTGCCAGCACAGCAATTTATGTTAAGGATGCTAATAGGATTGAAAATTTATTGAAAGAGCAAGGCATTATTGTATCGGCTCGAAAAGATGTCATTCGTATCGCACCACATATTTATAATACCAAAGAAGACATTTATGAAAGTTTAGCTCAGTTAAGCCGTTTAACTTTGTGATTCCCCCTATTATACTTATTGAGTCTAGCCTAATATTAGGCTAGCAATTTTTTTGAAATTAAAAACGCACCTTTCAAAACAGGTGCGCTCGATTTAATAATTTTGGATTATTTAATGTTCTGGCTTATCATTATTTTTTGCTGTCCCTTCATATGAATGACTTTGCCAATTTCCTCAAGTTCCACCAAATCTTCTTCTACCACTCTTGCAAAAAGATTACCCGGAATCCAACCAGCTGGAAAAAAGGTGCGTGCATCTTTTCCATAAAAAAGCCCAAAATCATAGATTGGAGTTGGAATTCCCCCCCATGCGTACTCAGGCATAAAGGTAAAAAGAATATCTCCTGGCTGAGGGAAACACGTTAGATTCTCTTTTGCTGGATCATGAAGAGATGTGTCTTTACAAACATCTACTGGCAATTGGATAGAAATTTCCTTCCCTGTATACATTGCATGCCTTCCGGTAGTATAAATAGGGTTCCCAAGCAATCTCATGAAAGCGGCACTTGTCGAAGGGGCCTTCTCATTTAATAATCTTGCCTTGAGTGAAACATCTGAATCTAAAAAGGTAATCGTAAATGTATTCAAGATTATCTTTCCCTCCTATACCACACTTGGTTCAAAAATCAGCTGGTTATTTTTAAATCGTCGATAATTTAAACTTGAAACATCAATCTTTGGTGTTTGTTCAGCTACGATTGTGGCTACAGCCTCCCCAACCGCAGGTGACATCATAAACCCATGACCGCTCATCCCCACCGCCTGATAATAACCTGGTAAACCATCTACACAACCTAAAATAGCCTGATGGTCCGGAGTACTGTCGTATGTACCATCAACATGTGAATGGATGACAAGATCCGTAAGAGGCGGAAAAATTTCTGTTCCGACTTCTGCAGCCCTTAACTGAAAATCAAACATATTAAACGGTGGCTGCAAGTCTTTTCCAAGATAACTTAAATATATAGTCCCATCGGTTAATTGTTTGGCAGCAAACCCCATTTCAAATGAAATAAGCAGGGGCTCAAGAATTCGTTCTGTAACCCGATTGGTATATAAAATTCGTCTTACTTCAAAATTAATAGGCAAATCAACGTCAGCAGTTTTTGCTAATCCTTTAGAACCCAATCCAGCCGCATTCACGACTTTATCACAAGTAATGCTCCCACGATTTTTACAATAAACTCCCTTAACCACGCCATTCTCTACAATGATTCGCTCCACATCATCATTTATGAATTGAACACCTTTCCGCTTGGCAGCTGTCGCAAAGCTATGCGTAACATGATAAGCATCATCTGCGAACCCATCGGTTTCACAAAAGGAAGCTGCAATGAAACTTGATTCGTTAATACCTGGTACAATTTCTTTTGCCTCTAAAGGGGATAAAAACTTAGTAGGAATTCCAAGTGAGTTTTGTAATGTCACACTCTGAGCATATTTTCTTTTTGCTTCTTCGGAATGGAAGGTATAAAGGTATCCAACTTCTCTAAATTTTATTTCATGTTCAGGCTCAAGATATGCATTAATATTTTTAAAAAACTCTGTTGATGCTTTAGACATGATACAGTTAATTTCTGTACCCCACTGTTGCCTGACACCACCTGGGCAAATCCCGGTAATATCCGATGCGATTCCACCTTTATCAATAACTAATACATTTGAATAACCTTTTTCGGTGAGAAAATAAGCAATGGAACAGCCAATTATTCCAGCTCCAACAATAATGACATCGTAATTTTTCATATTACTCTCCCTTTCTAGGCTTTAACGAAGGTGACAAGCAACCCAGTGGCCATTTCCTGTATCCTTTAATTCTGGAGATATCGACTTGCATTCCTCCATCACGTATGGACAACGAGTATGGAACCGGCAACCTTCAGGTGGATTCACCGGACTCGGGATATCCCCATTTAAGATAATCCGTTTCCTTTTTAATTTGGGATCTGGTCTTGGGATGGCAGACAATAACGCTTGAGAATACGGGTGTTTAGCATTGTCGAAAAATTCATCACGATCCGCGATCTCTACTATTTTCCCTAGGTACATGACAGCAATCCGGTTTGAAATATGCTTAACGACACCTAGATTATGTGTGATGAACAAGTATGTTAAACCATATTTCTTTTGAAGGTCCTGAATTAGATTTAATACCTGTGCTTGTACAGATACATCGAGTGCCGACACTGGTTCATCCATGATAATTAGTTTTGGATTCACAGCCAATGCCCTGGCAATACCGATTCTTTGCCTCTGGCCGCCAGAAAATTCATGCGGATACCGGTCGATAAAGGCATGGTTTAATCCAACATCATGCATAATTTGCTTAACTCTTTCTTTTCGTTCCTTTTTAGATATGTCTAAATGGATAGACATTGGTTCTTCCAAAATTTGCTCTACCTTTAAGCGTGGATTTAGTGAGGCATAAGGGTCCTGAAATACAATTTGCATATCCTTTCTTTTTTGTTTTAAATTTTTGGATGTGAGTGCTCGAATGTCCTCATTTTCGATGAGAATTCGACCTTCGGTTGCCTCGATTAATCGAAGAATAACTCTACCTGCAGTTGACTTTCCACACCCAGACTCACCAACAAGTCCCAGAGTTTCACCTTTTTCTATATAAAAGCTTATATCATCAACTGCCTTAACAACGCTCGTGGTCTTTGTAAATAACTTATCTCCCTCGACAGGAAACCACTTTTTAAGATTTTCCACCTGTAGCAATTTCTCTGCCATTTAAATCCCCCTTTCCACCTGGCCATTGGTTTGAATAGATCCAACACCTAATTTTACGATCTTTACATTCAATTAGCGGTGGCTCCTCCTGCTGGCAAATGGATTGTGCATATTCACACCTGTTTGCAAAACGACAGCCTTGTGTTACTTCAGAAGGATGCGGAACTTGCCCAGTAATTGGATTCAGCCGTTCCACCCTGCCATCTATATTAGGAATTGACTTGAGTAATCCAATAGAATATGGATGCTTGGGAGATTCGAAGAATGATTCGACATCGGCATATTCCACAATCCTGCCAAGGTACATTACAGCAACTTTATCCGCTGTTTCCGCAACTACGCCAAGATCATGAGTAATCAAAAGGATGGCTGTATTCAACCTATCCTTCAGATCATTCATAAGTTCTAATATTTGCGCCTGTGTTGTCACATCAAGTGCCGTTGTTGGTTCATCCGCAATAAGCAAATCCGGGTTACATGCTAAAGCCATTGCAATCATTACCCTTTGTCTCATTCCACCGGATAACTGATGAGGATACTGCTGCACCCTTTTTTCTGCCGAGGGGATTCCCACTAATTGAAGCATATCTATTGCCATAGCTCTTGCTTCTTTAGACGAAAGCCCTTGGTGTTGTGTAAGAACCTCCGATATTTGGTTACCAACCGTAAAAACAGGATTTAACGATGTCATGGGTTCCTGAAAAATCATAGAGATTTCATTTCCTCTTATTTTTCTAATCTCTTTTTCTCCCATTTTTACGAGATCTTTTCCTTTAAAAACTACTTCACCCTCAATAATTTTTCCATGCGGCTTAGATATGAGCTGCAAAATGGACAGTGAGGTAACACTCTTACCACTTCCCGACTCCCCCACTATTCCTAAAGTTTCCCCTTTTTTTAATTCAAAAGTGACCCCATCAACTGCAGCAGTTTCCTTGCCATCATGATAAAAATAAGTTTTTAAATTCCTGACCTCCAATAAGTTTTCCATAGCCATTCTCCTTTGACTTAGATATGGATATGTCTCGGTGTATTAGTCAGAACTTCACAACCGTTGTTCGTAACTAGGACCACATCCTCCACCCGAACACCCGCTTTTCCAGGTATATATAATCCTGGTTCAATGGTGAACACCATTCCCGGTTCTAATACCTCTTCAGATTGCAAGACAATCCTTGGATTTTCATGAATTTGTAGTCCTACACCATGTCCAAGACCTCTTAAACTGTAACCCTCCAGTCCCTCTCTAAAAAACACTTCCCTTGCAACAGCATCTAAATCATGACCGGTCATTCCGGGCTTTACTTCTTCAACGGCCCGTTCTAAAGCTTCATGAACAAGGTGATAATATCCTTTTAATTCCTCGTTAGGCATACCAATCCAGAGAGTACGTGTCATATCTGACATATATCCTTGGTATTTAACTCCATAATCGATTAATAGAAAATGATTCTCCTTCACTTGATTATTTGAAGGAACCGCATGTGGAAGTGCGGCACGTACGTCGGCAGCAACGATTGTTCCAAAGGCAGGACCATCATGTCCGTGTTTTCCCATCAAATATTCTAATTCTACAGCGACTTCCCTTTCAGACATTCCAGGTTTTATTAACGGTATTAAATCTTTAAATGCTTGATCTGAAATAGCAATAGACTCGCGGATTACTTTAATTTCCTCATCATCCTTAATCCTTCTAATTTTGAGGAGTTCAGTTGTAAGAGGAACCCATTCACATTTCTGGATTAAGGACTTAATTTTATTAAATAGGTGAAATGAAAGTGATTCTGATTCAAAACCAATGGTCGAAATCTCTTTGTCCTGAAAAACAGATTGAATCGTTACAAATGGGTCAATTCCATGTGTGATGATTTCAAAATCAGGTGCCTGCTCCTTTGCCTGTTGTGTATACCTTTGATCAGTAATCAAGCCGCAATACCCTGCAGTAACAAGCAAATAGCCGTTGCTTCCTGAAAAACCGGAAAAATACCTTCTATTTTCATAGGATTGGATAAACAAGGCATCCAGCCCCTGTTCCTGCATCAAATTACGCAGCTTGTTTATCCTACTGTTCATCCTTACACCTCCATACAGGTACCTCATATAGTCAGGGTGATATCTCCCTCTTGTGCCCGAGCGATATCACCCTTTCCACTACCCTTTTTTATTCTTTTATCGCCCAATCTTCAGCATTGAATGTAGCACCTCTAAAATCTGGGTCGAAACCGGACACTCTATTATTTACGACGAAAGGTGATACCTGCTCATATAATGGAATCCATATTTCGTCTTCAGCGAGTTTCTTACCCACTTCCCAAATTAATTGTTGGCGTTTTTCTAAATCAATTTCCTTGGTCTGCTGCTCTAACAATTGGTCTACTTTTGGATCCGAATAGCTTACGAAATTATATCCGTTAGGCGGCATATATGCAGTTCCGAAATAACTTCTGTATTCATCCGGATCCGCTTCAACACCAAAACCAAGGATATAGGCATCATAATCATCCTTTGTTACTGCTCTTTGTTTTCCATCCTTTGTTTTCGGTAAAAGTTTTGTGACAAGCGTTGGAAAATCAAGCGATCTAATTTCCATTTTCACGCCAACTTTCTCCCACATTTCTTTTAAGAGAACGGCTGATTTTTCTCTTTCTTTTGTACCTGTAGGAACTTCCATCGTAAAGCTAAGTTCTTTTCCATCCTTTGCATAAATTCCCTTGCTATTTTTCTTATAACCGGCTTCTTCCAGCAATGCCGCGGCCTTAGCTGTATCATATTGATAGATTGGTAGATCAGGATTATGTGACCAATGCTTAGATGGGAAAATATCATCCGCAACTTGACCATATTTACCAAGAATAGTAGAAACGATTGCTTTCTTATCAATGGCATGTGCTAATGCTTGACGGACTCTAACATCCTTAAACTGAGCATTTTTTGAATTGAACCCTACATAGTACACACTTAAAGATGTTTGAGTAACTAATCCCGCATAGTCGAGACTACTTACAGAAGGGGTTTCGGCAACAGGTACTGGGGTAATATCAATATCCTTACTCAATACAGATGCTAACATTGTATTTGCATCCCCAAAACGAACAATGATCTTATCTAACTTAGGTGCTCCGCCAAAATAATCTTTGTTTGCCTCTAATTCTATATACTGTCCAGTTTCCCATTTAACAAACTTAAAAGGACCCGTTCCAATTGGAGCACGATTTGACTGATGTTTTTCCCATTCACCAGGTGATACATCTTTTAGAATATGTTCCGGAACAATCCCTATAAATAATCCAGAAATAAACGGTGCAAATGGCTCTTTCGTTGTAAATTTAATGGTATTGTCATCAATGACCTCAATGCCTGTTATCTTATCGGCCTTACCTGCTTTGTATTCTGCAGCTCCTACAATGGGATCAACTCTCCAATAGGCCCCTGCGTCATATTTACCATCTGCCAACGATGTAAAAGTAAATTCAACATCCTTAGCCGTGAATGGCTCCCCATCATGCCATTTCACACCCTTTTTAAGATGGAAGGTATAAGACTTTCCATCCTCTGACACATCCCAATTTTCAGCTAAACTACCAACCATTTTTAATTCTTTATCGGGTATAACAAGCGAATCAAATATCATATGGGTGACATTCGTATCTGAAGTAGTAGCCCAAATAACAGGGTTAAGATTACCTGGTTCACTATTAAAGGCAACGGTAACAGTTCCCCCTACTTTTTCCTTTCCTTCTTTTGCTGGCTCGTTGCTTTTCTCTTGGTTCTTTGTGGTGGAAGCACTCTCAGATGAACAAGCTGATAATAATAGCGTGAAAATTAGGAGAATTAAACCGACCAGACTTCTCTTTTTCTTCATTACAATTTCCCCCTTTATTTAATTTTTTACTTTTGGGTCTAATGCATCTCGTAAGCCATCCCCTACAAAGTTAATACAAAGAATGGTGAGTAAAATAGCAAATCCAGCAGGCATCCAAACCCAAGGTTTAAATTGTAAAACCATAATCGATGTAGCTTCATTTAACATATTGCCCCAACTAGGAACAGGCTGCTGTACGCCAACTCCCAAAAAGCTTAATGCTGATTCGGTTAAAATCGCCTCGGCAGTTTGTAACGTTCCCTGGACTACAATTGGTGCCATAATATTGGGCAATATATGCCTTAAAATGATCATCGCATTGTTCTGGCCCATTGCCCTTGTGGCTTCGATGTATTCCATTTCCCGAAGACGCAATACCTCTCCCCTTACAAGCCTTGTCATCGTTGTCCAACTAACCAATCCAATGATAATCATTACATTAAAAAGGCTGGGCTTTAAAATGGTGGCTACGGTAATGGCTAAGAATAATACGGGGAAACAAATGACGACATCAGTTATACGCATAATAACAGTATCAACCCATTTCCCATAAAAACCAGCTACAAGTCCAAGAAATACCCCTGTTATTGTCGCAATCATAACCGCAACAAATGCTACACTTAGGGAAACCCTCCCTCCATAAATGATCCTCGATAGCATATCTCTTCCCAGACTATCTGTGCCTAGTAGATGACCATCGCCTGGCGGTGCTAGGACATTAATGTCCCCAAGTTCTCCTTTCGTTGATTCATAGGGACTGTAAGGAGATATAAGTGGTGCCAAAACTGCTAGAATGAGAAATATCAGAAGGATAATGGCACCAAAGACCGCAAGCTTATTCTTTTTAAATCGTTTCCAAGCAGCATGGTCCCGCCATCTTTTCTTTTTATATTGCTGGACGAGCTCTTTGTTAGTTTGCTGTACCTCAATACTGCTATTCAAGGACAATTCCCCCTTTCCCCACTTTTTTAATATCTAATCCGTGGATCTGCCCATGCATACATGACATCTGCCAGTAAGTTACCGGTCATCACTAAAATGGATGTAAACAGATTTAGGGCCATAATAACGGGGTATTCCCTTGCAACAATAGATTGAATTCCTAAGCTACCCATTCCTGGCCAGTTAAAAATGTGTTCTGTGATATATGCCCCTCCAAACAAAAAGGGAATGGATAGTCCGAATATGGTGATTACTGGAATTAAAGCGTTCCTTAATGCATGCTTGAGATATACTTTTGCTTTGCTTAACCCTTTGGAGTCTGCTGTTCGGATAAATTCCTGATTCAGGACTTCCAGCATACTGGAACGTGTAAAACGCATAACAACTGCCACTGTCGGTAATGCCAAAACAAGAGCTGGCATAATCACGTGCTTAAAATAATCCATAAAGAGGGCAAACCCAGTATAATCTGCCCCTATCGTAACCATCCCAGAAGTTGGCAACCATCCTAGCTTTAAAGCAAAGATAAAAATCATACCTAAACCAAAAAAGAATGATGGAATAGAAATACCTATGAAGGACATAACAGTCAGTACATAATCAGGCAATTTATTTCGCTTAGTTGCGGAGTATACCCCTAAAGGAACCCCAAAAACAAACGCAATAATAAATGCAGTTCCTGTCAACAACAATGTAGCCGGGAGGCGTTCTAGTATTAACTGGCCAACTGGCTGACCAGTCTTAATCGTATATCCAAGATTTCCTTGTAAAATTTGCGTAATCCAGTTGAAATACTGAACTGGAAGCGAATCATTTAACCCAAGGTTTTCCTGAGCTCTTTCTATTTCCTCTGCTGATATTTTCGGATCAATCATGGTTTGCATTGGATTTCCCGGTGCTAGCTGCATAATGGCAAAAGTCATAATAGAAATTCCAATTAGAATGGGAATCGATTGAAGTAATCTTTTAATCAGGTATTTTTTCAAGAATCTCCTCCCCCACTTTCCTGTTATTGGAAATAAGAATCAATTCATCTTGGCGCTCGGTTAAATACCTGATTCCATTCGAAGTGACAACCACATTTTCCTCTACAATAAAATGAATACCATCCTCCAAAAAAAGTGTAGGTTCAATGGTGAAAACCATACCTTCTTTTAATTCCCCATACGGCGCGTTTCCATATCGTTTCCATCTAGGGCCTAAAAGAATGCCTCCATCATGTACATCTCTCCCAATTTGGTGGCCTGTTGCATGAGTAATTTCAGGGTAGCCAAGAGACACATAGTAATTTCGAGCTGCCCCGTCCACTTCGTACCCCTTTACACCAGGTTTCATCATAAGAGCGGCCCTTGTTATGGCTTCATGAACAGCTGAAAAGGCAGCCTTGATAGGTTCAGGGGCTTCGGTTTCACCTTCTTTTAGAAAATAAACAGTTCTGGCAATATCCGAAACATATCCATCCACCTCAACACTAAAGTCGAAGATAACAAGATCGCCTTCATGAATGACAGCCTCGCCAGGCCCTCTATGGGCGATATTTTCCTTTAAAACGATAGGCAAGGAAAGAGAACGATCCACCCCATTCACAACATTTTCCCTTTCCATTTCTGCAATGAATAAAGTTCCCAATTCGCGTTCTGTCATTCCTGCCTTCATTTTTGTAAATACTCTCTCATAGATTCTTTCAGTTACCTTCACTGCTTTTTCAATTCTTTCAATCTCAGTTTTAGATTTAATACTTCTAATTAGGGTTAGAAATGGTTCTGAAGAAACAAATTCCCCATGAAATACCCCTTTAAGAGTATTTTTTAACCAACGGTAACGGCCTGCGGTTAACCCATCAGCCAAATGCTCCTCAACCGAAATATTTAGAGCAATAGTCCTTGGGTTTAACTTTCTTACCGTTTCAACTAATAAAGTCTCAAAACTTCCAGTATGCTTACATACTTCATCAAAAAGCTCCGACTCCTCTAAATCTTGAGCATCGATACTGCTGCATAATGCCAGTTTTCTTCCTTCTTTTGTAAATATGAAAACACCTGGCCCAACTGTTCCTACCCCTGTAATAAGGGGAATACAAGGATCACTGCCCTCTGATGTAAGAATGAGCCACATATCAATCTCTAATTCTCTTAAGCTACCAATAGTCTGATTCAACTTTTCCTTTTGTATCTGATACATTCTCTCCGCCTCCCTTGCTTATGCAAAATTCCTCTAAAACATCCTTCATCAGTTGTACACCATATTCAAAGGACTCTAGTTCGATATGTTCATCCTTGTTATGCACCCTTTTGAGCACCTCTGTAAATAAAGTCAGGGTAGGTGAAAGCCCGTATATTTGGCTTGCCATTTCTCCTATAAATCTTCCATCTGTTTTACCTAAGGCAGTAAAAGGTACCCATCTCATGTTTAAACCCAATCGTTCCGATTGAGTCTTAAACAAAGAAATAATTTCACCCTTAGGGTCGCTTTCATATCCTTGCTGAAAAGACAATAATTGGTACTGTACATTAGGTGGCGTAGTCCATTCTTTCATAAATAATTCAAACTGTTCTCTTGTTTGATTAGGCAGTGTTCTGAATTCTAGAAGGACTTCAGCCTTATAAGGAATCACATTTAACTGATCCCCTATACGTATGAGTTCAGGCGTTACGGTTGTTTCCTTCATATATTCATAGAGTCTTTTCACCAATTTCCCCTGTTCATTTTCTTGATTCATCATCTCTTCCATTTCATCACGAAACCGTTGAAGAACCGGGTAATTACCTGCAGGGAAACTAATTTTCATTAGGTAGTCAACTACCTGGGCAAGCTTACCTATCGCTTGGTTTTCTGGAGGACAGCCAGCATGCCCCCCGTCCCCTGCTGCTGTGAGGGATACCCTTGCTGTTCCCTTTTCACCGGAGGCAAATAACATAAGGGTTTCTCCATTTTCACTTTTGACTGTAAAGCCACCGCCTTCACTTAAAACAATACTGTTTCTAAAAATGTCTGGAAACTGTCTAGAAATGAACTCCATTCCTTCCTTGCTTCCATTTTCCTCATCCGCAGTAGCTATAAAATAGACATCTCGGTTCAATGGTAGATTCACTCTTTTTAGATGCAGGAAAGCCATTAGATGCATGGCAGTAAGTTGCTTTGTATCAAGGGTTCCCCGACCCCAAATTTTATTTTCATAGATGTCTCCTGAAAATGGGGGAAACGTCCACTCTTCTTCCCGCGCCGCCACAACATCTAAGTGCGAAAGAAGAATAACAGGCTGTAGCTGTTTATTCTCTCCGGCTAATTTAGAAATAATGGATGTCCTTCCTTTGTTACTGTAAACTATTTGGGAATCGATATTATTGTTGTCTAGGATTTCTTTTAGATGATTGGCTAGTAAATATTCGGTAGCAAGCTCATTTGTTGTATTGATTTTGAGCATGTTCCTAAAATAATACAGTGCCTCATTTTTAAAACTCATCTTTATTTACCTTCCGCAGAAATCAGTACAAGTTCAGTTTGTCTTTTGCTCAAAACAGCTGGTCCATTTTCAGTGACAAGAACATTTTCTTCCACTAAGATACATGGAAGACCGTTATCTTGGATGACAGTTGGTTCAATAGCATAGATTTCCCCAACTTCAATAATCCCTTCAACTTCGGGTCTTGGCGGTACACGTTTGGGTCCTAATATGGTTCCGCCGTCATGAGTGGCACGGCCAATCTGGTGGCCCACTGAATGGCGAATGGTTGGATAACCGCCATCTTCAATTACTTTTCTTCCAACGGCATCCACCTCATATCCAGCCTTTCCAGAAACTAAAGTCTCTATGGAAGCTGTAATGGCATCAATTGCGGTATCGAAAGCATGCTGGATTTCAACAGGCGCTTGCATTTCACCCGGTTTTAAAAAATAGCAGGTTCGGGCAATGTCTGATACATAGTGGCTATACTTTAGGCTGAAGTCGATTATGACAATATCGCCAGGCTCAGTCTGATGGTCCGCAGGTTTCCGATGTGCCAGCCCTTTTCTAACAATGCATACAAGAGGGGGATCGTTAGGATGACCTAAACCGTTTGTCACTCCTCTTTTCCCCATCTCATCAACAAATAATTGACCGATTTCCAATTCTGTCATTCCGCATGTAATATTCTTAAATACTTCATCAAAAATATCTGTTGTGTACGCAATGGCCTTCTTAATATTTTGAAGCTCTCCTGCTGTTTTCACACTGCGTAGCTTCTTCAAAACCGACTCACTTGAAACTTCCATACCTTCTAGGCGCTCTTTTCCAATGACATTTTCTAGCCACACATATAATCCTTGTGTTAACCCATCGCAAAGATGGTCACTCTGTGAAATATTTAAGGCAAGCTTTTGAGGCTGGACTTCCTCAAAGAGTTTAAGGAATGCCTCCTCCATACCAGCTTCATAGACAAGCACTTTTGTAAATAGGTTTGTGGATTCATAACTTCCTTTATCACTAACAGAGGTAAGGGCAATATGCTCCCCATTGCTTCGAATGAAAATGGCTGCTTTATGGACTGACCGGATTCCTACTAATAATGGAAGGGCGGGATCCGTGCCTTCCCTCGTTAAGATTAGCCATGTATCCAAATAATTTTCCTTTAGCAGCCGTGTGGCTTGTTCCAATTTTTCAGAAGTAATTGAATTTGCAGCAGATATCATTCTTCATACACTCCTTCCATTTGTATAAGGATGTTATACATATTTTGAATGCCGAATCTCAGTGACTCCAACGGTATTCTTTCGTTTACCCCATGCACCATTTTAATGACTCTATCAAAGCTCATATCGGGCAGCATTGGACAATAACCATAAATTTGGGAATTATATCCCGTTAAGTGCCTTGAATCACTCCCGCCAATCGATAAAAATGGAACCACCTTGGCATTAGGAACCTCCGTTTGAAGCTCCTGCTCAAAGAGAGCCAAATGGTCATGATTAATCTCTGACTCATAGCCTTGCGAAAAGGATAAAATCTCATATTGTACGGGTAAATCACCGAGAATGGCCTCAAGCAGTTTCTCATATGCTTCTTTATTGATAGACGGAACCGGTCTGCTATCCAAGAAAATTTCATATTGGTTCACTAATTCTGGATGCTTCTTTCCGCCATTCCATTTTGTAATGGAAAAAGTGGTTTTTGACATGGCTTTAAATAAAGAAAGGTGGTTAGGTGGTATTTTATTTAAAAACAGCTCCAATTCATGTTCAGAAAAATGCCAATCCTGAGATGAAGCAATTGTAGTAAATAAGGCTAAGGTAGCTGGAGGAATCTTTTCGCAGATATTTGGTTCTTGGAAAGCATTGATCGCGTCAAGGATTACCTGCATTCCATTGTTGTTAGGAAGATATGGATTTGATGAGAAATCGTTCTTTGCTGTTATTCTGACTTTAGCCAATCCCTTTTGCCCAAGTTCACATAAATAATAAACTTGATTCTCAATCAATAGCGGGAACCCTCCGCCTTCGTTAAATACGATGCTATTGTTAAACAAAGTAGGGTGTTTTTCTAAAAATGGAAGCAACCCAAACTGACTCCCGTTTTCCTCATCTGAGGTCGCAATCATAATAATATCCCTGTTAAGTGGGACGTTGTTACGTTTCAATAATATCAATACCATTAGATGAGTGATGGTCAATTGTTTTGTATCAATGGTTCCCCTTCCCCATAAAATGTCATTGATAATTTCCCCACTAAATGGAGGCACCTCCCAATCTTCCTCATTTGCTGGTACAACATCTAAATGGGACAATAATACAATCGGATTACTATAATCTTGGTTTAATGAAATTACTATATTTCCCCGATTTTCATCTGTTTTATGGACGTATGTATACAATCCATTCTGTTCAGCCACTTCAACAAGATACTGAATTGCGTCCATTTCATTTTTAAGAGGATTACTAGTATTGATTCGAATGATTTGACGAAGATACTCAGCCGCTTCACGTTTCACATCCAACCAGTTCTTAATCGAATTCATATTTATCACCTTTTTACTATCCAACTTTTAACTCATTATAAGGTTTATCCGTCCAATTGAATGTAAAACAGTTTACAAAATCAAAATTTTCTAAAATTTCTAAATGTTAGCTATTAATTAAATATGAGTTTAATTAACCGCGGATAATAGTGTAGTTAACAAGATAGAGTGGAATAAAAAATGCCAGGCACCTTCATAAAGGGCCTGACACAACTTACTGCATAACAAAATCACCGGCATTTTTTCAACATAAACAAAAGTAGAAGAAAACCCAAACGTTGATCCTTTGATAATTTTCTTAGCAATTGAAGGCACAGATGGTACTAAGTAAATCCACTTGTCTTTCTCTCCTCATATTCAAAAAAAGAGACGCCCTCCCGCCTCTTTTTTCTTAATTGACTCTTTCTATATCATTTTTAATCTGTTTCCGCTCCAGTAATTTCGAATCCAAATAGTTGGTAAACTCTGATTCCCCTGAATAAGACAAACAAAGATACTGTTTTGCCCTCGTCATACCTATGTAAAGCAAGGATACTTCCCTCTCTTTATCCTCCTCTAATGGAAACGGCATGGAATCCACATTGACGATAAACACTGCTTGGAAATCCAGACCTTTGCTGCTATCAATCGTACTGATTTTGACCTTCCCGTCTTCTTTCTTGAAAGAACGCTTCGAAACATCATTTTCTGTGATCCAGTAAAACGGAATTCCTGAGTCATTTAACGAACGTTTAATTAAATCGACAACTGGGTATTTGTGAGTTCGCTTCACACGATAAAGAATTAACATTTCATCAAAAGGCACTTTTCTCTCTTCGTGCAGCATCTTCATTTGTCTGGCCACTAATCTTATTTCATCAAATAAACTCGCCGCTTTAATAATACCTGGTTCAGGTCCTTTTCTTTTCGTGCTTTGGGGGGCAATAATTTCCCCGT
The DNA here is from genome assembly GCF_030915525.1 of Neobacillus sp. PS2-9. Classification (NCBI taxonomy): domain Bacteria; kingdom Bacillati; phylum Bacillota; class Bacilli; order Caryophanales; family Bacillaceae; genus Neobacillus; species Neobacillus sp. PS2-9. The sequence continues at coordinate 2,731,497 of NZ_CP133269.1, forward strand.
CTAGCTCCCTGCTTGCAACCTTATTCTTAAACACCGAGTGTTTTCGGTAAAAATCCCAAGCAAACTTTACGATTTGTTGCGTGTTCCGGTAGTTAATCGATAACACCTTGGACCTACCTTGAAAGCTCAAACCTGTGTCTTGTAGATAAGATCTCTTCCGCTTATAAATCGTCTGAGCCCGGTCCTCCACAAGTAAAAGCGATTGGGTATCCACATTAATCAGCAAACTAACCAGCTTCAGCCAATCCCCTTCGAAATCCTGCCCCTCGTCGATCATTACTGCATCATAAGTTGGAAGAATCGTTTCACCCTTTTCAATTTTCTCCATTATTTCTGGAAGCTGCTGCTCTTTTATTTTTAAATCATTCTTCAACCAAGAATGAAAATTCCGTACAATTATATTTTGATTCTGTACCACTTTGGTCTCTGGGTCATAATCAAATAAATCCTCAGGTTCATTTAACATATGAAAGATCATTTGCTGGATCGCATTGGCAAGGGAAATGTTGTAACAAAGGATCAGGATCTTCCAATTTGGATTTTGTTTTAACAGCATTTTTGCTCTGCTTGCTAAAATAATCGTCTTTCCGCTTCCAGCCACTCCTCGAATCAACCGGTTTTTATCTCCTATCTGTTTGGCCAGGTTCTCCTGATGAAGATCCATCGTTTTAATATCATGGAGTGATAACAACAGCTGGTCCTGGTATGGGACTGGTGCTTTGTACTCAGCACTGATCCGTACCTCAGGGAATAAATGATACCGAATGGCGTTTATATCATCCATGGTAAGCGGCTCTCTTAAACGAAAGGGAACCACGAACATATTTAAAATCTTTTCCATTAATACTTCTTCGGAAAAGCCATCCTTTTCTGGATCCATTTCATCCCTGGTTAAACAAAGATGAGGTTCGATTACGGTGTAAAGATCATTTTTAACAAAGTCCTGCGAAGTCATCCTCGTAAACACCACACCGTGTCCAAATGGGAACTTTAATTGAAACTTGTATTTCCCCTCTAATTGAACAAGACTTTTATCCTTTTTCAACACATCTACCACATGAAACATGTAGTCTCTCGCTTGTTTCATCGGGCTCTTTACCACCGTTTGTTCACCCGCGGCATTCACAATATGCCACTCATCATGGTTTACTTGAAAAAGTGTATTTTTCGTATAATCCTTAACCTCTAAAACGACCATACCAAGGTCTGGACCAAGAATGACAAAATCAGGTCGCCTCCCTTGAATCTCAGGTTCGTAGTAGACGATATAATCATCGGGTAAAAAGTTTTTCAACGTCCGAAAAAATAACCGTTCTCCAGCTGTAGCCGATGAACGAATCGTCTCTGGAATCGTAACTGCCATAACAACCGCTCCAAAATTTGCATTTTTCTCCATTATACTACAAATAGGAACATGAACCTAAAAAATTACAATAATTAGGCAATTATTCAACAAATTCTACCAAAAGTATTGTCTTTTTATGTATTTGTTTGAATAATAGAATAGAAGGAAATCTTTTCATACAAAGGTAAAGATTGAAAATGTGATGAAAGTGAAGTGTCAAAATTGTTAAAGGGAATCCTTGATAAAATATTCAATACTAATCAAAACCAAAAACTTTCGGAGTCTGAAGTCAAATCTATTAGTCAAGAGGAAGTCGAAGCATTAGTAGAAGCAAGATTACGCGAGCATGCTGCAACCATTGAACAAACCTTAGAAGATAAGGTAAACTCAGCAGTCCAATCCAAGGACAAGGAAGACTATTCACTATCTCAAAAGCAAATTGATTTTGCGATTGCTTTAATTGAGAAAACTAAGGAATTCCAACTTGATGTGGATCCTGCAATATTAACGGTGAAGGATTTAAATAAGTTAATTGCTTTCAATAGGTTTAAAAATAAAGGGATATTAGTTAATTTAGTCAAAAAAGGAATTCTAAAGAAAAATTAATTTTGGAGTAATTCAAAATTTAACATCTATTATAATATTTGGAAATAGCAGTGCATGTTAAATCAAGAAATAGATGTTACCTCAAAAGGTGATTAGCTATCGGTGTGTAATCCACCCTAACTAAATAACTCAAGGGTGGATTATCCTTGTATAAATGAAAGTATTGCTACTGTTAAACTTGCAAAAGAAATCGCAATCATTCATGTGTTAAATATTTCCAATTAGCAAAACTACTGTTGGCAGTGTGCTAACTACCCTTGATAAATCTTATTCTATTGCAATGATAGTCTATTTTATTTGAACCATATTTCGTGCAAGCGTTCTCCGAAATAATCGGATTATTTTATTTATTTGTAGAACTTTGCCATTTGAAGATCCAAAATTTCACTAAGGTTTAATCAATTATACTTTAAAATTGGATAAAGAAGAAACGACACATTGTCCACTCTGTCCAGTTTTAAAAGCATCTTTAATTCTAATTATCCATAAAAAACTATTTCTATCCGTTTCATAATGCCAATTACATCTTCCATTAATTTTAATTCATCTCTTTTATTTAAATCAATTAATAGTTTATCTAAACTATTTTCAATTTCCGCCTTTAATAGTTTTTTATCCTTTGTTATTTCGTCAAATTTTCTTCCCTTACTAAATTTTTGCTTTTTATAATTAGCCAAGCATTTTGTAAAAGCATGATTTATGTCTGCTGTTTCTATTGCACCATGGCAAGAAGCACATAAAGTCACTAAGTTATCTATATGATGAATCCCTCCTAAGTTTCTTGGGATTTTATGATGTACATGGAGATCGGTCTCATTCTCACAAATTACACATTTCCAATTATCCCGATCCTTTACTTCTGTTGTAAGAGATTCTGGAAAAGGAACATTCCATAAATTACCAAAAATAACATTGCCGCCTTTTTCTTTTAATATATCTAATACTTCTAGGCGGGGTAGAATTATCATTTCAACGAGGCTCATAATTGATTCTGCTATTTCATCTGTTGACTGATAATCATCTTCTATAGAATCTTCTTCTGTTTCTTTAACAAAAATAATTTGAGACATTTCTGTTACGAATTCAACAATTTCTTCCCACTCTTCCCCCTTACTCCTTCTCATAATTTCCTTCGCCTGATTATAAACATCTAGTATAGAATCTGTTTTCCAGTCTTTTACCTGTTTCTTTAAAACAAAAGGAACCATCTTTCTCCAAGATTCATCGGTTGATTCAGTCCTATCCTCTTCAGGTATTCTAACTGCTCCACCTTTATATTTCTCGACTATTTCTAAAGAATTGTACATTAAATTATCAAAATAATCTTCATAGGTTTCAGAACCCATTTCTAAATCTTCAATTATGCCTAAATAATCCTCAAATAAATAAACAGCAATCCCTTTTGATTGATCAATTATTTCTAAAACTTCACTTTTAAGTTGATCTGAAGAAATACTATCCCAATCCTTCACAAGGTACTTTATTAGCTCAGGAATGCTATTTCTCCATTCTTGTTCTGGTTTCCGGAAATTACTTATTACCTGTTTTGCTTCTAAATCTTGAAACCCTTCTAAACCCTTTAAAAAAGTTTCAATTTCATTCTTTGTTCTTCCCATAGTATATATTAAAATTTCTTTGCAGAATAAAGATGCCATGTTAATTGTATATAATTCCCAATCTGTTGAATTCTTTATCCCTCTAGGAATTGATTCCTTCCAATTACCATGAATATTCTCAGATATAAAGGAATTATTATTTTCATTGCTTCCCTTGCAAGATGTCGATGAAATCATTTTAGTTTCTTTACCTTTATTTAATGGTAGTGTTTGTTCTTGAACAATAGAAAAATCTTGTTTTGCTATTATTGTGGTTTCTTCATTAACATAAGATACCTTTTCGCTTTTATTTATTGAATTATTACTGTAAAGACTTGGATTTGCATTTAGTACGTTCTCATCAATCCTTCTTTTTACTAATGTACTTTCCAATTCTTCTAACAAACTTAAAAGTATACTATTGGTTAAATTATTTTGATTTCGTATGCTTGAAATTTTCAAAAAATTAACCTCTGGCCAACTAGAAAGTTTCTTTATTCCAAGGATATCGACTAAATGCACAATTCTATTTATAACCATTTCTCTATTATTTGGTTTAATTCTATCTTTATATGACATGATCATCTACTCTCCTAACCTTTCCATTTATTAAAATCAATTTATCTAGCATGTTATTACATTAAAATGGAATGAATAATATCTTGGTAAATAATTTACCACATAAATTTTGACCAATGAAAAGATCTTAAATACACTGATTGACATGTGATAACTATTCTAAATTACAGTTTAGTTAAATTATACCATTTACGTTTATTGGTGTTATATAATAATAGATGAAAAGATTTTAATACATTGCAAAATATCGTTATTTTAATATATAAAAAGTCCTCAAGTCATATTTAACTTGAGGACTTTAAATGTCTAGTCTATAATCTTAATGAGTCTGGAAGTTCTTCGCTTTCCTCTCAAAATGATAATGCAACCGGTATTCACATATTTCTTTGGTCCAATTGAAAAGTATTTCTTCATCTGCCTTAGCAACATCAAAGTTTAAACTAAAGGTATCATTATCAAATGAGATTAAGCCCTTTGAACTGCCGCTCCATTTTGTCATTGGCATTGTTGAAATCAATTTGCTGACACCTTTTTCATCATAGTTCCATAATTTTTGAGCAACTTTATCCGAAAAGTCAATTCTTTTACGGTACTCTTTTTCCATAAGGTAATGATGGAAAAAAGGTGCTGTTTGATTCGATGTGATGTCATCAAACCAGTATAATTGACCACGTTCTAGCATTGCTAGTAAGACCACCATTTTATAGCTTTTTGCCATACCTGTTCTTTCGACTTCATTAAACCAATCTTCGTAACGGTCAAATACTTCGACTTCACGATCGGTTAGCTCTTCTGCCCATCTTAAAAATCCAAAATAGGATTGAAACTCTTGCTTATATTGAGGAGAATCAGATCGACCTTTTAAATGCAATTCCAAATAAGTTGGCCTTCTTCCTAACTCCTTTTTTAATTCTAAGTAGTCATTCAGCAGCTTTTCTCTTCTTGGCTGCCTCTTTCTGGACATTTCTTGGAGGAGATCAATAACATTTACATCTAAATTGATCGTACAAAATTCCGGTAAAGTAGGTTGGATGTTCCTAGTTTTCCCTTCACCTGGTTCGGTGTCGAATAAACTTAGTTTAATATCGGCATTTCGATAGTTTCCGATTAAATCTATGATTACACATGCTTCCTTGCCAGGATGTAACCGAAGGCCACGACCAATTTGTTGTGTAAAAACGGTCAATGATTCAGTAGGTCTAACGAATAAGAGCGTATCTACAGATGGAATATCTACACCCTCATTAAAGAGATCGACTGTAAAGATAATATCAATTTCTCCTTTTGAAAGTTGAGAAATTGCATTTTTCCTACTTGTCCCCGTTTGTTGTGAATGAAGGCTAACGGTTTTATGCCCATGCTTATTGAAAAAATTTGAAAGGAAGTCTGCTTGTCTAATGGAAGAACAAAAGCTTAAGGTTTTCGCCTGCTTATTCTCTTCCCAGGCACGGAGTACCTTAAGAGCCAATTCCTCTTTTAATTGTGCTAGAAGTAATTCTTCTTCATCATATCGATTTCCCAGCCAGGTAATCTGACTATAATCTGTATCATCATACACTCCCAAATACTTAAAAGGTGCTAACCATCTCCGGTTAATTGCTTCTAAAAAATCTAATCGAAAGGCCACGTTTCCATCGCAAATGGCGTAAACATCTCTATTGTCATTTCTATCAGGTGTAGCAGTAATTCCTAACAGAAATCTCGGTTGGAAATATTCAAGGGCACTCTTATAGGAATCTGCAGCTGCATGATGGAATTCATCAACGATGATCAGATCAAATTCATCCGGTTGAAATTGCTCAAGATGTTTTTTTATACTTAAGGTATAGATGGATGCAAATACTGCATCAGCTTGACTCTCTTTGATTTTCCCATTGTAAATGCCATATTGTTTTTCTGGCATAATCCTTTTAAAGGAATCTCTAGCTTGATAAAGGATCTCTTCACGATGGGCCACAAAAAGAATTTTCTTATAGTTTTGCGCAAAAAATCCTGCTAAATATGTTTTTCCCAGTCCAGTTGCCATTACCACCAGTGCTTTATTGTACTCTTCTTCGAGTGTTTTGTTTAATTCCTCTAGTGCTTCAATCTGTGCAAATCTAGGCTGAATCGCACTTTCATATACGACTGGATCTTCTAAGACAACCTGGGGCTGATTTTCCTCTTTAGAAGGAAGCATTAAATCTAATTCCTCTAGCTCTGTCCATTTACGGGATAGATTGGGATATTTACGATGGTATTCATTATAAGCAGTTTTATATTCAGCTAGAGTTTCCTTATTTAATGAGCCTGTACGATCAGAATAAAAAACATTTAAAAACTCTGTTAGTGCTTCATCAAAGACTTCTTTCTCATCACGGACTGAAAGGTTCCACTCCACACCATGATTCAATGCGGAGCGTGAAAGATTAGATGACCCAATAAACAGAGTATCATGTTCGGTTGATTGAAAAAGGTAGGCCTTTGGATGAAAAGAGACACCGTTACTTTTCCAAATACGTATGCTTATCCGCTCATCAATTGACAGTAACTCTTCCAAAGCTTCTGGTTGTGTAATATAGAGATAATCACCAGTGCAAATCTTAATATCAGCACCATTTTGCGCTGCCCTTTTTATAGCTTCCTTTAAATAATGCACCCCTGACTTCATCACAAAGGAAGATAAAATACAAACAGTATCAGCACATTCAATCTTCTCAATTAGTTCGCTGCCTAGATCATGTGTTATGAGCTGGACCTTACTCATCTTCAACCTCAATTAAAAAGATTTTCTCCTTAAAGCCACCCCGCTTTTCGGCCTTCTTTTGTCGTACTTTTTCTACCTTTTCTATAGATGCACCATGGCATTCAGCCAGTGCATGGATAATTTCCAATAGATCAGCTAATTCTTCAATAGCATCCTGATCATTTTCAGCATTTACATACTCTTCAAGTTCTTCAAAGCTTTTGTTTTTTAATTCTTTTATGTATTCTTCGTTATCTAATATTCTTGTGGTAAACTGTTTTCCAGTGCTTTCAATGACTTTTGGAATGCGGTCCCTGACTAGTTTGTTGTATATTGGCATTCTACTTTACCTCCGATGATAAATAAATATTATTTATATTATATCGAAGGAAGTATTAAAATGGGAAAAGTGAATTGAAATTTTTAAAAATTATCTTAGTTTGCCAATCGTAGTGTATACGGTAAAATAAATACTCTAATGAAATGCGGATGAATAGTAAAAAGCTCAAACCCTATTTATTAAGAATCTGAGCCTCATTTAATTATAACCTGTGAGGTGTTCAACCCCTACCTTAAACCCGTAAATTCACTGAATATTCTTTTATACAGTATTTGTATATGAGAATTCCATTAAATTCAGTAATACAAGTTTGGATTGCCTGATTATTATTTGACGTAATTCTTCCAATCAGAAATGTCCTCAAGAAATTTTCTTACCTCGGGATATTTTTCGTCTTCCGCAATCAGCAATTGTGAAATCGCTCTGTTTCCTTTAATATTAAAAAACCCTGACAAACCGCTTTTTACTTGTTCTGACGCATAACTCGAACTAACAAAGTTAAGTACTTGTCCAAACTCTGGATTTTTATCATTCTTTTCATTTTCAACCATATGCAAAATTCCCCTATCTTTATGTGCAGGTCTTTCTATTTTCTTAGCAACCTCTTCACCATTAATTAGTTTGAGATTTTTCTTTCTTAATAACTCATTTACCAGAAAACAAAATACCCTAGGGTATATAAAATCTTCGATTTGGAGATCTGAATTAATTTTTTCTATATTTTCACCATTTGGACGTTCACCTAAAAAATTTGGAATAAGTTGAATCTCAATATTGATGTATTTGTACTTCGCTTTCTTTTTTAAGCTTATTAGTTTTTTATACACTTCTCTTCCTTTGTTATCATTATCCATTAATATTAATACTGAAGGAGTTTGAATTTTTGGATCAGAATTTTGATAAAAAGAATTATAAAACTCTAAATACTTTTCAATATTATCAGCGCCATTAGCAGAAATAATTTTTGGAGTACTTAACTTAAAGAAAGAGGATAATTCTTCAATGTATTTTTTATCTGTCTCTCCTTCTACAATTAAATTATACTTATCTAACAACTGATAATCCTCTTCTGTAATTCCTAAATACTCTTTTATTTTCTTTGCACCATCTTCATTATCTAAATTCACAACCTTTGTTTCTAATACACTAAAATTTTGTTTTTTTCTATCAAAATATCTGGAAGTGATATCTAAATCTAATAAGAATACATTTTTCATAGTATAAGTATCTATAAATACTTGTGAATGGGATGTTACAAAAGTTTGTGCTGTCTTTGTCAGTAGCTGAAGATCATTGAATAGCATCTTTTGAAGTCCTTGATGCAGATATACATCCGGTTCATCTATTAATAAAATTACTGATTTATTATTCATTTTTTCTATAATTCTAAAGTGCAAAAGAATGTATGCTAGTCTTTGCAAGCCGGCTCCTTTAGCATCTATTCTTTTATTTGATTGATCATTAATATAAAATTGAACATCATCTGTAATAAGATCTCTAAACTTTTTTATATCTGATGTAAGATCGAATCCAACTCCCCAGTCTTCTTTATACTGTTTAAATACAGGATTTATTTCATCTGCTAGTTTATTTAATATCTCCAATAAACCCTTTATATAATTATCAAATGAATCTTTTAATTCTTTTTTTAACCCTCTAAATTGGCTTTTTTCATACTCTAAATCATAAATTTCATCAATAACACCATTAATTAGTTTAGGTAAAGAAATATTAACAGATTCGACAAAAAAGAAATTTATTTTCTTTAAGAATGCGGTTACATCTTTATCAGTCATTTTTTGCTTCTTATCCCTAACACCAGCAACTTTAAGTCTTTCTCCTGTTGTTTTACTCAGTGTGTCATTATCAAATTCTCTTTTTACTTTTATTCTATCTATACCATCTACAAGAAATTCAATTGTAATTTCAGGATAGACTGCACCTCCTCTTGAACCATAATACTTATGATAGGGAGAGTCTATTTCCGCATGGTACTTTTCAGGATTAAAAAATAAATCAATTGCGCGAAGAGTATTTGTCTTTCCTGCATTATTTTCTCCACATATTGTTATATAATTGTTGTCATCATCGACATTTAATGCTAATTCCATTATTGATCTGTATCTTTTAATAAAAACACTTTTTATTTTTATCATTATTTCTCCTCAGATTTCTTCTAAAATTTGTAAAATATTTCATATTCATTTTACCATAATTCGACATCGTTTTTAATCTTTTTCTAATACAAATTCATTAGCTTAGCACCGTAAAGAGTACTACCAACATTTAATCCATAGGAAGTTAGTGAACACCTTATCAAATTGGTCAGTGAAACAGCTACCAGTAAAGACAATATCCCAGGACAAAGTTTTTCTGCTTATGTCTTTGAAGCCTGTACTTCCATTTGGTCAATACACATATGTAGAAGCCTTATATCGACGGATATAAATAGTTGAATTACAGCTCACATTCAAGCATTTGAATATTTCGGATACGTCCCTAGAATGGTTGAACTTGATAATTTTAAAAAAGGTCTAACCAAAGGCCTTTTGAACAGATCCCAATATTAATCGTTCCTATCATGAAATGGCCGAACAATACCAATCGATTTTTCTTGCCTGCTTGTATTCGGCATCCCAAAGATAAACCATATGTAGAAGGAACAGTTGAGGTTATGGATCATTGCCTTCCTCCAAAATCAATAGTTCTTTTCTTTCATAGAAAAATTATGCTGAAAATTAAATAATCTTATTGTAAAAAAATAGACTCTTTTGAAACAATATATTCTAATCAGTCCAACTTATAGATTATAAAAAGGCAAGTTTTCATTCTCCATAAGATTAACTATAAAAATGTATTGTATCAAAATATTTATAGTTGTTGTTTTTTCCCTTTAAAACAATAATAAAAAAAAAATGGCTAAAAAAATAAGCCCTGCTTAAAGCAGAGCTTATTTAGATCTAGAAAGGTACGGCTTTTAATGTTGCAATTAGGTAATTTAAAATATCTATCGGATAGTTTTTATAAGTTTCATCAAGCTTAATTCCGTTCCACTTTTCTTTTAACACTTCATTTACTAGAATCTCCATGCCACCTTCCGAATAGTTTTCTAATAGTTTACGCGCTTCCGCATAAAAAGCTTTATCATTAAAACGATCCAAGTCTTTCCCTTGTGACTCGTTATTTAGAATGATCGAATATGCCAAGTTTCGCTCATCACTATTAAAATAATTGGAACGGAACTCACGCCCCTTTTCTTCTACACCTATGCTGTAGCTTCTACGAGCTCCTAATGCTGCACACATTAAAAATAAACGGTGATACGCAAAATCGTATTCTTGATTTAATAACATATAAATGTTTTCATATTTTTTGCTTGTGTACATTAACATTTGATTTTGTAAAAAATCCATGGCTACATCCCCCTAGTTGTTAATGCTTCATGTAGGCTTACTTCTTCCAACTTCGCGTTCATCGGCTCAATTTGATTGATCCGATAGAATTTGCCGAGACGGCCTTCCTCTTTGAACACGCGTTCCTCGCTAGTTGTAAGCTCTGTGTCAGTTAATAATAAAACCCACTGCGATGTTAAGTTCGGGATATTCATGATTAACTGATCACGGTTTACACCACTAATACGGTTAAATGGGGAATCCATGAACAATGGAAACGTAATCGTCATATTATCTCCTGTTGCTACTTGTGCAAGTGCAGTAATAAACGATAATGCAACGATTTGCCGCTGTCCCTGTGAAATATCTTGGGTAATTTCGATTCCCTCTCCCCCAATAATTTCAAGCTCAAATTTATCGTTAATGTTGATGCTACTAATTAAGTTAACGTCTTTTCGGTCGATTAATTTTTTAAAGATATCAGTTGTTAAATCACGCAGCTTATGACGCATCGTCGTACTAAATTCATTTGAAATATCTTTGATGTCTTGGCGTAAACTGTCGATGCGCTCGATTACTTTTGAATCAAATAATAAGCTTTCGTTGTTACGCATCATTTCTTTTAATTCTTTTTCTAAGTTTACTAGTTTAGTTTCCGCAGTAGCGAGCGCCTCTTTTTTAGCAATGATATTCGCTCTGGTTCTCGTTAGGTTAGCTGTTTCATTTTCTAACGCTTGCTTAATCTTATCTAAATTAAGTTCCGTTTCTGCACGGGAGCCAATTTCCTTTTTCTGGACGTCAATATCCCGAATAATTTCTTTGCGCTCACGCTCGATTTCGTTCATTTTTCGCAGCAAACTCATAATGGTTTGTTCAGTTTCGTTGTAATGATTTTCCTTATCAACAATCATATTTTTTATAGAGCTTGACATAGCTGTTAATTCTGAGCGAGTATAGTTTTCTTTCAATGCCTTCACATACTCTAAATTTTCCGAGTGAAGACTCAGATCATTGTTACAGCAAGCACATACATGATTAACTAATGATTGCTCTAATACATCTGCCGGCACAATACTGCCTTGTTGAGAAACGAGCTGACTTAAATAATTTTTTACATTTTGGAAAGAGCTGTTAAATAATAGGAAAGCTGCATCCTTTTTTAATACCTCAACCGCTTGTGCTTTTAAATCATTTAAGTGATTCGTTTTCATTGTCAGTTGGTCTTGATACATTTTAATCCGCTCTTGGATAATCCTAATTCCTTCATTTTGAGAAAGTTGTAAATTATATTTATCAATGAGTTTATTATTTTCTTTCTGGTCAATTTCCAGCTGGTTTATTAATTCGGTAATGCCAGCAATATTTTCTTTTTCTGCTTCGATTTCCCTTTGCTTGGCTTCAATGTTTATGTTTCCAGCACTGCGAATTGCCGCAGCCTTTTCTGAGTTAAATAGAGTATCTAAAAGGGCTTTTGCTTCTTCCACGTTATTAATCTGAAGCAGCTTAAAAATGGCAGTTTTCACTTCTTTTTTGACCTGTGCGTCCGTTTTAGCTAGCGTGTCAATTTTCTCCGCATCAAACAGAAAGAAGTCCTTGATTTCTTCATCCAAGATCTCATTCATTTTTTCACGTACTCGAAGTTCATTATCCAGTAAGTTAGGATTATAGTTCCCCATTTCATCAAATGATGCTAGTTTCACACTATCGAAGCGTTCTTCAATTCGATAGCCTCGCTTTACTCCTCGTACCGAACGAGTCATTTCATACTGCTGGCCGCGATGTTCAAAAAGAATACGAACCGACGCTTTCACAGGACGTGTTGAACTGTCAAGGAGCTTCATGCTTACAAGGTGAATAGGCTCTGATGGGTTGTCCTGTTGAATATGAGTACTCCCATATAAACAAAACATAAGGGCACGGAAGATACCCGTTTTCCCTTTACCATTTTCTCCAAAAATGATCGTAATATTTTTATCATTAGACGCAAACTCAACCTTTTGCTTTCCCATATATTGACGGAAGTTTTCCATTTCTAGTTCTAATAGTTTCATTTTCTCATCTCCATCGTTACACTTTCTCGAATACGATTACGTAAAGTAGCCCTTACTTCATCCTTCTGATTGATTTGATCAATATCAATCAGGAGCTTTTCTAGTAAACTTTTATTTGGTTCTTCCAGCTGATCTAATCGTGCTTGAAGTTCTTTATTCAAAATAGTAGTCACGGTCAAATGCCTCCTTCATTTCTTTATATACATCCCATGGCTTCATATCCATCAAATGATTTAAATTATAAGGTGAAATATAGGGTAAAACTTTATTTTTGGCGGAAGAGCGATTTATCGCACTTCCACAAAACTCAGCAAATCGCGGCAATTCCTTTTTGGCGATCATGGTAAACGTCTTTTCATCCACATCTTGAGGGAATACGATGAAATCATGAATTTCAGCGAGATGCTTCCCAAGTGACTTCCTTAAAATGCGACCCCGGCGTTGAATAAACTCTCTAGGATTTGAAGTACTCGCTAAAAAGTAAGCAACCCTTGTACTTGGCACATCCACACCCTCGTCTAAACATTTAATTGCAACAAGGACTTGAATCTCTTCATTTGCAAAAGCAACTAAAATACGTTGGCGTTCCTTAGTTGGAACAGTTGAATCAAATTTATGCACCTTTAATCCTAATTGACTCAGTGTAACCGTTAACTCATTAACTTGATTTTCAGCACAGTAAACAATTGTATGGTAAATATTCCCTACACCTTTTTCTTCCAGCATAGAAAGTAGACTCGGTATTTTCCCCCAGGCCTTTGCCAAAATAAGCGCACGCTTCCGATTCAATGTACTTAGCTGGTCCTCATTAGGATCCTTTTGATTGTATTGGTTAATTATCCGTCGAGTTAATTTGTTATAAGTGTCAAGCTCGCTGTCTGTTAAACTAACAATGTGTGGCTCATAGGTGTAAGGTGTTAGCTTATTAGCCGCAATGGCTTCATCTAGAGAATATGTATAGACTACATCTTTAAAGAAATCTTTTAAAAACATGGTACCAGTCTCATCCCACCATCGATCAGGTGTAGCTGATAATCCTAAACGTGCCTTTATATTGGCAAAGGATAATTTTCTAAACTGCTGCGACCCTAAATAATGACATTCATCCGCAATTAAAAACACATGCTCCTGCAACTTCGAAACTTGCGCAACGAATTCGGTATTAGCTGCCGCATCATAGGTGGTAATCACAACATGCAAATCGGTAATCCCCAAGTTAAAATTACGCACTTCCGCTTCTAGTTCGGGCAACCACTTCGTCTTCGATTCATAACAGAGCGTTGGGAACTTCACTTCGAAACGTTCACATTCCTTTTTCCACTGATCCACTAAATGCTTAAAAGGTGCAAAAATAATCACGAAAGCCCGTTGATTGTCCTTCTTGTATTGGGACATTGCAAGTAAGCTGGTAATCGTTTTTCCGGTACCTGTGGCCATTTCTAAGATGCCTTTCCAGCCATTTGATTTTAAAGCATTGATAGCTTCTATTTGATAACTATGCGGAACGATTTCCTGCTTCAACTTTGGCTGTTTCGGCTTTTCCCCTTTATACTCCATTAACTTTTCACGTACGATATTTGGTACATCAATGATAGTTAAACCGTTTGTCTCGTTATACCAAAGCCTCTTAAAATCTTCTTTCATATCTTCAATTCGATGTTGGTCTTCATTAGGTAAATAGACGTCAATTTTCTCAAAGTTGTTTTTAACTCCACCGACTGTTTCATTTGCAGAACCCGAAAATGCAACAGTATTACCAGCTAAATCTTCAAATAATCCAAACTTTTCATGGTAGAGCGCATGATTATTGGTAAAAGCAATTTTAATTTCGAGTTGATTGTTGTAAATGAGCCATGCTAAGACATTTAATGTATTTTCTTCGATAGATTGAGCGGAAGACTCTATTGCACGGAGCAACGAACCCTCAATGACATCCCCCTTTGCTTTGTATCCTTTTTCAATGGCATTAATATCCTCAGAGGTAAGCTGCGGATTGGCAACGATTCGAATATGCCCGCCATTGTACAGGAAAACCTCTAATCCCTTGGCAATCATTTTCAGGCTCTCACTCGAAAAATAACCGGCTGCCCTATCATAGCGAACACTTGTATACAAACATTTTTCATAAAAATCACGGTGAATAGTATGAAAGTCAGAACGATATTTATACTGTAGTTGTAGATCGGTTAACTCCATCATTTCGCTCCTTCACTTCAATAAATCCTAAGTCCTTCATCACAAAATATTTGCTCGTTTTAATTTCAATCGGCAACTGGTATGGGTTATGTGCTAGCTTACGCTCAGCCAAAAATTTCGCAACCTCTCTTTCATGGAAATTACCTTCATATTCATTTGTAATGACAAAGTGCACAAGCTCCTCGTAGTTCGTTACATTCAAGTCGTCACGTACTAAGATCCACTTATTATAACGATAATCAGAAATGGTACGAATATAGCGATAACCTACCTCCTGAGCAAAGGCTGTAATGAGCTGTGGCTGCCAAACAAAACTTGAAACCGGCAGCACATCCGTCGTATAGCCTTTTAAATCAAGTGCTGGCAAATAAGACTTATCCTTAAATGACTTTTGTAAATAGACCTTTAAGCTTTGCATCACTTGGTCATTAAAGTCAACTTGTTTGCTATTAATATATTGATACGCAGTATAATTATAGAAAAGCTTTTCTTCTAAAAGGGAAGCAGTTACGCTGGATATACTGCTTTTCGCATAACCCTTTTCCTCTAAGAAATCTTCTAATTCATCACGTCTTAAAATGGTATCAAACCTTTGACTAATGGCTTGTTCAATCGAATTGACTTCACTTTCCTTTAGATATAAAAGCTGCGGGAATCCACGTAGATCCGGGAATAACCATTTTATGATAGATACAAAGGTATATAGATTGGTAATATTCCGTTTTGCTAAGATATCACTTAGCTCATCGTCGAATTCCATTTCAATAAATAAATCGTTTGGGAACAAGTAGTCCTCTTCTATAAAATCCAAGGTAAAGTTTCGTAGCTTTTCTAATTCGTCCTCAGTAAAACTAAAGGAAGAAAATATTCTCACCCCATAGCCATCCAATCTATCTTCTTCTACTACAATTAATTCTCTGGAACGAGCTAAAAGCTGCTCTAATTTATATGCTGGCCATTTAAAATGATCTAATATTTCCTTTTTAGAAAGAACGCCACCGTCCCTTTCCAGCTGGGAAATGAGAACATTTTCAATATCGACCTTTGCCTGATTTGAACGGAAAATTCCTAATGTATTTCCTTTCCCAATGACATACACATCAGCAAAATGATATTGCAAAATACTATAAAGTTGGAAATGCGAATTTATATTGTAACGTTTCCAAGTTTCGAGATTGCGTTGATAAAGGGTATTAGCTGTAACCATCTTCTCGATCTCTAACGCGCTTTCGATAGCGCTTTCGATTTGATCAATAAGCTCCTGAGGAACAGAATTTAAATCATAATACATGAACGTATTACCATCGACTAAAATCACATTCTTTGTATCTCTAATTCGAGCAACAGCAGCCCGTTTCCCACTTTCAAATTGATCATTAAATACCTCACTCATCAGCTCTTGCAGATATTCGA
Source organism: Neobacillus sp. PS2-9 (assembly GCF_030915525.1). NCBI lineage: Bacteria > Bacillati > Bacillota > Bacilli > Caryophanales > Bacillaceae > Neobacillus > Neobacillus sp. PS2-9. The sequence goes on from NZ_CP133269.1 coordinate 2,747,739, forward strand.
ACCCCTCATCCGTCATTTCTAGGGGTCCGGTAAGTTTATGCTTAAACAGATACGTAATTTGATCTGGTAATTTTATTGTATGTTTAAAATACAAGGAGTTTTTACGAACATAACCAATTTCGTCCAACAGCTTATCAATAGATTGAATGGTAAATTCATATTCTCCCTCACTATTAAATTGTTCTAACACTTCGGCAGCATCCAGCAGGGTTTTGTCCCATCCACGAATCTCACCTTGCTGGGTTAAAACATAATCATGTAAACTCTTATTAATAAGAACTCCATCCTTTAACTCTAAGTGTTCATTTTGAGAAACACAAATTGTGAATATTTCTTTAAAGCTTGGATCAATTTCAAGCTTTTCCATAAATGCTTCAATCTTCATGCTCATATCATTTTGCAAAAAGTGATTAAAGTAAATCTCTAAGTAAAGTAGTTTTCCTTGCTGCTGTAGCTTCCCTAAAGCTTTTAGTTCGATTTGCCTTACTCTCTCCCTAGTCAGTCCTACCTGCTCCCCAATTTCTTGAAGGGATTTAACTAAACGACTGATAACGATTTCCCAGGTACGTTCATCCAACAAGTTCTTCATAGCAGCGATTCTCTCATTTACACGCTTAAATTTATTTAAACCGCTGTAAATTAACGACAATTCATCGGCATACTTGATATTTTCTACCATTTCAAAAATGTGAATATTGTCTTCAGATTCATCAAAGGATAAATGTAATAGTCGCTTAACATTTCCTTTTGTCAATTCCATTAAATATGGATAGTTCGGGTGATTTTTTATTGATACCTGAAGCTCTAAAAACTGTCTTTCCTCTTCTTCCTGATTGATTTCATCGATTAATTTTTTTACGTAATCACATTTTTCCTTTATTACTTCTGTTTCAACTGTTGAATATATGTTCTTCTCTTCAGTGACATAAATCTCATCCAGGAACCGTAAGTAATCTACTTGTTTTCTTTCTAACACTCGTTTCAGACGATTGTTAGTGAAATACTCCATCGGGGTCATAGAAACTATTTTTTTCGGTTTTGTAATTTGTCCAAGTGTAATGTTCCTTTCTTCCTTTAGTTCCTCGAGGTATTCTAATAATCTATTGTATTTTGTTCTTCCTACACCTCTTACATGTTGAAAGTTTTCGATAAAGTCAATAGTAAGCTGTGAAAAATACTTCTTTTTATGCTTATGACAATAATCGTTGAATGCCCAGTATTCCCGACCTGCAAAGCATTCTTTTATTAATATATCATCTTGAACCGGTGAAACTTCTAGATCTTCTTCCTCTTTTTCTAGTGAATCTTCTTTGTCTAGACTGAAATCCTTCAAAGTAAAGTCCGCAACTGGAGTAATAATAAACCCCGCCCTTTCTAATTGTTTGGCTAGGAAAGAAGCATCCTTGTTTAAGAAGTAGGCTAAGCCTTCTAGTGGGATATTCAGAAAAAAATAATCGGACTCAGGTTTGTACCGATTAACAAGAGTCTGAATACCGGTAACCGAATTATCAATATCCAAATAGTTGTCTCCCGGTTGATCTGTACTAATGATATGTTTAATTTCATACTGTAATGCGGGAAATACGTTATTTTGATGTTGATCTTTAAATTCGATTCCTCGAAGAATTAATTCGTCACGGATGTTATAAAAGAGAGTAATATCTGACTGATACACTTCTCGAAGATATTGTAATAAATCTGCTTTTTGGAACGCCTCTTGAAGAGTTGCGCTATATATATCTTTTTGTATATTCAAATAGTAGAAAGGAATATTTAAATAATCATTCAAACTAAATCGCCTCTGATCAGAAAAGAAATGAATGTAACAAAATCATAATTTATTATTAATCTATATTTTCTATTGTAATACAAAAAGTTAGTAATTTGTCTAATATAGTCAAAAATACAGGAAGATAAATGTAAATTACTCCAAATATAAGATTTTTTGACAAAGTGTTCCTAATTAGTAACTATTAATTAAATCATTATTTGCAATAATACACTCTTAATCACTCCTATTTTCAAAAAAGCCTATTCCCTCCCGAGTGTATTTTTTTCAGTGGTTATAGTAAAAATAGTTTTGATTAGATTAAAAGACCGAACATGCAGCCGCATGTCCGGTCAAGAATTTGCAATTCCCTTATAAATTGTTCATTTCTTCTACTATATCCTGCACAATTACTACTACTAATGCACGTGATTGTTCATCAATTCATATTTATAAACTACATATGCAATCGAATATACCCTACCAATCCCTTATCACAACAATAAACATAACACCCCTTCATTCCTCTAGTCATCAACGTTTTATAGGTATTCCGAACAAGTTCAACAAGTGGGTCAACCTGCCCTTTTTTCGGCTTTGCTGGTTTTGCTCCCTTGTCCTTAAACTCGTCTCTTCTTATGATTAGTTTTTTAGCTTCTTCGTCATATCCCAGGTCTTTACCGATGATCACACCAACATAATCCATTTCTAAACCTTGAACGGTGTGAATACATCCGATTTGGTTTGCACATTCTGTATGAATCGCCCAGTCAATTCTATTGGGATCATTCCATGGCAATGCAAAGTTATGCTCCTCAATGACAACATCATCTACAAGCTTTCCATCCACAAGATTTTTTGTCCAATCCCATGCGTAACCGGCCAACAATCTGCCACCACGCTTTTCAACTATTTCCTCCTTTAATTCTTGAGGACTGGAAACTAGTTTAAAATCAAAATCTCCTTCTAGCTTAAATGGTTCTTGGTCATTTTTAAGAAGGCTGTCCAGCCAGGATATATAATTTCCTGATCCTGAGCAACGGTATTGTGATTCAAGTTCAACTGTATGTATAGCTGCTCCAAACCTAGCGGCTTCTTTTTCTACCTCTTTTACGCTTCCGATATCTTTTTTCGAGATTTTTTGAAGATCGTCTATAAAGAATACACTTATTCGTGAAGATCGAATGATTTGTGTTACTTGATTTTCTCCTTCAATCTTCTTTTTCATATGTCCTTGCTCTTTTAATCGATGGGCTTCGTCACATATGAGGACATCAAAATAATTTTCAGGTGAGTGTACGTAAGAAGCAGAACCTTTAAAAAGATCCCTTACTTCCACATGACCTGAAGACCCGATTAACTTTTTACGAAGTACTTCCCTAAAAGCCTGATTCGGTGTTATATACTCCACATAAGCTTTCGATTTTAACATATAACTCATTAAATTTAATCCAATGACAGATTTCCCTGTCCCAGGGCCGCCTTTAATAATAATGACATGTTTTTGGTCAGTCTGAGCTTTGAAATGGTTATATTTACTGACTACTTTTTCAAATGCAACCTTCTGTTCATCAAGTAAAACAAACTCTTCATTACCTTTAATTAATGATCCAACTGTTTCAACCAACTTTTTTGATGGTCTAATTTTTCCATTTTCAATGCTTTCTGCAATTTCCCTTCCATTCCCTTTTGAAACCAACTTTCGGATTTTCTTTGCCAAGTCGCGGTCACCGAATTGAAAATAAACTGGAGATTCCTGTAAATATCTACTGTAACGCTTATCCAGAAGCGGCTCCCCGATACTTGCCATAATATAATTATGTAAATAAGCACATGAGTGTAGTTGAATAGCTGATGAGTCACTGTATAGGGACTCGTTAAAATTCTGTAGATATCTCTTATATGAAGATGCTTGATATGCTGGATGAACTGTTTCTCGTTCCCTTCCGCCAAGGTGAGTCCGAACAATACCATCTCCTTCAGCCACTTTTGCTTTCTGCCATTGTTTTAACTCAATAATTACTGCATTTTTCGTGCCCTGTTCGTCTTGTCCTGCGACGAGAAAGTCTATTCTTTTTTCAGATGAAGGTAGCTTATATTCTAATAGTACATGAGTATCATCATTTAAATCTGCATCCCTTAGAACCTTTGCCATTTGAGGAAGGGAGTTTTCCCAAGACCTTAATTCACTCAAAGAAACTACTTTATTCATTTTGGCCAGAACGTTTTTCTTGAGAACGTACCCAATTTTTTTTTCATAAATATGGTTTAAAAAGTTCGAAGAAGTCTCATTATAAATAATCATTTAACTCTTTCCTCACTTTTTTTGACTGGATATTTAATCGCGTTTTTAACCAGTTTGTTTGAAACTTCCTCTTCAAGATCAATCTCCAACTTATCAGCTAGTTGGACTAGATATATTAAGATATCAGCCATTTCTTCTTTAATATTTTGTCTGGATTCCGAGATTGCTTCTTCACTTGTTCGCCATTGAAAATTTTCAAGCAACTCATTTGCCTCAAGTGAAATTGAAATGGCCAAATCCTTTTCATTATGATACTTTTTCCAATCTCGTTCATCACGAAACGCTAAGATTTTTTGTTGGATTTCTTTCATTATTGTCTCTCCTATTTTTTATGATATTCTTAAGTTCCTCCACACTTATCACATGTTCCCTGTCTCGATGCAACATCCTGTGACAATTAGAGCAAACCGGTACTAAGTCCGTTCTTGGATCAATTTCAGTTGCTGCTTCTAATGTGCTCAGTGGGTTTTTATGGTGGATTTCAATGAAGTCTTTGCCATGTTCACCATACACCTCTTCAAAATTAAACCCACATACTGCACATGTAGTTCCGTGTATCTCTATTGCTCTTAAGCGGTTCTTTACTTTCCTTTCATAACGGTTCCCATAGTAGCTTTTCATTTCACCATCTTTATAATAGGAGTCAAATTGAGCTTTATCTGCTTCCAAGTCATTTCGTACGGTATCTTTTAAATCGTTTCTTCTCATTTGCTTTGTATGTAGTTTCGTATATTTCTCCCAAAGCTTATGAAGTAATTTTGCATGTTCCTCTTTTACTAAATAATTTGTATTGTTAGCCATCCGGAGTATTAATAACTCATTAAGTTGAGGATGTTCCTTTAGTTCCATTCTACGTATAAAATGTCCATTAACCAGATGATGTTCTAGTGTAATTGGAATTAAAAATTTTTCATTATCTTCATGCTGTTTTATCCAATATTTACTTGGAGAAATACTTAAACTTGGTTCTCCACTTATGGTCCCTCTCGCAATAATTCCACCTGTACCTTTTTTCTTGCCATCTGAGCGCCAAATATAAACAAGATCCCCTTCTGAAATTTGGTCAAGAAAATGCTGTTGATTTAGTGACCACCAAATTTCAATGTTTTCACTAATATATTGATCTATTTTAAAATCATCAGGATTTCCTTGGAATATCCATGAATTTTGATGTTTGCTAGACTGCGATTGTTCTGATAACATCTTCAAAAACTCCTACTGATAGTTATTTGTCGCCTATGACTTAATTGCTCCACTATACATATGTTTGGAACTATATTTCGACAATTCTATTATACAGAAAATCTGTTATAAATTGGGATTTATATAAAAGTTAATCTAGTAGATTTTCATTTAAACACCAAAGTTCCTTCCCCAAGATTCTGATTCATGATTCAAACTATCCTTTTCCCAAAACAAAAAACACCCACAAATATTGAGAAAACAACAATTGTGAGTGTTTCGTATATATTGGTGTTTGGGGTCGAGAATTAACTATAAAGTACAACCACTTTTTTATAAGATCAAAACCAAAAGGATCTTATTGCAAAAAATGAAGTGGTTAGAAACGCCATAGACCCAATGAATATCAAAATCATCCCTCGTTTTCTATTGACGTTACATAACTTTGCTCCATCTATTATCCAACCGGTCCCTATTAAGAAAAATGCAATATACCTTAAAAGGTCATTATTAAAAACAATACCTATGAAAAATATAAAATATCCGATTTGATGTAGCACGTGAAATAGGACCTGGATAGGGTTCTCAAGTTCTTTTCGAAACTGTTCTTTTTCTGCCACAGTAAATTTTATGTATTCTCTTCTAGCTAGAGTATATCCTATAAATATTGCTACTATAATTGCCCCAATTTGAACTAGAAGCATAGTATTCACCTTCTATTATTAGTCCCTAAAGCCCTTCTCCCAACAATATTTCTGAAGAAGAACAATTGGCTGATTTTTAGTTATTAGACCTATTAATTGGATATGTTAATGAAATAAACCGAATACCCAAACTACTAGATACATTGGAATTGACACAATTATCATTCCTGTAAGTAAATAGCTAATCGACCTTATTATAAATTTAACAAAATCAGATAAAGCTCCTACTATGTCATCAATAAATCTCAACACTAAAAACCATTCCCCTCAAAAAGTGGTAATTATATTTTAACATTATTTTCCTTTAGGGAAACAAATAAATGGGAATTTAATAAATAGTAATCGAGTAGAGTTCTACTTGAACACCAAATTTCCTTTCCCATGATACAATAACCATAATGAAATGGAGGTAATAACAAAATGAAAAAAGTGATAATTTATACGCAAGAAACATGCCCGCCTTGCCATGCGGAAAAATTATGGTTCAAAGAAAATGGAATTGAATTTGAAGAAAGAGACATTCGCAAAAACGATGAATATCTCCAAGAAATTATTGCACTGGGTGCAGCGGCTACTCCAGCAACTATAATCAAAGACGGAGACAGTGAGGAAGTTGTTTTAGGATTTGATCAATCGAGGTTGGCCGAGATATTAGGATTATAAAAGAAAGGCGAACATTGACAGCTATTGTTCGCCTTTTTTCTTTTGGCTCTGTATAACTGAATGTGAATTTCAAAGTGTTTGAAAAATAAACGGAAGAATTCCGCTTATTTCGGGAAATACCCTTATTTCCTTAAAAATAAGGGTATTTTTTCCGTTAATATAATCCAAATCGTTGGATTTCGTCCTTATTTAGAGCAGTTAAGCGGAATTTCTCCGCTTATTACTGCTTATTTAGCCTCCACTATATACAATAGACGGAATTCCTCCGCTTATGAATTCTCATACCTACACCAAAATCAACAATGAATGATACAGAGCCTTTCTTTTTGTAATTTCGAGAGTATCCCTGCTAAAGTTAAAGAGATTGATCACGGAGCAACCAATAGTAACTTTTCAATCAACTCCATTGCACCTTCTAATCTATTTTCATAGCTTCCACTTAATACATAGTAATCAATGTTATGCTTCTTTAATAATACCTTTAAGTGAAGATTGTTATTGTCCCTGGTCGTTTCCTCTCCATGTACTCTTAACCCATCATCCACCCATTTCACATCTGGTTCAAGGAATAACCAAAGATCGTAATCTTGTAATTTGGCAATTTCATCAAGCACCGGTTGATGATTAAAATTGTAAAGGTTTGAATAAAATTGGGTAACGATGGCTTCTGTATCAATAAAAACCAGCTTATATGCCTGTTCAATGGCCTTAAATTCTTCCATCTTATGACCATAGGCAATCTTTTGATAATCTTCCTCAACCAAAATACCTTCGCAGCCACCTAATTCTTCACATAAGGTTCGGCCATATTCTGAAACGTAAGTTGTATTGTAAATTTTCGCGAGGTTTCTCGTTAGGGTTGATTTCCCGCAGCTTTCTGTACCAACCACTACGATTTTTTTTACAAAATAAGGTCTAACAAAAGTAGGGATAAACTCCCAATGATTATAGACGCCCTCATTTCGAATGGCAGTAGCCGAAATGTTCACATGCGTACGCATCGGGTCAATCAGTCTGTGTTTGGAAGTTGGATATAACACTTTAAAAATATCATTATATTCCCTTTCTGAACTAAAAACGTAATCAATCGGCTTTCCAATTTTCTCTTTTATGAGGTGAGCACCTTCTGCCCAGTTGTAGTTGTCATTACCTTGATCATCTTCAATGGCTATTACTTTTACATTCGGCATATCTTTTGATAATTGGGAAAGCCAGCGCAATCGAATGTTAGCTGGAATATAATCCATTTTTGTATCCAGGCAGAGCTCACTGTCTCGTAATTCGCTATGTGATAAAATAACGTACAGTTCATCCACCATAGATGAGGCATAGGTTATGGCATACACATGGCCAAGATGTAGTGGAAGGAACTTTCCTCCGATAAAACCAACTGTCATTTACGCCGCCTCCTGCACTTGTTTGATCGATAACTTTCTCCAATTGATATACCCGTACACGCTATTTACTAGGAATGCGGACCACATGACTAACATGGAAAAGTCATTACCACCTTGCGTAATGAGAGCAGTTACCCATAGGAAAATGGATAGGATGTTTACAGAGATCCATAATAGCCATTGTTCTGTATAGCGTTTTAACATCAATATTTGTGCTGCAATCGATAATACATTTGTGGCTGAATCCGTCCAAACAATTTTACCGCCGAGGAATTTTAAGAAGAATCCATATCCCACGATAAGAATTAGCATCAATAATATGGTATATAGCCATCCCTTTTTCGTAAGGCTCTTAACTATTACATCTTCGCCTTTCACTCCATAATCGGTTTTGTTCTTTTTCCACAGATATATCCCGATAAATTGCACTGGGAAGTAAAACAGCGCATTGAGCATCACCTCTCCGTACAAACCATAACCGTAGGCAATATAAGCATAGGTTCCTGTTTGAATGATCCCAAAGTAATAGTTAGATATTTTCCCCTTTGCTACTAACACCACGCACAGCATGCCAGTTATTGATGAAATTAGGCCGATGAGTGAGTCTTCCCATGCAAAGAATAAATAAATGTTAACCAAAGTGAAGGTAAGCAGCCAAATGATTTCAAATCGTGACCAATTTTTAAATATCCCCATTTCCCTCTCTCCCTTAGCCTTGTAGTTTATTTCGATACACTGAAACAATCGGTTGTTTCTCATTAAAACGGTAAAGCTGAGCAGGTGTTTTCGAATAACGATTGGATTTTTTCGGCTTGCCGTTTTCCGATACCGCTTCAATAAATGGTAGTGTTGGGGCTTTCCTGAAAAAAGCGGCATCTGTCGAGATCGATGGGTCATCTAAAACGGTTAATAACACCCCTTGTAATTCAGAAAGGACAAACTCTTCCGGTAGAAAATGCTTCGCCAATGTGGTTAGCGCCATATCCTTGCGAATAAACCAAATGGCATCATCAATTATTTTACGATGGTCAAACCCAAGTTCGAGTTCTAGTGCTTCTTCCATTGAAAATAGCCTAATTTCCGTAGAATCATAGGTTGTTTTACGAATGTTTAAGGCAGATTCCTTTGCAATCACATAATGTGCATTGGAGATGATCCACCCCCTACTATCACGATTGGGCTCATCATAGATACCAAAATGTTTAATCCGTAATCCACCGACACCTGTTTCCTCTAAAAGCCGGCGTTCCGCTGCTTGAAAAGCAGTTTCACCTGTGCGGACAAATCCACCTGGCAATGCCCACTTACCTGCTTCGACGCTTGGATTGCCTTCATGATCGTGTTCACTACGTTTAATCAGCATGATTTTCAATGTTTTAAGCGGCGGCTTATACTCACCAATCATCTCTGATGTGATAGTAAAGACAGCAATGTCACTGGTATAGCCATCTGGTGTTGTAAATTTATTGGTTGCTTTCATTAATTAATCACCTCTTTAATTAACATTTTGTTAATTGTTAATTACAATATATTCCTTAGCCGCAAGTTTTGTCAACTATATTTTTCCATTGGACCATAGGGACCGATCTGATTGTTTTTAGCCATGAAAATGGCGAAAAGTGACAGTCACTTTCCGCCATTCCCTATTATTATTAGTAAATATTTCCAAAATATAATTATAGTTTTTAACATAAAAATAGCAATAGAAAAAACAATGGAATTGATTTTCCATTGCTTTTATTGTTGAATTTCGCCATTTGTTCGTTATACGTTGAAAATGTATTTTACCACTTGAAAGTTCGCTCATCCATATGTAGATTGTCGAAACCTCATATAAATGATGCTAGAAAAAAAAATGAGACTAATCCACACACAAAGAGGTGAATAGAAGGCGGTATCTTGTTTTGCAAATCTAGTATGTTTGATTTTCTTGAAAAAACCTACATATATCCCTTCACCAATAGCACGTAACAAGAAAACAATTCCTCCAGCTATACAAAGCCATTTTGAAAGAGGGGAGGATTTGATGGCTGCTAACAAATCTAATTGAACTATTAGAAGTACAGATGCAAAAAAGCAAAGTAATCCGATAAAAAGTGGGCCTAACATTCTTGGTCGTAAAACTGGTAATTCACTGTCATCTTTAGTTGGAAGAGCCGTATTTACTCTCCAACTTCCACCAAATGCCCAAAAAACGTGTAACATACCAATAATTATAAATATTAAAGACGTTATTCCTATTAAAATCTTTATCAATTTACCACCTCATCTTTATGAAAGTGTTCATACGATTGTTTACATAATATTATTATCCTTTCAATTTAAGTATTTAAACCTTCATCCTTCCACCAAAATCCTCAATAGAAAGTTTTACGGAACTGCCTATTGCTTGAAAAATACTTCTCCTTTTGACATCTGTTTACCTATTGTTTCCACTATATGTTTGATTATCTTTTCTTTTAATCTCCATCTTCTTACCTTCTGCGCTGGGTCTAGACCATTTTCCACAACTATACTTTTCAAATCTTTCAAATCTAAGGGTTCGAGAAATTCTAATAGGCCATGAGGGCCATCCTTTTGATACATTTCAAAAATATTCATACCGTAGGTTTTTGAGATGGTCTGTGAAGACTTTTTCTTTTTCTGAGCATTTTTTATGTCATTTGATCTTTCGTCTAAACAGCCGAGTATACTTTTTGCGAATTCGTCATCTTCTTCGATCTTTTTGGCAATTGCTATAAATATAGTTGCGATTTGCTTCCTAATATTTGGATTATAATAATCAAACATATTGACAAAACTCCTCTGTTATTTGTGAAAATGCTTCAAATAAAGGGGACCCAGATGAACCATATTTTTGTTTTATTGTATTTACCCCTTCTGCCTCAAAATGAGTCGCATCAGCCGCTTTGGATGCAAGAGGAATTCTGGTTTCAAACAGCCTTGGTAGCTCTCCAGCAGCTGCTTTTGTTTGCATTTTCATTAAGGTAGTTTGGTGCCTAGTAACATTGGAACGATACATGGAAACAATAATGCCAAGAGCTTGAACGTTTGATTCTGTTCTTCTATTAAAACTATTAACACTGGATATTATTTGTGGGATTCCGTAAGTCGATAAATGATCAGGAATAGTGGGTATTAGGTAATAATCACTTATATTTAATCCATTTTGTGTGACAAGTCCTAAATTCGGAGGACAATCAATCAAGACGTAATCATAATTTTTTATGTAGTCATTTACAGACCGTTTTAGTACATCGATCGGACGAATTAAAGCAGTTTGACCAATATTAATTAAACGATCCTGAATTTGAACGAAGTCCAAACTTGATGGCAATAAATGCAAATTTGACAATCCTCCATAAAGGTTAGAACATCCTTGTACAACGGAGCTATCTAAGTAAAAATCGCTGGTATCATCTATCTTGTCTTTAAATAAATGGAACAATGTTCTATTAGAATTGTTCCTCAATGCCCATTCATCTTCTCCTATCAAGGAGACCGTCGAGTTTGTTTGTGGGTCCAAATCAATGACTAAGACTTTATACTGCTTTTCAACAACTAAGAACTCAGCCAATCCTACGGTAAGTGTAGTCTTGCCTACACCTCCTTTGAGGTTAATAATACTTATAACTTTAGACATACTAACTCCTCCAATTCTAAGTAGCATGTCATAAATATATTCATACATATTTTGTCCCATTTCATACAAATATGAAGTTTCTGATAAGACAGTAATTCCATAGGACGAAAAAAAGCACTGCTTCAATTGATGAAACGGCACTTCATTAAGTAGAGATGAACACCCTGAACCTCAATACGATCCGGTCGTGTATAAAGTATTTAATGAATGATTGCGGGGAAAACCAACAGTTATAAAATGTAGCTCTTCCGCTAGCATTAGAGCCAATCCGGTCAGAGCTGATTTAGATAGAACAATGCCGCAGCCATTTTCCACAAGCGTGACAACAATGCGAACAGTGACAGGCACTGTTCGCCATTTTTACATACATCCATTTATTGGTTATGTCACAACAGCCATCCCTCTTCTCTCTAATCTACAAAAACACCCCAACCGTCGGAATAGCCACCATGTGGTTTTACTTAAATTATTTAATTCATTGGGCTGTTTTCGTAAACTTTGTTGTTTTTGTGAATAAAACACTCTTGTTAAAATAAAAGGATTATTTAATGTTTTGTTAAAAATTTCATAATAAAAGATATTTGGTTAATGTATAATTCGAAATGAGGAGGGAGTGATAAACGTGAAAAAATCATTTATATTTGCGGGGATACTTGTCATAGTGGTATTAATTGTTATATTTACTTTCTTTACTTTAAAAAGTCTAAATAATGCACCATATTTAGAAGGTAAGTCAGCACCAGTTCCTACCATCACTTTAAATGGTAATAATATGGAACATACATATGATAGTTTTTGTTGGAATGAAGATTGTAGCCAAACAAAACACAATCCATCTTCTATTCCTATAACCAATGTCAATAAAGGGGATATAATTGAAATTTCTTGGAAAAATTTTAAAAATAAACCCAATCGGGTTATCCTACACAATATCACAACAGGCGAAAATATTGCTTACCATTTGGCAGAGAGTGACATTGAAATAGATGTACCTGAACAAGTAAAACAATATCAATATGAAGTAATGTTTCAATGGTATTTAGGTCAATCCAATGACCTTAGAGGAGAATCTTTTCTGAACTTTGGAGTGAATCCCTACAAAGAATAAGGGCGTATAGGAGAAATTCTATATGTCTTTTTTTGGCTTCTATAAGAATAAATTAATATTGCAAATCGAAAAAGCATTCTATGGATTTTTTAAGCAGTTTTGCCCCTCAATATATTGACAGTTATGCTATTTGATTTTTGGCAAGCCGAAATAAGCATTTGTTCGACTCGATTTCCAAAAGATAGGTTTTTACCCAATTCAAGCCATTGAAACCAGTAGAGGTAGTTATCCAAATATGGCGTAGCAACCCCTTTAAAACGCTCCATCCATCCTTTCAAACGATTATGAGAATTATTAACTTGTTGAATGTGGTATTTGCCTTTTTTCACACGTTGTTTTTGACGTTCATTGACCGTTTCGTGTTATAAGCCTTTGATTTTGGCAAATTTCTTGTAGTTGATGGCTGTATCTGTGCATAACAAGGCAGACGAGTGAATATACTCACCTAACACATTGTCGATTTCTTCGGCTTTAACACGCCCTGTTCCTGCTTTACGAGCAATCATATTGCCATTACAGTCTTGTGCCACCACAACAGCAATTTTAAGTTTTGAGATACCTCTTTTCTTGTCTTTTTCTCCACGTTTCTTGGCTTTTCTATGGGTGATTACTCGACCTTTCATAGACTCACGAAAAAAGGTTTCGTCACTTTCAATGATACCTTGTAATTGATTAAAACCAAGACTTCCTAATGCGTTCAAGATTTTATGCCTCCAATAAAAGGCAGTGGAAATGTGGATTTTGAGGCGTTTAGCGATTTTAGGTAGTGTATAACCTTCTACCATAAGTTCAATGTACTTCACCCACTTTTCAGGGTATCGTGAACTGAAAAGTGGGTATTGGAACGGATCTTCCGTTCCCATTGAAAGCACAGTTTTTGTATTTTAATGATTTTATTGTCTGCCATTGTCTGCCCATTTTATATAAAGAAGTGTTATTCCATTTCATTAACAAGCTGTTTCATTGCGTTTAACTCGGAAGAAAGTTCCTTAAACCATTCCTTATCCCCTGTTGATAAGGCCAAGTCTATGAGAAATTCTATTTGTACCTTGTTTGTCACATTCGTAACCGGAAGTCGTTTAACCCGTTTGCTTAAAACTGGGATTGTTTTTCCAATCTTGTCATTATTGTCGCTATTTACAACCGTTACTTTTACTAATCCTTCAGGAATATTAGGTGACAGTGATTCAATATAACCAATGATTAATTCCCCGTCCCATGATTCTCCCTTGATCCAGTCGCCTGGTTGTAAGATGGTATTATTGGACAACATACGTCTCACCTTCTTTATTTATTCTTAGTTTCATCCAATCAGATATACTCACTAGGTAAATCTGTAATTTTTTTTATTACATTTCAATTAAAGAGATCTGCGGTCAAAGCCGCTTACTAACGAGATTGACAACCTCTTTCATGGTATAATCCTTTAAATATTCACCCAGATGTTCTTCCGCACCTAAGAAAATGCTGCATAAAACACTTTGCATATTGGCACCGACAATACACTCATGATTCGATTCAGGACACTTAGGCTGGAGAGCACCTTCTGAAGTAATCTTATATATATCCCAAAGGTTAACTTTATTTAGATCAAGCGCAAAAATAAATCCTCCGCCAGTTCCCTCTTTGGATTTAATAAATTCATGTTTTTTTAACAAACTCAGCACTTTTCGAATCCGTACTGGATGGACGCCGGCACTTTCTGAAATAGCCTCACTTGTTGACATCCGGTCCGGCTGTAGCGCAAGATAAGTCAAACTATGAATGGCAAGGGTAAAATTACTATTCATGTTCTTGCCTCCTAAGAAATGAAACGACACATACCTTAATACTATTGTGTGCATCTTTTCAATATTAATGACGTACTGTAATAGTATACATTACAGATTATCTTGTCAATCATTAGGGTTTTCAAGGTTAGTGATTAGTTTAAATATCCCATTGTTTTTTGACTTGTTCCTCGGCTAACCGTTGAATGTTTTCCCATGCTGTATCTTTTTTCACAATAACATTGGTGTTGTAATTTTTTTCTTTATAATTAACAGTTACGAATACTTCGATCATTCCTTTTTCCTCCTTTAAAAAACCATTAATTTGCCGCTTTTTGCAATTCGTTGTACAAGTATGTGCGAACCTTTCGAGGCAGAAAACTACGAATTTCGTCCTCGTTATAGCCCACCTGTAATCTTTTTTCATCCTGGATAATTGGCCGGCGTACCATTTTAGGATTCTCCATTATTAAGGTATAGAGTTCATTAAGTGAAAGAGATTCAATATCTATATATAATTCCTGAAAAGTTTTTGAATTAGTTGAAATAATTTCGCTAGTCCCCTCTTCTGTTAAGCGAAAAATCGATTTAATCTCTTCGACTGTTAGCGGATTGGCTAAAATATTTCTTTCGATATAGTCAATGGAATGTTCCTCAAGCCAAGCTTTCGCTTTTCGACAAGATGTACAGCTAGGGGTTGTATAAAGAGTTACCATCCTTACTCACTCTCCTAAATATTTGTTGGAAAATATACGGTACAATACCTACTTGGTTATTTGGTATTTACCCCGAAATTAGGCGATAAAACCTCACAGTTATTATTAAACTGCTGAGTTATCGCTTCTTTATTAAATGTAATAAAAATAAATACAGTTTCTATACTGTAAATTTAATCGTTACAGTTAAAAATGTCAACAGTAAAATTTATACTATTTTTATTTAGTTTTTTAAATTCATCTTTTTTAACATACATTAACTAAATACTTGGAACTGATTATTATAGTCCGTTTGATTTGCTCCACTATTGGAACAATGCTATTATTTTTCATACAAACTTCATAAGGGGATGATTTTTATGGTAAAAGAAATAATCTTAAATGATACATCGATTCATGTAGACCATTATAAAGAAGAGGCTGACGATGGTTTACATAATATTATTATTATTTTCAAAGTGACGAGTGAGAAATATCATGACATTACGACACTGTTATACGAAGGCGTCTTTGATGTAAAAGTTCCTGAAAGAGGTTTAGCGTTTAGAGGAAAAATTCAGCAATATTCCACTTCAATTACAAACTTATATGAAAAAGAACAGGTTGGAGATTTTACATTATCATTGCACGAAGTGAAAAATTAAGAAAGAAGGCATGGATTAGTGAAATTAAGTATATTAGATCAGTCACCCATCTCTTCTGATCAAACTGCTAGTGATGCGTTGAATGAATCTGTGAAGCTAGCGCAAGCTGGTGAAGCGCTAGGGTATTCGCGGTATTGGATTGCCGAACATCATGATCTTCCTGGACTTGCCTGCTCTTCCCCTGAAGTGATGCTTAGTTATATTGGAGTCCATACAAAACAGATCCGGATCGGCTCCGGGGCTGTCCTATTGCCTCATTATAAACCCTATAAAGTGGCAGAGGTTTACAATATGCTGGCTACATTGTTTCCGAATCGCATCGATATCGGCATTGGCCGTGCACCCGGCGGTTCTGCTGAAGCCACTAATGCTTTATCAGATAACTTTTTACAACAGGTATGGAAAATGCCAAATTTAGTGGAAGAACTGCTTCATTTTCTCCATGATGATTTTCCTGAAGATCATGAGTTTTCAAAAATCACGGCCTCGCCAATGCCACAAGTGCCACCAATGCCGTGGATCCTTGGCACAAGTAAAAAAAGTGCTTTACTTGCAGCTAAAAATGGTTTGGCTTATGCATTTGGTCAGTTTATGAGCGAAAATAACGGAGCCGCTATCATTGAACAATATATAGATGCCTTTGAACCAAAGAAACACGGTCCATTTCCTCAAGTATTGTTAACAGTTTCCGTGATATGTGCAGAAACTACGGAAAAAGCAGAAGAAATTGCGTTGAGTTCACTTATTTGGGCCATTCAAAAAGATAAAGGTGAAGGCAAATATGTTCCTTCTATCGAAGAAGCTAAGAATTATGAACTTAATGAAAAAGAAAGAGAAAAATTAGTGCAAATGAAACAAAATATGATTGTGGGCGATCCGCAAGAGGTCGGTAAGAAACTTTATCAGTTACAAGCTGAATTTAAGGCGGATGAAATCATGTTGGTGACGATTACTCACTCTCCGAAGGACCGCATGGAATCTTATAGACTAATTGCAGCAGAAGTGCTTTCATAATTTTTAATAAAAACAATTTTTTCAAATTACTTATAACCCCCTCATAAATTTGAAACATAAGGGGGTTTTTACATTTCATTCTATAATGATAAGTGCCACTAAAATTTCATTGAGAAGTTTAGGCGAACAGTGACAGTCACTGTTCGGCTTCCTTTTCAAACATCCATTTATTGTTTAGCCTTCCGTTTTTACATAAGATAGTGTCACTAGAATGCATCCCTGCTCTCAAAAACGCCCCAACCATCAAAATAACCACCATATGGTTTTACTTACATTGTCTAACTTAAAATTCACTCCATCTTTAAATAAACTTTGCAATGCCTCTCCATCCGCATCATTTGGGAATTTCATTTGTTTTTCCTCCATATTCTTTTAAATTCAATGGTGTCAATATAAATCACTAAGTTGATCTTCATCTCAAAATAGTTGCTTTCCCTGTATTCGAATAATTTATTATTGGAAATTTACTCCTGTTATAATAAGGCTAAAGAAACTGCCCCTTTTAAAGAGACAGTTTCTTTGTTTAAGTTTATAGTTTTTTTTACCTTCAACTCCAAATGAAAAACGTTAATCCAACGACCCCCATTTATTCAAATAATGGGCTAACTGCTTTTTCGTTATGAATCCTGGCGATTGCCTCTACTAGGAGTGGTCCTACGGATAGGGAGGTGATTTTGTTAATCATTTTTTCTTCAGGAAGTTCGATGGTATTG
Organism: Neobacillus sp. PS2-9; assembly: GCF_030915525.1. NCBI lineage: Bacteria > Bacillati > Bacillota > Bacilli > Caryophanales > Bacillaceae > Neobacillus > Neobacillus sp. PS2-9. The sequence goes on from NZ_CP133269.1 coordinate 2,765,365, forward strand.
GTGACCACTAGCTCTGTAATGGGCGATGCCTCTATTCTACTGATTGCTGGCCCGGAGAGAACAGGATGAGTGCAACAAGCATACACCGCTTTTGCTCCTTTTTCCATGAGGGCGCTAGACGCTAACGTAATGGTGCCCGCTGTATCTATTAAATCATCAATAATAATGGCATTTTTGCCTTCGATATTCCCAACGATATTCATGATTTCGGCTACATTCGGTTCTGGACGTCTTTTATCAATAAAGGCAATAGGTGCATGTAATCGGCTCGCCATTTTTCTCGCCCTTACAACCCCGCCATTATCGGGTGCCACAATGACCATATCCTCCAATCCCTTATTCTCAAAATACTGTGAAAGAATCGGAACACCTATTAGCTGATCAACAGGGATGTCAAAAAAACCTTGAATTTGCGGAGCATGAAGGTCCATTGTAATCACCCTTGTCACCCCAGCAGTCTCCAATAGGTTCGCAATAAGTTTCGCTGTAATTGGTTCGCGTGAACGAGCCTTTCGGTCTTGGCGAGCATATCCATAATAAGGAATAACTACGTTAATGTTTTTAGCTGAAGCCCTTTTCAATGCATCAACCATGATTAGAAGTTCCATAATATATTCATTCCCCGGCTGGGAAGTGGATTGAACTAAATACACCTCACTGCCGCGGACACTTTCTTCGATATTAATTTGAATTTCACCATCACTAAAGCGTGATACAGAGCATCTCCCCAGCTCACAACCCAATAGCTGAGCCATCTCTGTAGCCAGCTTTGGATTGGAATTTAAGGTAAACATCTTAAAACGTTCATTTAATCGATAAGTCACTTAAAGTCCTCCATGAAGTCATTATGAATCAAACCTTTATACACATGCGTTTTACTATATAAAAATTGGGTTAATCGGTTCCTCACCAGTTAAAACATTCGTTAGATTATCAACTGCTAACCTCGCCATCTTCATTCTAGTTTGAATTGAAGCACTTCCTATGTGGGGTAGCATGATCACATTCGGCAAGGAAAGCAATGGATGATCTACCGGAACGGGTTCTTGTTCAAAAACATCGAGACCGGCAGCCCAGATATCCCCAGCCTTCAACGCTTGAAATAATGCATCTTCATCAACAATTCCACCTCGTGCCGTATTAATGAGGATGGCTGTACGTTTCATCAGCAACAATTCTTCTTTCCCAATTAAGTGATGAACCTCTGGGCTGTAAGGCAAGAGTAGGCAAACAAAATCGGATTGCTGTAACAAATCCCCCAACTCCGCATAGTGAATACCTAGTTCTTCTTCTTTTTCCCGTTTTCGCGTCCGACTATGGTAAAGAACATTCATGTCAAAGCCCTTTGCACGCTTAACCAATGCTTCCCCAATTCTTCCAAACCCAATAATACCTAATGTGGCCCCATATACATCCTGCCCTGTTAGCTGCATCAAGGACCATGCTCCCCATTCCCCACTACGTAAGAAATCGGAGGCCTCGACCACTCTTCTGGCTGTAGTCATTAACAGCGTAAACGTTAAATCTGCTGTCGTTTCTGTTAATACTCCCGGTGTATTGGTCACCACAATCCCTCTTTTAGCAGCCGCTTGAACATCGATATGGTTGTAGCCAACTGAGCACGAACTAATCACCTTTAAATGCTGGGCTTTCGTTAGCACCTCTTCATCTATGGAATCAGTTAAAAGACAAATAAGGCCGTCCACTTCTTCTACTTCCTTCAGTAGCACTTCTCTAGGAACAGGGATTTCTTCCTCCTCCCACATTGTGACTTCAAAATGGCTTGAAAGTTTATCAATCATTTCTTCGGGTAGCCTTCTGGTTACATAAACCTTACATTTCAACTCATTCCCCCCCTTTCAAGCTTTGGGCAGCACTTATCGCAAAAAATGTCTTTAATGACGGATATAATTCCAAAAAGACATGATACAAACGATCATAGGGTTGTAACTGGTCTTGCTTCGGTTCTATTTGACAAACCGTTGGATTATTAATTTTTCCCACCGCTTCTTCTAATGAAGAAAAGTAGCCAATTGCTGTTCCACCTATTAAACAGGCACCTAATACGCCTGTTTCAGAAATGCTCTTAATATGAATACACTTGTTTAAAACATTGGCTTTGATTTGAGCCCAGTCCTTATTCTTTGCACCACCGCCAATGGAAGAAAAGTGATCTACCTGAATCTTGTAGTTGGTTTCAATAATTTCATAGATTTGTCTCAGTCCAAAGGAACACCCTTCTAAAATGGCGCGAAACATGTCCGCCTTCGATGTGTTCAAATGAATCCCAGCAAAAACCCCTCTTGCATTGGCGTCCCAAATTGGGGACCGTTCCCCTTGCATATAAGGAAGGAAAAAAACACCATTCGCTCCTATAGGAGATTGTTTACATAAATCTTCAAAAATAGCTTTCGTGTGTCCCTCTGGTTTTAACCATTGCTCATAAAACCATTGGATTGATACACCTGGAAACGACATCGCTCCATGTGATAGCCAACGATCTTTGATCACGTGACATCTATTCAAAAAGCGACTATCTAAACAATCGGGCTGATCTGTACAAACCGTTAACACATTGGATGTCCCAACAGACTCAAACATTTCATTGATTCCAACCCCTAATGCCACGGCAGAGCATGAGGTGTCCGCAGCCCCCGCAACAACCGGAACGGTGCCCTTGGAGGAAACTTCCGGGAGGATCAAATCTCCTATAATCGAATGAGGGTCGACGACCTTTGGCAGCTTCTCTCCATCAATCCCGACCTTTTCATAAATTTTTGACGACCATTGATAATTTTCAACATCATACATTCCTGTGAAAGAGCTCTGAGTCCAGTCCATGACAAAACAACCAGTGAGCTTGTGTAGAATAAACGTAGAAATATTTCCCCATTTATGCGTCTGTTCATATAGGTCTGGATGATGTTTTTTGAACCACAAATGGGTTGTAACCGTATACATTCCTGGCTCTAACCGGTTCCTCGTTACCTCGTATAGCAAGTCTTCACCCACTACATCCTTGATCCAGTCTGCTTCGGCTTTACTTCGTTGATCTAAATACATAATTCCGTGAGATAAAGGCTCTCCCTTTTCATTTAAAAAGACAGAGGAATTGCAAAAAGTAGAAAGGGAAACGGCATCAATCGTACCCTCCATTTCTACTTGATGCCACACTTTCAAAAGCAACGATTTCGTCTTACACCAAATATCCTCTAAGTCAATTTCTACCCAGCCCTTTTGGGGATAAAGAAGGGAGTATGGCTGGTACTCTAGGTAAGCCATTACACCTTCTTTATTCATTGATCCGACTTTGATTCCACTCGTGCCAATGTCAATTCCAATAATGTGAGACATCATTTATCACCTAATTTTTAGTTTACACTTGCAGGTGTGTTCATTAACTCGTTATAAAGTTCGAGTGTTTCATGAACCGTTCCTTTATGATGGATAATATTTTTAAACGCTTTTACCACTGCAGTTGGATTAGGATTATTCCATACTATTCTACCAAAAGTTATTCCTGTTCCACCAGCATCGATTACATCATAAACCATTTGGAAATAGTCTTCTATGTTATTCCCATTATCTCCACCAGCCACAACTACCTTCCCTGGCGTAGATTCAACCACCTTATGGAATGTTTCTGGATTTCCTGTGTACTTTGTTTTAACAATGTCTACTCCTAGCTCAGCACCAGCACGAACTGCGTATGCAACATGGTTCCAGCTATTCTTTTCATCCTCCGGAATTTGGTTTCCTCGTGGATAAATATGAGCAATCATTGGTAATCCATGGGCCGCTGCTTGACCCGCGATTATTCCTAAATTTCGGAGCTGTTCTGGTTGGTCATCTCCTCCCACAATACAACCCATGGAAACAGCATCTGCTCCTAAACGCACCGCTTCATCTACTTCTGTCACCCATGCATCATAGTTTGGTTGCCAAGGCGAAAACGTAGAGCATTTGAGAATAAATCCGGTTTTACCTGCATGCGGGCGATAACATAGGTCGGCAATTCCTTTGTGCATCGTGATGGCATCAGGACCTCCGGCTACAATTTCATCCATTTTCCGTTGAATGGGCATAAGCTCATCGAAGATTCCGCGTGCCATTGCCTGATCAACAGCTACCGCTAAAAGCTTTCCAGACTCTTGGTTCAATAAACGATTCATCCGAATTTCTTTTCCTAAAAATGCCATAATAAAACACTCCCATTCTCATATTTTAATAGTTTTATTGAGTAATAACTGATTTCATTCCATTACCGTTTCGTACATCTACGATCGCTTGCTCAATATCATCTAAGGTGTATCCTTTTGTCGTTAATACTTCTGTATTAATTTGACCAGCAGCTATAAGTGACAACGATTTATAATAATCCGCTCGCGTTAAAGCAGATGTACCATTCACATTAATTTCATTGTAATGAATGACGTTTGGATCAATTTCAGACATGACACCTTTAGTGAACCCAGCAAATAAGTTTAAGGTGCCTCCCTTTTTCAATAGATTCGCACTCGAATTGACGATGAACGGAACGCCAATGGCCATGATTACAACATCTGCTCCAAGCCCATCTGTTTCACTTAGGACAAGATCCTGTAAGGATTCGTTCTGAGGGTCCACAGCAAGGTTGGCACCTGCCAGTAACGCTTTTTCACGACGATGGGCGATCGGCTCGCTCAAGATGACCGACTTCGCTCCGGCAATTTTAGCTAATTGGACATGCATGAGTCCAATTGGCCCTCCCCCAACCACGACAACGACATCACCCATTTTGACATTCGCTTTTCTCTGACCGTTGATACAGCAAGCAAGCGGCTCTGCTACAACTGCCTCTTCAAAGGAAATATGATCAGGAATGCTCACTAGATTTCCAGCTTCTAATGCCGTGCTTGGGATCTTTACATACTCCGCAAATCCACCATCGAACTCATAGCCAATAGCTGTTCGGTTGGCGCAAACATTTTCTCGCCCGTTTAAGCAGTAATAGCATTTCCGACATGGAATAACCGGCATCACGCCCACTCGATCTCCGACAAAGAAGTCTTTCACCTGAGCGCCCACTTCTTCAATCGTTCCGACTAGCTCATGACCAATAATAGAAGGGGTTCTGACACCTTTTGTCTTTTTTCCTTCAAAAATCCGTACATCGGTACCGCATACTGCACTTGCATTCACCTTTACAAGTACCTCAAAATCATTTATTTCTGGTTTTTCCACTTCTTCAAGTTTTAATTGATTAGGTCCATGAAATACCGCTGCCTTCATATTGCCCTATCTCCTTTCATACCTAAAATGTACTATTCAACATATGGTGGTAATTTCCTTCATAAATTTTAAAAAAAATAAGAAGAAAACTTCCCTTCGTGTTTTCTTCTATTTTTACAAATTAAACCAACTGATTGGAGCCGTAATAATCTGTGGAACGAAAATAAAGACAAGTAAGACCGCAAAGGTCCCGAGTATCCATGGTAATGATGCTTTACTTAACTTCTCAATTTTTAATCCCGTTATATTACAAGTCGCGTATAAACAGACACCAACTGGTGGTGTCACCAATCCTACTGAAAGAAGGACTACTAAGAATACAACAAAGAACACAGGGTCAATTCCAACCGCTAACACCGTCGGCATTAAAATTGGTACTAGGATAAAAATGGCGGCTGTCGCATCCATAAACATCCCCACAATGATAAAGAAAACAAACAACAACAACATGATGATCAATGGACTATCACTTATTCCTCCGATAAATGTAGCAATCTTTGACGGGAGACCATCATACTCGAACACCCAGCTAGCTGCCTTGGCAGTGACGGCGATAAAAAGAATCGTTCCTGTTAGGTTAGCTGTTCTAAAAAAGATATTCGGTAGTTTCCTGAAAGTTAAACCCTTGTAAACAAACAGCGCCACAACTAAGGTATATAGCACAGCGATAGCGGCTGCCTCTGTTGGTGTAAATACCCCACTCAAAATACCTGCCAGTAAAATAACGGGTGCAAGCAAGGCTGGGATGGCGTGAACAAATTCTTTCCTAAACACACTCCATTCAAACTTTTGCCGGACTCCATAGCCATGCTTCTTACTGTAATAGTAGTTGTAGCACATAAAGATAATCGCAATGAGTACTCCTGGAACAAGACCGCCGACTAAGGCAGAACCAATCGAAACACCAGCTGTTGAAGCAGCAACTACCATCAAAATACTAGGTGGAATAATGGTCGCTAGCATAGAGGTGATAAGGGTTAGTGCCGAAGCATATTCCAATGGATATTTGTTTTTTGTCATAGCAGATATGGTAATACGGCCAATGCTGGCGATATCTGCAACGGAAGAGCCTGCCATACCAGCAAAGATAAGACCTGCTAGAATATTGACGTGGCCTAAACCACCGGTCATCCAACCCACTGCACTTTTTGCAAAATCAAAGATCTTCTCCGCTACTCCCCCTTCGTCCATAATGATTCCGGCTAAGATAAATAATGGAACAGCTACCATAATAAAGCTATTCATGGAGCTGTACATCGATTGGGTGACAATACTGATCGGTACATCTGTATAAAGAAGAATGGTGGCGACTACTGAAATACCAAGAGAGGCAGCAATAGGAATACCAATGAACATTAAGATAAAGAATAAGATTAATAGAAAAATCGACATTCTATTACTTCACCTCCTCTTGGATAAGTGCACGGTCATAAAGTAATGACTGAATGATATTAAGAATTCCAATGATGGCGGAAGCAGGCATACACAACCCAATAATCCACATCGGTAATAGTAACACCGAGCTTTTTTCACTTGTATTGATTTGCTGTGACAAAAACTCTATACCATAAATCAACATAAAAACAAAGAATCCAATCGAAGCGAGTGAATAAATCCATACCGACCCTTTTTGAATAAATTTGGGTAGCAGTTTCAATAATAGGGTGACTCTGGCGGATTCTGCTTTACGATAGCCAATCCCAATCCCCAGATATATTAGCCAGATAAAGGCAAAACGAGTTACCTCCTCCGTCCATGGCGCAGGCTTCCCTATTAATCTCCCAAAGATTTGCCAGATAACCACCACAAAAATGGTCATGGCAGTCAAGGACGCCACTGTATCCGTAATATTGTTAATGACTTGAAAGAAACGTTTAAGTTTACCTTTTTCATCCTTAACCATGTAGTTTCTCCTTTAGTTCAATATGGGAGGCGGTCCGCTTGACACATTGGACCGCCCTAATCACTTACTTACTCACTCTTACCAACAAATTCTAGTATTTTCCCGAAGAACTCATCATCTTTCACTAAGCCCTTGAAGGTTGGATACGCTTTCTTTGAAACTTCCACAAAGAGCTGCTGCTGATCCTTCTTTAACTCGTTGACTTTCACTCCTTTGTCCTTAAGAAGTTTAATCGCCGAATCGGCTTCTTTTGTATCGTAATCCAATGCCCACTTTTGAATTTCCTTTGAAGCATCTGTTAAGATTTGTTGTTGCTCGTCAGTTAAGGCATCGAATTTCTTCTGATTAATTCCTACAACCCAACCATCTGCCATATGGTTTGAAATGGTTACGTATTTTTGAACCTCATATAATTTTGCCGCCGTTACTACACCGATAGGATTTTCTTGACCATCAATTGTTTTTAACTGCAATGCGTTATAAACTTCACCGAAGTCCATTGGAGTGGTAACAGCACCAGTACCCTTGAAGAATTCTACCCATAATGGGTTGTTTGGAACGCGTAATTTAATTCCCTTTAAATCTTCAGGTTTGGTAATAGGATTCTTTGAGTTCGTAATTTGTCTAAAATCACGCGTCCAATATCCTAATCCATGAATATCTAATTTCGAAACGGAACTTAATAGGTCTGCCCCTAGGTCACTATTTAAAAAGGAGACAAATTGACTTTTATCATCGAATAGATATGGGATACTAATCGCACTAAATTTTGGTTCAAAGTTGGCGTAAAGTGATGTGGAAAGAACCAGCATATCAAGGCTTCCCGCTCCAAGTTGTTTGACGGCTGCCGCTGGGTCTCCGCCATACAGCGTTCCGTTTGGATGAACCTCAATCTTAATGGATCCATTACTTTTTTCCTCTACTACCTTAGCAAACTCTTTTGCAGCAACTGATACAGATGCTGTGTCGGGATCAGGAGTTGAAAGATTAAACGTTACCGTCTTACCTGTTTTTCCTGATTCACCTGATTTTCCCGCTTCAGATTTCCCATCCCCACTTGTTGAACTGCTACATGCTGCTACAGATAACATTAGAACAACCATCAATACTACAGATAAAAGCTTCTTCATTTACTCTTTCTCCCCCTTGTTCGTTTGTTAACGTTTTCTTTTTTGGTTATAAAAAAAGAATATTCATTACAAACTTAATTTTCTGAAAACTTTGTTTGTACCCCCATCATAGCATATGGTGGTAATTTCCTTCAAGATTATTTTAAAAAAAATGAATTATTTTTTCACAGGGGATCAAAAAGTCAAGTTTACATCTTTTTATCAATGGTAGACTTACGTGTTTTCTGCAGGTTGGCAAAGTACAATTCATACGCTTGATTGGCCACTGCGGCGACTAAAATATCAATAATCGTTAATTGAGCGATTCTTGAAGAAATGGCATCGGTACGGAATAGGGTTTCCTTTGATGCCGTTTGTAAGACAATGTCCGATATTTTCGTAATCGGTGATTTCGATGAATTGGTAATACAAATAATGGTGGCACCCGCTTCTTTTGCCAGTCTCATCGCATCTAAAACATCGGTATTGGAGCCTGTATGGGAAATTCCAATCACTACATCTTGATCGGTAAGGACACAAGCTGACATCGCCTGTAGAACGCTATCATTATAGGCAAATGATTTAATCCCTAATTTTAAAAGCTTATGGTGTGCATCTAGGGCAACCGTTCCAGACCCACCTGTTCCATAGAACTCAATTAGTCGGGCATTGGTAATCGCATCCACTGCCTTCTGAATTTCATCATCGCTACAAACTTCGATAGAGTCATATAAAGCTTGAATATTGGACTGAAATACCTTCTTTTTGATCATCACCACATCGTCGCCTTTTTCAATCACTTCATGGATTTGCTTTTCAGGTGCGATGACTTCCCTCGCTAAATGAATCTTTAAGTCTTGAAAGCCTTTATAGCCAAGTCGCTTACACAAACGGACGACCGAGGATTCACTCGTTTCACTTCTCTCGGCAACCTCTGTAATAGAGAGATGGATAATTTCCGCCTGGTTCTTTTCAATGAACTCGACAATCTTTTTCTCTGAATCCCGAAGCTTGGACATAGCTGCATTACTTCTTGTGAAGAATCCTGGATTCGTATTAATGTTTAATTCACTCACATATTTTCCTACCCTTCTAAGCAATTTTTATAGTTTCTATTCTATTATAACTATTCCATGTTTTCTACCAGATTTTCACTCAAACTTTTATGACTCAACAAATATTCCGTTCATTTTCTAAATTTTTTAAAAAATATAAAGTTTTTTCTGATTCATTGGAAGAGGTGCACATAGCCATCAAGCTAATTTTTCGACAATAGTGGAAATTTGGCCTACCCTTGTGATTTCTATTTCAATACTAAATTACATTCTAAAAAAGGTCATACTTTGGACCAAATGGACGGTTCTGGTGGATTTTTAGCCATTAAAATAGCGAACAGTGACAGTCACTGTTCGCCATTCCCTTGCTCTCTAATCTACAAAAACGCCCCAACCATCAGAATAACCACCATATGGTTTACATAAATTATCCAATTCCTTTTGAATCTTAACTATTTGATTATAATTTAATACCATTCTTTTAGAACAACTACATGCCCACTCATCCGTTCGGTGGCTTGATCCGGCACCGCTACAAAAAATTCGACAGATTGTGGTTACTTAAAATTTACTCCAACTTTAAATAGACTTTGCAATGCTTCTCCATCAGCATCATTTGGGAAATTCATTTGTTTTCCCACCATATTCTAGTACATACAATGGTGTAATTATAATTCACTTAATACTTTTTTACTTACCTTAAATTTAATGGCTCTGTTAGCATTCATTGTTGAATTTCGTTTAGATAGAATACATACGCGGAGAATTTCCGGCTATTTTATATAGAGGACGCTAAAGTAGCAGAAATAAGGGGAGAAATTCCCGTTAACTGCTCTAAAATAAAACAAAATCCATCGATTTGGATCATATAAGCGGAAAAACTCCCCTTATTTTTAAGGAAATAAGGGTATTTCCCAATTTAAGCGGAATTCTTCCGCTTATTTTTCGAACGCTTTGAAATCAACATTCAGTTATAACAGAGCCTACTTATTAAGAAGACCTAAAAAGGAACAAATAGTTAAGATTCCTTTATCAAAGTTTTCTAGGTTAAAGTGTTCGTTTGGAGCATGAAGATTTTCGTCTGGTAAACCGAATCCCATTAAGACAACAGGCGCATGTAGTGAATGGCTGAAATCCGATACAATTGGAATTGAACCACCTTCTCTTTTGTAAACAGGCGCTTTCCCATATACGGTTTCATATGCTTCTGCCGCTTTTTGAATCATCGGACTATCGATCGGTGTTAAAAATGGATTACCCGTATCTTGCAAAGTCACATTCACCGTGCATCCTTTTGGAGCATGTTCTTCCAAGTGCTTTTTAATTAATCCTTGAATTTTTACCGGGTTTTGATTATGGACGAGACGGCAAGTAATTTTCGCATGAGCCTCGTTCGGGATTACTGTTTTTGTCCCTTCTCCCTGAAATCCTCCCCATAACCCATTTATTTCTAATGTTGGACGTGAATTGATTCTTTCAGAATAAGGAAAATCGTTATTTTCACCTCCCGTTAATTCCGATAACCCTAATGTTTGTTTTAGCTTCTCTTCATTGAAATCTAAAGCTTTAATTTGTTCCTTTTCAAATTCGGTGAGTTCCACTACATCATCATAGAAATGTTCAACCTTTACTTTTCCGTTTTCGTCATGAAGTGTGGAAAGAAGCTTTACCAATAGATGGTTGGCATTTTGAACTCCACCGCCATACATGCCGGAATGCAAATCAGAGTTAGCGGTTTTTAGTGATAATTCTAATGCACAAAGACCTCTTAAAGAATAGGTAATTGCAGGTACTCCCCTGTCCCACATATCTGAATCAGAAATGACAACTACATCACAGGCTAATTTCTCTTTGTTTTCGGCTAAAAATGGCGGAAGATGAGGACTTCCGATTTCTTCTTCCCCTTCTATACAAAATTTCACGTTTACTGGTAATTTACCTTCTGATTTTAATAGTGTCTCCACTGCTTTTATATGTAAGAATGTTTGCCCCTTGTCGTCAGTTGCCCCTCTTGCATAAATCTTTTGATCACGAATCGTCGGTTCAAATGGAGGCGTTTCCCATAGATGAACAGGATCAACGGGCTGTACGTCATAATGCCCGTATACTAAGACGGTTGGTGCATTTTCTTGATGAAGCCAGTCAGCATACACAATTGGATGACCTTTTGTCTGGATGATTTCAACGTGTTCCATTCCAATCGATTCTAGCTTTTTGGCAATCCAAGACGCTGCTTTTTGAATATCCTCTTTATGCTCGGATAAAGAGCTAATGCTTGGAATTCTTAGTAGATCTTTTAATTCCTCGACATTTTGAGTATGTTCCTTGGATACTAATTCTGATAATTGATTCATGTTCTCACCTTTTCTCGTTAATTTTCAATTGGATTGACTTTAGATGTTATGTATTCTTGGGTCTCTTTTAGTTTGAACAAAAACCATTAATATTTCCAGTAATTAATTAAATATTTTCACTGATATTTCTTTCGTTAAAAACCGCAAGAACTTTTTACTTTCTCTTTTTTAGATAAGTATTTCTCAAAACTCTAATTAAAATAAGAGACGCATCTAAGGTTACAGATGATAAACTAAACTGTTTTCGAGTTTTACTCTTTATCTTTACGATTTTTATACTAGGATTAGTTTTAGCTGCGGATTCCTGTTTTTGATTAAGTGTTTTGAAATGTGCTTCATTAAAAAGTAAGTTGTCATACCACTTTCTTTTTTCAACATTTTTAAGAACTTCATATGCTTCTCTCACTCTTTTAAACTGTTCAGCATTCCCTTTTACTTTATCTGGATGTACTTCCTTTACCTTTTTTCGATAAGCTTCTTTAATCTCAAAAAATGTTGCATCAAAGGGTACATCTAAAATACGATAGTAATTACCAATGGATCCCATGATTTACACCCTCTTTCGGTTTAAATAGCTTTATGTTCCGTTTTAATCCTTCCAAAATAATATTCTAGTTTTATATTAAAAAGACCATAGGGACGGTTCTGGTGGTTTTTTAGACATTAAAAAGGCGAACAGTTTCAGTCACTGTTCGCCTTTTTAACATACATCTATTCGCCTGCTTTTTAATCTACAAAAACGCCCCAACCATCAGAATAACCACCATATGGTTTACTAACATTATCTAATTCTTTTTGGATTTTAACTATTTGATTATAATTTAATACCATTCTTTTAGAGCAACTACATGCCCACTCATCTGTTTCGTCATCTTGTTCTAAGAAACAATTGTAGCCTTCTCCTTTAAGTACTTGCGATAATTTTTCACCGGTGGCTTGATCCGGCACGGCTACAAAAAATTCGACAGGTTGTGGTTTCTTAAAATTTACTCCATCTTTAAATAGACTTTGCAATGCCTGTCCATCTGCATCATTTGGGAATTTCATTTGTTTTTCCTCCACATTCTAGTACATTCAATGGTGTCATAATTATCTACTTATTATAGACGGTTCATATATTTTTTCATAAGCGATTTCTTTCGTGACAAGGTCACTCATATTTTTTAAAAACTCATAAACGGTCATAAAACCTTGATGATTCTCTTTACTAGTTTTAATATACCCCCAATTCATTTCCACTTGAAGGGTTGGAATCTGGCATTGATTTGCGATATGGGCGGAAACACAGTTTGGGTTTAAGGCACGGAACTTATGGTCAATCCCAATATTCGTAATGCCATGATTCATGGCTATGGTTGTCATCTCGTTGATCAGTTCCCATTGACCGTGTATATTTTTCCCATTTCCAGTAGCAATCTCAAGTATATTTGATTTTGATGCATGCATGACATGTAAATCAATTAGGAGTTTAATCGAATGACGATTGATATAGGAAATCAACTCATTTCTGTATAAACTGTGCCGATCAAAATTAGCATCATCCATTACATTTCTCGTTTTAATGATGGCATGAAAATTTTCATTTTTATGAAGTAACGATGCCATCACTCCTGTATATGATTCCGATTTCTTGGCCTTCCCGTTTCTCATCTGACTGACCGTATGTGGTGCTGATATCATGATGGGGAGAGACCCCTGCAAAAAAACATGGGGATCACCAGGTTCAAACTGTTTCGTTATGTATTGTTCACTTTGTTTATTAATCTGTTCAATATCCATTTATTCTCCACTCAAAACTTAAATTCAATCACACGAATTAATATATCTTTTTTTACAGGTCTACAGCGGTTGTTCCAAACGCAGCTTACTTGTAATGAATTGAAAAATTTCGCCATAAAAATTAACGTCTGATTTTAATAACGAAGAGATCGCTGGGTTTGCATTGATCTCGTTGAAAATAAACCCCTTTTCTCCAAATAAAAGGTCTACACCTGCAATACTAACGCCTATTGTTCGAGTCACCCTGAGGACCATATCTTTTGTCTGATCATCCAGATCGATCGGAGTTGCCGTTGCTCCCAGTGAAATATTCGATCGAAAATCTATCTCAGAAGTCCGGAGAAACGAGCCTAGTATTTTATCTCCTACTACATATACCCTAACATCTCTACCATAGCTCGAATTGATAAATTCTTGGAAAAGCAATTCTCTTCCATTTATTTTCGCCAATTCCCTTATCGAAAGAAAATCTGTCTCATTCTCTATGAGGTTTACTTCTTTTCCTTGTGCGCCACTTGATTCCTTAGCAATAAAAGGTAAGCCGAATGACTGTTTCAACTGTTCAAAATTAGAATGGTCAACGGAGCAATAATACATGCACAGCGGTTGAGGAATCTGATTTTGAGATAAAGTTTGATGTGTTCGCCATTTATTAAGAGACAACTCTTGTGATTCTGCCGTATTAAACGTTGGGATGTTCTCAGATTCCAAAAATCGAACGAAATGAAAATCATAGGCACGAAATAAAACAAAGTCTGGAAGAGTGACCCCTTCACCATTAACAAATACATCGCCCTTCCCGTTACTGAACTGGATGGAGATTTCCTCAATAAATAAAATGTCTATTTTAAAATGGTGTTTTTCGGCTTCCTCAGCAATCCATTTCTGATAGTGAGGAAAAGTAGGTCGTTCGGCTACTTTCCTCTTGTTGATAATCCACCCATACTTCATGAATGTCCATCCTTAATTTTTATCCTTTTCAGATCTCTTTTGGGAATATTTGGAGTGTCTGTTGTCATTCGATAATCTTCCAAACAATCATTCCCATGTGTTAAAAAGGCTTTTTCTACCAGATTTAAATAATCCAATGCGATCACTGCTTTGTCGTGTTTGAGTCCATATTCAAACCTTTGCTTCGCTTCTTTTAATCCAATGTAAGCCCATGCTTTCCCGTTAATTGGGACCTCTACACAATCAGTTACATCCACCCGTTCATAATTACGCTCTCGTAGGTCAAGTTGTTCAAGAACGTTCACATTCACTTTAAATAAAACTCCAAAAATTGAACAGGTATCGTCTTTTTTAATATTTAGATAGGTTACGAATACATCCGGGCGTTCTCCTGTTTCTTTATCTATATAATACTTGTAGCCCGGCAGATTTTCAGAATTGGCCATTGCGACATTCCATGTGCGTTTGTATTTTCGTAATCGGCAAAACTGAATAACCTCTTCTTTGATTTCGTTCTGATCTAAATACACTTCAAGTTGCTGTTCGTCCACTAAAGAGCCGTAACCAAAAATATAATGGTCGGTCATTTTAAAACCTCCTACATATCAAAATCTGACCAACCATCCCAGCTGACAGAATTAATATTGTAATCCTTTGAGTCAATATCGTTAAACCGGCTCCAATCTAAATCGTTTGGAATCTTATAATTATGGAATTGTTGAAATTCACTGTTCAAATCTGGACATTTCCCATTAAGTGAAACTAAAAGCGTACAGTCAGTAAAATCTTTTCCTTGAATATGCGTAATTTCTTTCGTTCCGTAATTAAAATCGGATTCTTCTAAAGGTATATAGATGGTAAAAGGAACGTGAGTCACAGCTAATTTCCAGCTATTATTTTTTAGGTTTAAATCCACATTTTTTATAAAATGAGTTTTTTGGTCTTCCCGTAATTTCGTAAATCGGGCGGTAACTTTTAAATCAATATTAATTAAACGCAATTTTGTTGAGCTGTAAAAACGAATCGCTAGAACGGGCTGATTAGAATCATTGTAAAAAATATTACATTTCTTTTTAAACGTAATGATTTTCGGTGGAATGAACACTTTAAATACAATTAATCCGAAAAATAAAGATGGAAGCAGCATGGAGAGAATCTTCCCAATCCCATAGAGAATATAACTATAATTTGAAGTAAGTATGACTTCTTTACCGGGGACACTTCCACCTAGAAAGTACATAAAGGTATAATACCACCAGAACTTTAAGCTGTGTTGTGGAGGTTCGAAGTTTTTAAAGAGAATTGCAAACATTAAACTTAGAAATAGATTAAATAAGAAAAAATAAAAAACGAGGACGCTAAGGCGATGTTTGGCTAAAAACGGCCTTAAATGATCCAGCGTGATCGGGTGACTCGTTTCTTTTCTAAAAAAATGAAAGAAGAATTTGGACAATAGTAGGTTCCCTCCTTATCTAGATTTATTAACCCTAAAAAGCCGAATGAACCTACCGTATTCTACCATTTTCATAGTGAAAACGATAGACCCCAAAGAGGAAATTTTTCGTTGATTTTCCATTTATAGATCTGTTCCAATAATTATTATGATATAAAAAAGTGCCGCTTCAAAGCTGAAACGGCACTCCATTACGTAAGCGATTGAGTCCCCTGAAGCTCAATCCGATCCGGTCTTGTATAAATATTTAAAGAATGATTGCGAAGAAAACCAACGGTCGTAATCTGAAGCTCTTCCGCCAGTCTGAGAGCCAATTCGGTTGGTGCTGATTTTGATAGAACAATACCGCATCCTATTTTGGCTACTTTTAGTAAAACTTCCGAAGAAATACGACCACTAAAAACAATAATTTTGTTTGAAAGAGAAATTGAATTCTGCAAGCAATGACCGTAAATTTTATCCAGGGCATTGTGTCGTCCTATGTCCGTTCTATCTACGATGATGCCATTCGTGTCACAAAGGGCAGCATTGTGAACGCCCCCTGTATCCTGAAAGATTACAGACGACTCCTGCATCAGTCGCATTAAATGAAAGCATTGGTCAATAGAAATCGTCGCATCTACATTTTCCAGTGGTTTAACGGTCCTAGCATCATTATAAAAATAAAAGCTTTGACGGCTTTTTCCACAGCAGGATGTGACTACTCGTTTGGAATGGAACAATTCGTTTAATTTATTTACCTTATACGTTTTTACAATGGCACGCCCAGTCGTTTCTATAATCGTCAGCTCTTTAATTTCTGTAACACTTCTGATGATCCCTTCTGACGCTAAAAAGCCAACGACTAGTTCTTCTATGTGTTCAGGGCTGCAAACAAGTGTAGCGAATTCTTGCTCATTTAGGACAATGGTAATCGGATATTCCGTGACGATGGAATCCGTTACTTTGTGTATGGCCCCTGCCTCATACCGCCATATATTACTTTCCCTTTTCATTGGCTGATCCATACTTTTTCACCCCTAGTTACTTTCACTCAATCGGCTGGTCAAAAACAAATACAGTCATAGCAATATCTTCTTTAATATTAATATCAGAAAATAACCGTACTACCTTTGCACCCATAAGGTTTTCAAACCGTAAAAGGACTTCTGGCTTTTTATAGATTTCCTTCACAAATCTTGTTCTCGTTTCATGGACCATCTGTTCGCCATGTTCAGAAGTAATCATAAACTTCTCTACATTTGTCAGGTTCCCTTTCATTTCACTGATTGCCCAAGAACCAATAAATTTTGAGGTGATTTCCTTCGGACCATTGCCGACATATTCCTTCCGAATTTCGCGAACAAGCATACTAAATTGATGCTCCAGATTCTTTGACATTGACTTGTCCCTCCCTATCCATACCACTTAGTTTGATTCGAAAGAGGAAACCCATTCATAACATAAACGAATGGGTTTGCGTTTTTTTCAGATTACTCTTTTAAGCCTTCACCCATGCCTTTTAACAGGTTAAATCCAAAGCCTAAGACACGATTAATATCAGGATCCTTTAAGGCCTTCATTAGGTCAAAGAGCCCAAGCTTGGAATCCTCTTTTAATCCCTGCTCAGCCTTTTTCAATCCAGCCATTAAGCTTTTGGCGAGCTTACTTGTTGTTTCAGGATCCAGCTCTGTCAGAATTCCGCCCGCCGCCATCGCATTGTTGATCATGTTTGTAACAGGCTGGCGTGTAAGTTGACCGACCGCAATTTTTGCTGCTTTCTCTTTCGCTTTTAAAAGACTTCCAAAAGCGTCTAAGATTCCGCTATCGTGTAATTCTTGGAGCAAATTCAATGTCTCGAGCAACGAATCCTTATTTTCTGCAACCCCAGAGAGAAGATTCTCCAGGGATTGCATTTTCTTTTGTTCTTCTGTCAATTCTGTTTTTTGAATAACTTTAATCGGTTGTGCCATTACGCATTCCTCCTGTCATAGAAACCAGGGTTAATATGCTCGTTTACATCTGCAATCGGAACGTAATCGCCGCGTTCCCACTTGCGGTATATTTCAAGACCCATTTGCGGTGTACGGATCGCATTACGCGGATTGTACTTTGGAAGTGGATTTTCTCCGTTCATTTCAAGCACTTCCATCCGTACTTTCGCTTGTTTGTAAGCTGGTGTATGTGTGACGACATCAACTGCCCCACCAGTAAGAAGGTTCACCGCACTTTCGTGGCTTGATGAATGCATTGGAACATATACTGTTTTTCCTTGCACCCGATCGGTTACGAGTACCGGCAGTTTAATTGCTCCATATGGAGAGACTAGACGTACAAGTGAACCGTCCTTTACGCCTCGTTCTTCCGCTAATTCCGGAGATACCTCTACAAACACTTTCGGGAATTTGTAGTTCAGTCCCTCTGATTTCTGTGTTAAGTTTCCTTCATGGAAGTGTTCCAACAGACGTCCATTATCCAACGCGAGATCGAA
This sequence comes from Neobacillus sp. PS2-9, assembly GCF_030915525.1. Taxonomy (NCBI): domain Bacteria; kingdom Bacillati; phylum Bacillota; class Bacilli; order Caryophanales; family Bacillaceae; genus Neobacillus; species Neobacillus sp. PS2-9. The sequence goes on from NZ_CP133269.1 coordinate 2,783,710, forward strand.
TTCCTGCGGGAACTCCATAGGCGGTACATAATCGAACAAACCAAATCGTGCTTTTTTATCAGGGAAATTAAAGCCGTCTTGGAAAAGGAGCGGCGTGTTTGATCCATCAAGAGAGCCCCAGTGGAAGCTGTTCCATCCTTCGAGCACATCATAGTTACACTGGCTGAAGAAAGGTGTTAAGCTTGCCATTTCGGCAAAAATCTCACTTGGATGCGTATAATTCCAATCAAAGCCCATCTTTTTCGCGAGCTGGGTAAGAATCTCCCAGTCCGGTTTACTATCGCCTAGTGGCTGTAATGCTTGGTACAAGCGCTGTACACGACGCTCGGTATTGGTAAACGTTCCATCTTTTTCAAGAGAAGGAGCCCCTGGTAAAATAACATCTGCAAATTGGGCGGTTGTTGTTAAAAAGATTTCTTGAACAACAAGGAAATCTAATTTCGCAAGCATCGCCTGTGTATGATTCGAGTCAGCATCGACCCAAGCCATATCCTCGCCAGCGATGAACATCGCCTTCATCTCGCCTCTATCTACCGCTCCGAGCATTTCAATATTATCAAGACCCGGATTTTCAGGAATTTTCACTCCATACGCCTTTTCAAATTTTTCACGGAATTCAATATTTGTTACTGATTGATAGCCAGGGAAGATATTTGGCATGGTTCCCATGTCAGCTGCACCTTGTACATTATTGTGTCCGCGTAATGGGTATGCACCAGCATTTGGACGCATCATGTTGCCTGTTGCAAGAAGCAGGTTGGCAATCGCAACAGATGTGTGTGATCCCGCGATATTTTGCGTGACACCCATTCCCCAACAAATCGCTGTTCCATCCGCATCGCGGATCATTTCTGCCATTTGAATTAATGTTTCCTTCGCAATACCTGTAATCTTCTCTGCCTCTTCCAAACTATAAGGCTCCATCATTTTCAAAAATTCATCATAGTGATTCACATGATCTGTGATAAATTTCACATCGTGCCATCCTTGGTCAATGATATACTTCGTAATAGCAGAAAGCCATACATAATCCGTTCCTTGTTTTGGACGAATGAACAAGTCGGCACGGTCACCCATTTCATGTCTGCGCACGTCCACGGTGATTAATTTTTGGCCGTGAAGTTTTTGCGCCCGCTTAATACGGGTGGCAAGGACAGGATGTCCTTCCGCAGGAGCACATCCCACGAGCATGACAAGCCCAGCACCCGCGATATCCTGAATCGTTCCAGAGTCGCCGCCAATGCCTCCAGTTTGCTGTAGTCCCCATGATGCAGGTGACTGACAATAACGAGAACAGTTGTCCACATTATTGGTTCCAAATACTTGACGAGCCATCTTTTGAATCAGGTAATTTTCTTCGTTCGTAATTTTAGATGAAGAAATAAACCCAATCGCATCGCTGCCATAGGTTTCTTTAATCCCGCCAAGCTTATTCGCAACGAGGGAAAGAGCCTCATCCCAACTTGCTTCCACAAACACATCACCTTTACGAATTAATGGTGTAGTAATCCGTTCTTCGGAATTTACATAATCCCATCCAAATTTACCTTTTACACAGGTGGAGACACTGTTTACAGGGGCATTTTCAGATGGTTCAATTTTGAGAATTTCACGGTCTTTTGTCCAAACGTCAAACGAACAGCCTACACCGCAGAACGTACAAACTGTTTTTGTTTTCTCTATACGAGTTTCACGCATAGCTGCTTCTACTTCTGAAACGGCCATGATTGTTTGATAATCAGGCTCTACCGCTTTGACAATGTCGATCATGGGTGTAAGCAAGTCATCTGAAATGCCTGTCATAAATCCAGCATTTCCAAGCATTGATTTTTCCATTAATGCATTACAAGGGCAAACTGTCACACACTGACCGCAGGATACACATGAGGATTCGTTAATGCTTTTTCCTCCGTCCCATAAGACACGTGGCTGCCCAGTTTCCCAGTTGATGGTTAAGGTTTCATTTACTTGAAGATCCTGACAGGTTTCTACACAACGGCCGCACAAAATACATTGATCAGGATCATAGCGATAAAACGGGTGAGACATATCTACTTCATAGCCCTTTGAACGATGTGGTCTAGTTTGGTGTTCGACTCCCATCATTTCTGCGGTATTATGTACACGACAATTCCCATTGTTATTGTCACATACGGTGCAATATAATAAATGGTTTTCAAGAATACGGTCCATGGCTTCCTCTTGGGCTTCTTTTGCAAGCTCAGAAGAAGTCAAAATGTCCATCCCTTCTTCAATCACAGTGGAACATGCACGCATAATATTGCCGTTTACTTCACACATACAAGTATCACAGCTCTGTACCGGTCCAAGAACCTCAGAATAACAGATGTGCGGATGCTCCATTTCCTGTTTTAGTAAATAATCTAAAATACGTGTTCCTTTTTCAACTTCATGTGCTGTTCCGTTGATAAGAACATTCACTTTTTCCTTCACTGTAAGTCCTCCTTGGTAAAAAACAAAGAAATCTATTAAACTTCCAAATCAACTAGCTTTCTTGATAGTTGATCTTGCTTTAGTTGATGATTGTAGGGAATCCTTGTGTACAGTCCAATAAATCAAGGCTACAAACACACCGCCGCCAATCGCGTTTCCGATGACGACTGGAATAAAGTTAGAGAGATAATCTGCCCATGTGACCTCACCCGCAAAAATCGCTGCCGGGATGACAAACATGTTAGCCACCACGTGCTGAAAACCGATTGCAACAAACGCCATAATCGGGAACCAAATCGCAAGTATTTTTCCTCCGATATCATCTGCGCCATAAGCAAGCCAAACGCCTAAACAAACGAGCCAGTTACAGCCAATCGCAGAAATTAAGGTCTTCATAAATGTTTCATCAATCTTCGCCTCTGCTATAGCGACAGTTTTGGTTAAAAATGGACCTGTTTCCGTTAAGCCAACGATGTGACCAAAGAAATACGCGACAAAGATCGCACCAATAAAGTTACTGATTAATACCAACAGCCAATTTTTACCTAGTTGTGCTAGTGTCGCACGCTTGGCCAGAACAGCAATCGGAAGAACCATCATATTTCCTGTTAGCAGCTCCCCACCTGCAATAATGATTAACATGAGACCTACAGGGAACACCGCTCCTCCTAATAATGAGCTAAAGGAACCCCATTGCTGTGGTAAGTTGGCAATCACTCGAATGTCTAATAAAAAACCAAAGGAAATAAAAGCTCCTCCCAAAAATCCTAATAAAAGTGCATGAAAAGGATTCATTGTTGCCTTTTTTGCACCAGCATCCACCGCTAATTCCGCAATACGCTGTGAACTATGAAACGCCATATTTTTCCCTCCAATTTGTTGAATATAAAAACCTTTTCTTAAATAATGGGACAATTGCTGGTCTCTTTGCCTTCTGTATTTTGTGAGAAAACGCAAAAAAGCCCACCATAAATCGGTTCCCATGCCATGCATGGACCGTTTTACAGTGGGCTGATAACTGAGCATTATTTATACTAGCAATCCATCCCGCTACAGACACAATGGAAGAACAGGATATACAGTCAATTTATTATTAACTTACATCAATGAACTTTCCATCCTCTATAAACCTTTCTAATAGTATCATGGATTCATTGATTTGTGAACATTTTACGAACTTTTTGTTTACATATTAAAACAGGCATGAGTTGTTACTCCCGACCCATGCCTGTTTCTTATAGAAGTCGAGAAGTATTTGAAGATAAGTGACAAGACGGTAAGAAAAATACTTTCTCAAACTAGTAGATAAAAAGATGCTGATTCCCGCATTTGGGATCGTGTGGATCCGCTCTTATCGATTGGGGCTCAGTTTAAGCACCCTATCTGATAAATAGACGGAGAAATTTCTCTTAATTAGTAAATAGAATTAAGAATAGCTTAAATAGACGGAGAGATTCCGCCTATTGACTCGAAAAACGTGAAAATGTGTAATTTCGCTTTGCGTAATCGGAAAACCTCCCCTTATTTACCCCGGAACAAGCTCTATTCTGAATATAACCGAAAAATCTCCGCTTATTTTACTATCGCTTGCTACTCAATTAAGGACAAGGCCTCTTTTTTAAATAAAATATAACCCCCTTACATATTTCTCCTTTTCATTACCTTTAGCTCATTAAAGCGTGCACATCCACATAAACTAGGGTAAAATGTCTTATAGATTAATTCTTTATTGAGGTGAATTTGGTGTGAATAAAGAGAATGAAATTAGGCTATTTATCTCTTCCACCTTTCAAGATTTACAAAGAGAACGGGACTATTTGAGTAAAAATACATTTCCTGAACTTCGTAGAATCTGTTTGGAAAGAGGGCTTACTTTAGTTGATGTAGACCTGCGTTGGGGTATCCCTGAGGAAGAAGCAGAGAACGGCCAAGTCATCCGTATTTGCTTTGAAGAAATTGACAAATGCCGACCTTATTTTATAGGTATAATAGGCGACCGATATGGATGGATTCCAACAGATGCAGATGTAAAGAAAGATCCATTATTATTAGAAAAGTATTCTGAATACATAAAAAAATATGTTAATGATGAAATGTCCATTACTGAGATGGAATTTATGTATGCACTTCAAAAGGCACAGAAGAGCGAAGCATCCTTCTATATCAAAGAGATGAACGATACCAATCTGGCGAGTTCCAAGCTGGAACAGCTGATTAATAAAATCAAAGTGTCAGGCTACCCTTATAAAGCTGGGATTACAAATGTTCATGAACTAAGTAATGCAGTGATTGATCATTTTGTCAAAATGCTTGATCGAGAATATCCAAATCTCAATCAAGTTGTTTCTGCTGTAGAGCAAGAGAGACGACTTCATAATGTTTTTGCTCATACGAGAAGAATCATCTATATTGACAATGAATCCTACTATCGTGAACTTGATTATTTTTTACAATCTAAATCCTCTAAGCTTCTAATTACAGGTGAATCAGGCACGGGAAAAAGTGCGTTAATTGCCAATTGGGCTCATCGCTTGGGCAATCAATCTGATAATCTATTTATTTTTACCCATTATGTTGGAGCAGTTTCATCTGGATATTGGGCAACGGATATTATGAAACGTATCTTCGTAGAGCTTAAAAAACGATACAATATTCACGAATCAATTCCTGATACCTTAGAAGAGTTAAAGAGCAAATTATCTACTTGGTTGTTGTATTCCAATGGTGAGCAGATTATTTTAATGATTGATGCTGTTAATCAATTGGAATCGAATGAAAAAGGATTAAGTTGGTTACCTGATCGATTACCGGCACATGTTAAGCTAGTTGTTAGTACCATTCCAGATAAAAGTAAAGGCTCCTATGAAGACTGGGAGAAGTTGAATTTGCATCCATTAACAGACATTGAAAAAGAGAAATTAATCACTTCTTATTTAAATATGTATGGAAAAAAACTCACTACTAAACAGCTTAATAAAATTATTAAGGATGAAAAGTGCTCGGTTCCAATTTTCCTTAAAACGGTACTAGATGAACTAAGAATTTTTGGAAACTTTGAAAAGATTAATGAAAGAATTGACCATTACTTAAGTGTAAGTTCTACAGATGAACTTTTTCAGATTGTATTGGAACGGTTAGAAAGTGATTATGGAAAAGAAATGATCCAGTCATTAATGATGTATATTTTTACATCTCGCAGGGGTCTATCTGAAAATGAAATAATCTCAATTGATAACGGGAAACACTTAACCCGTTTGAACCTGTCTAGAATCTTATTAGTATTAGACTATCACTTTATGAATAAAGATGGTGTATTGGATTTCTTTCATGATTATTTTAGAAAAGCTGTGGAAAATAGATATGTTAATCAGATCTCGGATCGCTCTTTCTATCATAAAGTCCTAGCTTCCTATTTTAGAAACGAAAAGATGAGCCAAAGAGTGCTAGAGGAATTACCATACCACTATTTAAAATCAGAAGATTACGAGGGACTGAAAAAGTGCCTGACTGAAAAAGAGTTTATCAGTCATATTCAAGCTAATAAGGAATATGAAATATTACAATATTGGTCAATCCTTTCCATAATGTATGATCCTGTAGAAAGCTACATTGCAAGTCTAGAACTGAAGGATGATCTAGATACTCTAAACCTACAGCAAATAAATAGAATTACATCTTTATTTATTAAAATGGGGAAATACAATGAAGCTGTATCATTAAATCAGCCATTTCTTCGCCAATTCGAGTCCCTATTTGTTGTCGAGGATCCACTTACTAGTGAATTAAGCAAAAACTTATTATATGCACTAATGATGACCCTCCAGCTTGATCAAGCAGTTGAGTTTGCAGAAAAGGTATTTTCCTTAACGTTCGAAAAACTCGGAAAGAGTACGATTCAAACGGCTAGAGCAGCTCTTCAACTCTCAGATGTTCTAAGTCAAAGTGGAAATTATAAAAGAAGTGAAGAAAAAGTCAAACTTGCCATTGAAATCCAAGAAGAATTATACGATTACCCTACCCAAGAACTAGCAGCGTCTAAATATTTACATGGTCGTGAATTAATGTATTACGGGTTGTACGAAGAGGCGTCTCAAAACTTAAATGAAGCCTATTTCATGCAGCGTAAGCTATTTGGGGAGGAACACCCTGAAACAGCCATCACCAAAGATAGCTTAGCACAGACCAATATTTGGTTAGGCAAGTATCAAGAAGCGGAAAAACTGGTTTTGGAAGCGATTCACACATTTAAGACGGTTCTAGGCGAAAAACATCACCGGACCGCTAAAAGTATTGGAACATTAGCTAAACTTAGATTACAGGAAGAAAAGTTTAATGAAGCCTATGACCTGATTAATCAGACATTAGATAATTACACAACGACTCTCGGAAGAAAGCATCCTTATACAGCTTTTATTCTAAACTATGTTGCAGAAACACTTTATAAAATGGATGAAGTTGAACAGGCAGAGCTTTTATTAACCGAAGCTAACCAAAGTTTATTAAGACAAGAGAAAACTGAAATTGCTTATCAAATTCATATATTAAAGAATTTAGCAATTGTCTATGCAATGACAAACCGTTTTGAAGGGGCAGTAGATTTATTACTTCAAGCGATTCATCAATGTAAAGCTACCCTTCCCACCCATGAAGATTTTATATCAGCATGTGAATATGAATTGGCAAAAATTCAGTTTATTATGGATCCATCTATAGAGAGAAAAGAACAGCTGGAACATGCATTTAGACGCAGGCAATCACTTTTAGGGCCTTCTCATCCAGAATTTCAAAAAATAGAAAAAGATGTTACTAATATTTTAAACTTAGTATCTTAGCACTTTTCTCTTCAAAAAAAATAAACAGCTTAAGTTCTAAACATATAGGGCTTAGCTGTTTATTTTTTATTTTGTTTAATTAGGCAGCAGCAATCTTTACGTAAATATTGATAAACTAACTCTTTTCACAAATGGCATATCCATTAAAATCTAAAATTTTATAAATATTTATTATTGTGTCCCTGTTATTATCCTGGTAATCTTTGTCTGCACTAGACAACTCAACCAGTCTTTCCCACTCAACAAGCCCAGCATGTAATTTATTGTGTTCATCACGATGGCTTTCAACCGATAAATCGGTCATTTTCGTGTTCCACCCCTTGAGATAATGAAACGCACACCAACGATTATGTTCAGCAATTGCCAAATCCTCCAAAAAAGGGCGACAAATTTGGAGATATTTAGTTTCATCTAAAACGAGATCATCCTCTAATACTTGACCCTTTTCTTTCATTTCAAGTCCGAGTGTTTGAAGTTTCGTATAAATATGATCGGCCTGTGAACGGTTAGAATCTTTCAAAAATGTGGTTAACTGATCCCATTCATACCCGTTACTATTTTCTTGACGATAGAAGTCATTGATTGCCTTTGCTAGATTATCAAGTTTTTCATCAATAATAACTTCCTTACTAACAATCTCCCGTAAATCACCGAAACAATAGAGGTTTTGAAATTTCTTAGAGTTGATATGAATCCAATTTGCCAGTTTAATATCATCTCTTACCTCCAGTAAAATTGGAATGTCTTTATATTCTTCATGTAGGAACATACTACTGATGAAATCTAAGTGGTCAGATTCTAAACAGATAACGATATACGTAATCTCTTTCCCATTCACTTCAAACATTTCTTTTTTAAATTCTTCACTATCAATATCCATTGTAATAAAGTTGATTTTGCATACTTTTTCTATGAATTTATACCGACGAAGAAATGAACTTTTCCTTGCATCTGCATTCTTATCTACAATGGTAACATGGAGTTTTTGTCGATTGATGAAATGCCCTAACCTTGCAGCCTGTAAAAGAACTTGTTGTCCTGTATTCCCAAACCCGACTATTAATAGATGGGCAACATCATTTTCATTCTTGCTTCTAATATTTACTTTACCGCTTTCATATAGCGGATGGTCTTCAAATAAAATTTTTGCTTTAAGCTTGTTCAGATTAAACAAATGAAAATCCAAGCTCTGCCTAAGTACGTCCAGCTCAATAATCTCGTTCTCAATTTCTTCAAATATGGAATGAAATGTATCATCTTTAATATGTAAAAAACAGTTTACCTTATGTTTCTTGATTTTATTTTCCTGTTTAATTATTGACTTTACCTTCATAAAAACATCAATGTTCTTTGCTTCATTATGATCCATAAGTATTAAGTGGGACGATTCCAACACATTCGCCTTTTTTAATACAGATGTTTCTAGCGTTTCTCCAAATACAAAAGTGACGCCACTTTCGCGGAGTGAAGGGATTTGGGGATGAGCTACTTGACTCGTAATAATCACCACTAATTCCTCTTTACGTCTCAAATCCTTTGCTAATAACACGGAAGCTTCATTCATACCACTAATAACTATATGCCGTTTATTTAATAGCTTTCTATGGATAACAATTTTTATACGCCCGAATGAATCTGAGGTAACATTATACAATTTAGAAAGTACAGCTGAGGTAATAAATAACACGGCGGACCACCTTGCTAACTCAATCCAAAGTGAATATTGATAGCCTACTTGATTCTTAGGTGAACCGATGGGTTCAACACTAATGGTAAATAGCTTAGCAGTGTAATAGAGAATGTTTAGATAGTTATTCGGTTCTAAAGCTAATGAATACCCTGTAAAACCACAAATGATTGACATCAAAAATAGAATTATTTGAGATTTATTTTTATATGTTGGTTTCAAAACCCCTAGCAATATATTTCCAAGTCCAACTATTCCAGAAAGTAAGAAAACAAGGGTAACTAGCATATTTATGTAATTATTAAACAGTGGATAATAGTATGGGATTAATCCTAATATGGTTAAGCAACCAAATGCTAATAATAATTTTTTATTGCGTTTCATGCATTAATTCTCTTTCTTTTCTATTTTGTATCCTAATGCCATTATAGCTTTTAACGTATTCATTGCCGTAATTCGATCATATTCTTTTTCAGTATCTGTTAATTGGTTATATGGCCTTAACCCTGGATGTGTCTTTTGAATATCATCTCTATTAGTACCATATCTCCAGCCATCCTTGATTCTTTGCTGTGCCCATAAATCATGTGTATTTTCAGCAAGTACCTCAGTAAGTGCCTGAATTTCAGAACTTAATTCTATTTTCGATGTATCAATTGGTGTAGGGTAATATTTCATCTTAGCAGCTCCTAATATCTATGAAATTTACTATTATTATACACATTTTTTTAATAGTTAACCATAACATCCCTCTTTCATTAGGCCAACAGCATATTTTTGAACTTAAACTCTAGCAACACTCTTGTATAGGCAAAATGACAAAGTGCCGTTCAATTTTGAACGGCACTTTTCCAAATTCAGAAGTTCTATTAATATCCTTACATAACTATGTTACTTGCCTGCTTTTTTACATTTCGAAATGAGTAGTGTCCGTTCTAGTAAGTAAAAAGTCTGCCGGCTCTTTCCCATATAGATACAACCGATGCATCGGTCTAGTCATTGATACGTACAACAATTTGATGTCCAAGTCTACTTGGGAATACGGTTCTTCTAAGCATACGAGTAAAACGGCATCAAACTCTAACCCTTTTGATAAATAAGAAGGTAAAATCACGATATGTCCCTTCTTCATTTCTTCTTTTTCTTCTAATAACTGAATCGGAAGATGACTATCTTCAAAAAGCTGATAAATCCTTTGACAATCTCTTTCGGTACGACCAATAATCGCGATGGAATGCAGCTCTTCATTCTTAAGTAAGAATATATCTTTTTCCAGCTGCATCCTCACCTGTTCGAGATTCGTAGGGTCAATCCTTTTATAGCGTGGTTTATCCCCATGACGAATGACGGGTAAAACCTTTGGCAAGTCTTGGTCAATCAGCATCAAAATTTCGTTTGCCAGATTCATGATTTCTACAGTTGTCCGGTAGCTTTTTTGTAAGGCTTGATAATTTGCATTCGGGAAGATTTCTTTCAATACCGGGTCCCAGCTATTTAAGCCTCGATAGGAATGAATGCCTTGTGCCAAATCTCCCACAATTGTGAACAAATCCGTTTCAAAACCCTCTTTTAATGCGGCAAATTGGAAATAGCTGTAATCCTGCGCTTCATCAATGAAAATACTGCGCATCTTGTATTTATCATCGATGCCTTCCAGTTTTACCTTCATGAGAAATAGTGGAGCTAAATCTTCCAACTCGTAGGCTCCTCGACTAAAAATTCGCTGACAATATTTACTTAGAACCCTACATTCTTGATCTGTAAGAGTAGTGGAATGCTCTTTAATCTTTTCAGGAGAAGACATTAGTTCCTTATACAAGGTGAAAATATCTTTCATGACAAACGCATCCATATATTTTTTTACTGCGACCTTTGCCTCCTGCTCCACCCTCTTTTGTCTTTTTTCCTTCATTTCCATTAAGGAAACAACTTTTTGCTTTCTTTTATCAGGACTCAGCTTCGTGTTATATAGGGCTTTCTCTAATGCCTCTTCATATTTCTTATTAAGATTCGATAACATCAGCGATTTCTTCTTTTTCAAATCTTCTTCTAATAAGTTCTTTATTTTTCCAATCCTTTTATAGATTGGTAAGTAGGTATATTCTTTTAGAAAAAGTTTTTTTAGTTTAAGCCCCTTCATCAGAACGGAATTTTCTACGACAAAATCTTCTTGTGGGGCAAGCTTATATTGCATTTCTTTTACATATAGCTCGATTACTTCCTTAAATTCTAGTGAACCTTTATAGCTAGAAACCCATTGAATCGATTTATTTGTTCCGTTATTTTCAAGAAGCTTCATCAGCTTGGAGTTTGGGGAAAATAGCTTTATTTTCTGGCCTAGGCAGCTTCTCATAAAATCGATATAGGTGGTTTGATTGATTTTGTTGACCCCTAATTCAGGTAGGACGGCTGATATATAATCAATAAACAGTCGGTTTGGTGCGAGAATCATTAATTTTTCTGGAGGAAATTGAAATCCAAAGGAATAGAGAAAGTAGGATATTCTATGGAGTGCGATGGTTGTTTTTCCGCTTCCTGCGGCACCTTGTACAATAATCGGGTGCTTCAGAGATGCTCGAATCACTTCATTTTGCTCATTTTGAATCGTTGCCACGATTTCTGTTAATCGATTGTCTGCTTTTCCAGACAAAGATTTTTGCAAAAGCTCATCGTGGGTGGTTAAATCGATGTCTCTTATATCTTTTAAAAATCCCTCGACGATGTCATATTGCCTCTTTAAGGATAGGTAACCTGATTGTTCCTCCCCATATGCATCATAGGACACCTCTCCCAGCCGTCCATCATAGTAGACATTAGCAATCGGAGACCTCCAATCCACAATAATGGGCTGCTGTGTCACGCGATCAAACAAGGATACTTTGCCTATGTATAAAACTTCTTCCTTGTTCGTAGAGTGACTTGTAAAGTCAATCCTTGAAAAATAAGGCTTGCCAATTACGCTTTCTAACCTTTTCAGTTCACTTGCAGCTAATTCCAAAAAACTGGCATTCGCAAGAAGATCAGTGTAGCTCGTACTGCTATCACGCGAATTCAGTTCGGCAAAAGATTGTTTCATATTTTCAACGAAAAATTCTTTATTCCCCTTTGAAATGTCTAAAACCGTTCGTATGTATTCTTTTGTAAACTCTAGGCGTTCTATTTCTGCTTGATAGTCTTTATGGTCACGGACAGTCACTTGATCTTTGGCACTCATTCGATTCACTCGCCACCTCTCACTACAATTCGGGAAGCATGAATGTTTAGAATAAACTAAATCCTCATTTCTAGTCAAGTCATAAAACAAAGAACAATTAAGTTAATGGTGAAATCCTAGGTGGGATTGGTTACATCAATCCCACTCTATAGATTAATAAGTATTACTCATTTTTCATGAAATTCTGGCTCTCTAGGTATTTCAGAACGGTTTGTGAATATTCATGATGTGATTCTTTGGTGTACTTGGCAATGGTATAAATTTGAGCGAGATTCTTTAATCCTAAACGTTCTGTCATTTCCTTCAGCCTAGGGACGTCCATGTAGCGTTTCCAGCCCTTTTCATCCCTCTCTTTATAGATTTCTTGAATTTCTTCATTCGAGAAATCACGGTATTGGTCATAGTGAACAAGTCCATGTCTTGGCAGTCGGTCACGTGGAGCAGGGTTTTCTGCAGGATACCCTAATGAATAACCCACAACTGGTACGACATTGGGTGGTAAGTTTAGCAGTTCCCCAATTTGATCGCTATTGGCTAGCGTTGAGCCCATGTAGCAAATGCCCAGACCTGCACTTTCTGCTGCTAAAGCACAGTTTTGTGCTGCCAACGTCGCATCAATGGCACCAATCATAAAGCTCATGAAATTATCAAATTGTACAGGTGCATCATTCAACGCAAGCCATTTTCTCATTCGATTAAAATCAGCACAAAACGTTAATAGAATCGGTGCATCTACTACCATCGATTGGTCCATATGTGCGGTGTATAATTTTTTCTTAAGCTCTTTGTCTTTTGTGACAACAATGGAATATGATTGCATATTACCACTTGAAGAGGCACGAATGCCCGCATCTAAAATTTGATCCAAGAGTTCTTGACTTACTTCCCTATCTTCATATTCTCGGATAGATCTGTGCCCGTGTATTACATCGTTAAATTCCATAGCGGTCACTCCTTTTTTTATATAACTATAGCAAACCATCATTTTCAAAGCTACAAGATCTCTAAAAGAAGGAAAATAGCAAGGACTAAAAGAATTAACATAAAGGATTATAAAAATAGAGGTGACTGCGATGTTAACACAGGAAGAACTAGCTAGCATAAAAGAACTTCAGGAGATTTGCGAGAAAGATGGAGGATTTCACCTGAAGCTTAATTATGACATGCTTGAAAATAGATCAGGACAGGAAAAAGAAGACTTTTTTCATTATGAAGATGACAAGCTTGTCGGTTTCCTTGGTAGTTATGATTTTGGCAATAAAGTAGAACTGTGCGGAATGGTACACCCCAATTACCGCAGAAGAGGTATTTTTACTAGATTACTTGAAAAAGGAATTGAGGAAGCTAAGAGGCGAAATATCAAGAAGATTTTATTAAATGCTCCAAGCTCCTCCCTATCGGCGAAGAATTTTTTAACAGCTATCCCTTGTACGTTTTACGTAGCAGAATATCAAATGAAGTGGCACAAGGTGGAGCTTTCCGAGGATCCTTCTGTTACTTTAAGGCCTTCTACCTCAACAGAGGATTTCGAAGCAGAAATACAGCTTGAAGTCTCGGCCTTTGGATTTAATGAGGAAGAAGCACGACGGTTCAATCAGCAGATTAGGGAAAACAGTAGTGATCAAAACTTTATCATTGAAGCGGATGGAAAAACAGCCGGAAAAATCCGCGTTGCTGAAGCCGATGGAGAAGCATGGATTTATGGCTTTGCTGTGTTTCCCGAACTACAGGGAAAAGGAATTGGTAGAAAGGCATTAACAAAGGTTGTTAAAACAGAAGTTCAAAAAGGGCTATCCGTTTTTCTCGAGGTCGAAGCTAAAAATTCTCATGCATTAAAGCTATATGAATCATGTGGCTTTAGAAGCTATCACTCACAGGATTACTATAAATATACGATCTAATATCTGTTTACGAAATTACAAATGAGGAAACCCATTCAATTTTTTAATGAATGGGTTTCCTTTTGTATTTCACAATTTGACTCATTTTCTACTAACTTAATACGATCTAGATAATTCCAGACGCCTTATTAATTACTAATCTCAATATCATCGAAATTAAGTCTTTTTCCTGTTGTCCCTGAAACGACAATTCGGAATCGGGCGGGAGCCGTTTGACTAAGGGTGAAGGTTTTAACAGTTAGTGTAGACGTACTTGTATTTGTGCTCCCAATTTTTGTCCATGCCGAGCCACCATTTGTGGACATTTGCAGCTGCCAGCTTGCCCCTGTATCGCTACCAAAATTGGCATGGGAAATTTTTATACTTTTTGCTCCACTTACGTCAAAATTCATGGTTAGGGATCCAGATGCTTGAACACGTGTTGACTGCAGCCCTGTTTTCTTATCCGTTGATAAATTACCGATAAGAGCATTATTAAAGTACCAAGAACCACTTGCAAGTGTGACATTTCCTGAAGAGTATGCCGTTTTAGTTCCAGACTCAAACTTTTCATTTAATACTGTTGTCCCAACAGTTCCGCCAGAGCCATAGCCGTATGACCCGGATTTAAAGGTTGATGTATCATACCATTTATAGCCCGCTGCTGGTGCTGCCCACGGTTCCGAAACCGGCTCAGTAGATGTTTGTGGATTTTCCATTGATAGTAAGGAAGTTGGCTGATCAAGTTGCAATCCACTTACTTGAGACAACGCTGTGTAGCTTTCTTGTTTGGCTAACCAATCGATGATATTCACAAGCAAAGTACCATCATTCTGTTCCTTAAACCCATCGTAGGTTGTCTTCGTTGTACCTGTTTCCTCACGCAGGTACTTAGGCGTCGCATCCTCTACTGGTGAGGAATCACCGATAAAAGCTGCTTTTCCTAATCCAAGCTTGGATACCGCAGCATAAGGGCCCTCCGCTCTACCCCCACCATTATACACGCCTTGATCAACAGCATTGCCCCAAGCCGTAGTTGTTGAAGGAAGAAAGACAATACCTTTTGCCTTGTTTGGATCCGTTATGGCTAATGTAGAACCCGCATGCATGGCAACAGTCGATACACCAGTAGTAATTCCGAACGCTTGACTTGGTGCTACAATATCATTAGCTGTTACATCGCCAATCGCGTTATATCGAAATCGGATTCCAAAGTTGGTTGAAAGCCAGTCTGATCCTGTTACCCCCTGCATGGCTGCAGACGAAGCCTCCTCTGTGGTCATTCCTTTTGCAGGATTGGAATTGGCACCACGTCGATACCCATTAAAGACCTCTGATGCATCCCAGCGGTTTTTGTTGCGGTCCGCGTTATAATGGTCTCCAATAAAAAAGATACTTCCTCCATTCTGCACATATTGGATCATGGCAGCCTGTTCAGAACTTTTGTAAGGGATATTGGCTTCTCCAATAATAAATACATTATAGCCTATCAAGTCCTCATAGGTAATTGGAGTTGTTTTTCGCAGTTCTTTTGCATAATAGCCTTTGTTTGCTAAGGCATTAGCAAAATCAGAGAATCCCCCATCCAAAACCCAATCTGCTGCACCAGCAGTTTGCCCATGTGTATTATCAAATAAGATTTTCTTACCATTAGCTGTCCCAACAGGCTGCAGCTGTGGAGCTGGGTCAAGTGCATTCTCCGCTGAAGCAAACGGTGGTTCAGTAAAGAGCGTTGAAGAGAAAAGTAGAATTATTAATGCAATGATAGAAAAGCGTTGACGTGTCATTATTATCACTCCTTTTTGTGTAGTCCTCATAAAACTACCACACTATTATTGATGGAGTGTTAAAAATACTTAAAATTTAATATTTTCCCAATATGAACATTACTACTTGATAGAAAAGTAGGTAAAATTATGTTTTTTCAAAAAGTTTTTAGTTATTATAAAATAGTATAGAAACATTCTTTAGTCATCTAAGCTATTAAAGGAGTGAACACCATGATACATAAACTAGACTTAAAATCCGAGAATCTACATGGGTCCTTCAGCAAGGACTACCAACCAATTTTAACAATTGATTCCGGTGATACCGTACAAGTAACAACTCCTGATATTGAATGGGGATATTCTAGTTCTAAAAATGAAGAAAGAGTAGTTTTTGAGTCAGCGGTTAATGAAGAAGATCGAAGACATCCAATGATTGGTCCAATCGCTATTCGTGGGGCAAAGCCTGGAATGGTGTTAGAGGTGAAATTGAATGATGTCGTGCCTGGCTGGTATGGGCGCAATTGGGCTGGCGGATTCAAGAATTGGCAGAATGATAGTGTAGGCTTATCTGAAACCGCAAGAATTCAAGTGGACTGGGAGTTAAATGCAACAACAATGAACGGGACTGCCCAAATCGGCGGTAACCAATTTCATGTTGGATTGCAGCCCTTCATTGGACTTATGGGTGTCGCTCCTTCAAAACCAGGCGTACATGTTACCTCCCCTCCTCGTTATTGCGGCGGAAACATTGATTGCAAGGAATTAGTCAAAGGCAGCACCCTGTATTTGCCAATTGGCGTAGATGGCGCATTATTTTCGATTGGGGATGGACATGCCCTTCAGGGGGATGGTGAAGTTTCCGGGACAGCGATTGAGTGTCCGATGGATTTAGTCGATGTGACATTGATTGTCAGAGATGATTTTGAGTTAACCATGCCTCGAGCCAAGACTCCTACAGGTTGGATTACCTTTGGTTTTGATGAAGATTTAAACGTGGCCGCTGCTACTGCACTAAATGACATGGTGGAACTTATCCAAGAGTTTCATCGTATTGAAAAAGTAGAGGCTATGGCCTTAGCTAGTGTCGCGGTTGACCTGAGAATAACTCAAGTGGTGAACGGTGCGAAAGGTGTGCATGCCGTTTTGCCTCATGGTTCCATTAGATAATGCAAAAGGTGACAAGAATTTCCTTAAGGGGTTCTCTTATTGGGAGTTTTTATATTAAAACACTTATAATTACCCCGATTCTAGTAAGAAAAATCTAAGATAAAACAACTTAAATTTAGTAAAAAAAGGGCACCGTTTTTCTAACGGGTTCCGTTGCCTATCGCAAAACGTTAATTTACAGCTAAAAATGTATAGTAAAATGCTTATCAATTTGCACCGTATTTGCGGTGCTTTTTGTTTATAAAAAAAGCCCTGTCCGATAATGGAATTAGTCTACTTACCGTATTAATTTTCAAGTCGTATTGAACTAACGCACCCTTAGTTAAACAACAACTACCAGTAAATCTCGTGATAATGCACCTAAATATTTTGTGTTCCCATTACTATCACATATTTCTACTTCGAAATACTTATAATCGTAAACTTCTAAGATTGTCCCGATTTGCCCTTTGGTAATACTTTCATTGGGCAAATCTTTTGTAATTTTCACTACATCAAATTGTTTCATTTACACACCCCTTTTTAACAGTTAGCCCCCGTTGTTGAAGAAGAACTCTGTTTTTTCGTCAGGATATTCTTTATTGTATTCGTTTAAACATTCTAGCAAAACTTCAGCATCAGTCGGTAAGTTTTTTTCTAAATACGACCACCCAATAAACTGAACTATAGTTGGTAATTCAATAAGTCCTGTAATCACATCCCAAAAAGCATCCCAATTCTCCCCATAAAAATCAGGAAAATCTAGCCTCTCTTTTAAAAGCGTATGTAATTCTTTAGTTGTTTTTATATTTGTTACATCAATGGTAACAATTGAATTCCTTTCAATACTCAACTGAAACACCTCTATTAGATTATTACCTTTAATTTAATATTCTTCTCGGAACATTCCTGTTCCTTCTTGAACTAACCCCGTTACTTCAATAAGAAAATAAGATCCTTCTTTATTGAAGAATCGCACCCCGTTAGTGAAATTTCACATCCAACGTGTACGCCACATTACCAAGCTATTGATATTAGGTCTGGTTCAATGAACTCTTTACAAATATAGGTGAAGGGGAGAATACATACTGAGGACAAGAATCTTTTGCTGCTAGATGAATAATATTTTCAAAAATTTTTGATAGTGGCATCTTCACCCAAGGTAATGTGCTAAAAGGTGGTAGATCTTCTTTAAGAAAAAATAAACGAGGTTTTCAGTGTATAGTTTTTTATCGTGAAAAAAAGAAGCTACTTTATCGCAACTAACATTATTTATCTCGAATTTGTTTTTCATTTTCTCTAAGTCTAGAATTACCCATTTAATTATTGGGATACTCGATATAAATAGAGTTTTCATCTTTTCTTTTTCCGCATCATCTAATAGCTCGATACTTCCTTTGGTCAAAAAAGGCTCTAACATTAAACTGAGTTGCCTCTTTCTTTCATCGTTTCTTTCTTTTTCTTTTTGCTTTTGTAAGAGAGCCTCTAATTTTACTTTTCGTGTATTCTTGTCCATTGTAACACCTTCTTTTTACTCAACTTCCTCAATAATATTTAAACTAATCTCCCTTTCTTAAAAAAAAAGGGGCTGCCTACTACACAATCCTAATGTTTTACTAACGCCCCCGTTACTTTAAGTGTAATATTTCAAAATTTTTTACCTTGAATATGTTTAAGAGGCAACTTTTTTAGATTATAAAAAACAATTTTTGCAACTTCTGTTACTTGTAATGTATCATCAACAACGTAATCAGCATTCGGCTTAATCGTTTCAAGCATATTTAGATAAGCTCGTCTTCCTCTAGAGATATAATTTTCCATATCAAACAAAATATTATCAGTGGAACTATCCCTAAAAACTCTTATTACTCTACGCTAAAGAAATGTCTAATGGAATATCAATAAATACGGAGAAATCAATGAATTTAATTAATTCAGAATGTTTATAGGAAAACAGGAAGTCTAAGTCGATGTAATCGAGTGGTGCACTTAATAATCCCTCTAAATCCTTAATCAAAGGAGTTAAATCCCTTTAGTTAGGGTCTCCCCCATTATCTACCCAGTCCACAATGTCATCTGGACCATTGAAATCATAGTTATCAAAAAAAGAACCATTGAATTAGGTAATTTCTGATTTAGAAGTTTTGTTATTGGTGTTTATCCTCCGCCAGATACAGCCGCAATAGCACTGACATTTGGTAAATTTCCTTTATTCATAGTATCCCATCAATATTTATTTAATTTCCTCAGCTAACTCCAAAATAATGCCCTCTGGACCACGAACATAGCATAACTTATAACTTTCTTCATATTGCTGTATCTCACTAAAAATATCAGTGCCCTTCGTTTTCAATTTGGCAACAACAGCTTCAATATCTTCAACAGCAAATGCAATATGTCGGATACCCAGTGAATTTGCAAAGGATTGCTGAATATCTTTTTCATCTGACGGATTATAAAATTTGATTAGCTCTATCCATGTCTGACCGTCTGGCATTCCTAATCCTACACACGCTACTTTAACGTCATTAAGCCCAACTGCATATCCCATCAACTCTCCTTCCATTTCCCATTCCCCTTTCACCTCAAGTCCAAAATCGAGAAAAAACGCTTTAGCTGCTGACAGATCATTTACGATCACACCCACATGATCTATTCTATTGATCTTCATATCCCACATCTCCTGTGTTCTGTTTTTTTGCAATACTCTGATTCTTAGTTTCCTTTATTCGATGTTTTACTTCGCAATTCCTTCCTGCACTAAACTGCCCCGTTAGCGCAATAAGAAATGGGATCACCGCAGCAATCCCACTTCTTCCACTAAAGCCTACTTTAGTTTAAGTAATTCTATAACAGATGAATACTGCTGAAGGCTTGAACGAGTTGTATTTTAGTTAAGAAAGATTCGTAACAGGCGTATAAAAAATGCGTTCCCGTTTTTCGAGTAAGGGGACGATTGTATCTAAAACAATCCTCTTAAAGTAAGGCGTTTCTGAGTGGCTTGCAAGTGCTTGTTCGTCTTGATACTGCTCAAACAGTAAAAAAGCGTCTGGGTTGTCTTTCGAGCGGTTCACTAGGTAGTGAATACATCCTTTCTCCTCTTTGACTATCGAGATCATTTCTCTCAATGCTTGTTCCACCGTATCTCCCATACCAGCCTTACATTGATATTTTGCTGTGAGAACTATCATGTCATGTTATCTCCTTTAATGAAATTAAAATATAGTATACTTGAGTAAGTATAAATGTAATAACTCAAAAACAGACTTGGCAAGTAAAAAGAATCCTGAAATCATTAGGGGATTGCCTCTATCCTCTTGACCAGTTTCCTCTATAAGGCTTTTTGACTCAGTTGGCACATAAACTTGAAAAAGTGGAACATATACTCAGGAAGAACCATAACATATAAATTCGTATTAAAAAGGGAACATACCAAACACTATTTAACTATCCTGCCCCGTTTGTTCAACAAGAAAAAATGACCGCCGCAGCGATCTATCCTTAACCAAAGCCCCCAGTAGTTCAACTCGCAACTCCGTTTAAACTTGCTATTATCAATTAAAAATTTCAATGCTTATACCTTTATCTACTAATAACGAAATCACTTCCTGATTTTTTTCCAAAAGGCAAACAGAGAAATCCTCAACAGATAGAAATAAGGTTCTATTTTTAAATAACTTGAAACACCACACTTCGGGTTTAAGCCCTTCAAAAGAGGGTTCCTCTAGTTTGTAAAATATCCTCCTTGAAAGACTGGTCAGCTCTCCCAAAATACTTATACTGTTTTCCATTCCATCCCAGGGTTTAACAAAAGTCCCTTCTAACTTTTCAAATTCGAACTTTCCACCCATTAAGGGATTTTCTGTATCAAATTCTCCATCGGGGAATACAACTTCAAACTGGTCGCAATGGCTAAGAATCGAACTGAAAATATGTTTCCATTCAGGAGTAGAACATATATTTAAAAGGACAAAATCATTTTCCATACTGTTCACCAACTTTTTTCATATAATCATTTATTGCCATTCTTTATGTCAGAATGGCAAAGAAAAAAAGAGCTAATTTTGGCTGCTTGAACTTAAAGTAAAGGACCCCGTTTGTTTAAGTGTATTATTTCACAATCTTGCGTTTAGTTGATTTTTTAATATACATTAAGCCAAATCTCATATTATTTTTTTCTGTTTGGGATACCATGCAAATAATCCTGACCTAAATGCATTATCGGCTGCAATGGCAGTCCATACGGCTGGTAATCCAAATCCAAGTTTCCAAGCAAAGATTTAAACGCCTAATGTTCGGATTACCCGTATTCAAACGAACGTGAAAAGAAACATTCTATGCGAAAATAGTCTAATATAAGGAACGCCTTTAAAAAAGGCGTTCTAAATTTCACAAGACAGCTTTCTCCTCATTCATTGATTCTTCATTTTTATAATTTGCCACTAACCAAGTAGAGATTTCCATAAGTCCTTCTTCATGAAGTGGACGCTTTAATATTTCTTTGAAGAATTTTCTCATTTTTAAAACCGTTTTCGGTTCCGACTGAACACGGAGTCCGTGCTCCATATTCGGTATAATATGAAACTCGCTTTTACCTTGAACTAGATTGGGGAGCTCTTTTAAAACCTCATTATCAACTAACGCATCCTTATCACCCTGAATAGCAATAACAGGACATGTTACTCTTTTTAATGCCTCTCTTGTGTTAAAGGAATTATGCTCACGGTACCATTTAGCAGGTTGTTTAAAGAAAAGCTGTACTTTAATAACGTCCTTATCAGACTTCATCACCTTTTCCATAAAACTATTGACTTGTTTTTCCCCTTTTACATCCACTTTTAATTTTCTGTATAACCAGCCCATGATTCCTGGTGTAGCAAATAATTCTTTATAACTAAACTGGCGTTGTTTTTCAACAGCTTCTATTAAATTATCAACACCCCCAGATAACAACATGATGCCTGCCAGGTTTATGGATTCAGCTAACTTTGTTGCAATAATCGTTCCTTCACTGTGGCCACATACAATAATCTTTTCTTTATCCACGTTGGGATGTGATTGGAGAAATTCTATCGATTTCTTTGCATCCTCTACTAAATCTGAAAAGCCTGCTGCCAGCCAATCTCCTTCTCGTTTTCCCGTTCCTCTTTTATCATATCGCAATGTAACAAAACCTAAATCAGTCATGAAATGGGCGAGTTCTTTGTAAAGGTTTGTGGTAATTTTTCCTTTTTTAACATTTCCATCTCTATCAAGAGGGCCTGAACCTGATATTATTAAAATTGCAGGATAAACCCCTCCCTCGTTAGGCATTGTTAAAGATCCATATATTGGATTTTCAATATTTATCTTCATTTCTCTCTCCATTATTAAACACTCCTTTTTGGTGACTCAGGTATAACAATGTTAGCAAAATATCTTGCTTTCCTTTCAGGTGACGGTTTGTTTTCCATAGCTTTTTGTATGGATGTTGCGATGGTTCTAACTAGCTCTAAATTCTCATCATCCGAGAGGTAAAGATTCGCTACTCGATAACTTACACCATCCCTTACAAGATCAACATCACCTTTATTCAAGTAGCTCTCATATAAACCAAGCAATTGTGTTGTATAGGTTAAAAATAATTCTAAATGCTGATCTTTTGTTAGACTTTTTAGCTCTTCGTTTGAAGATATTGTATGTTCTTTCAATCCATATACTTTTTCCACCGTCCCTCGTATTTGATTTTCTTGAACAACTTCAATTACATTTGCATCGTGAAGTTTATTTAAATGCCGATATAATGTAGCTTGCGGAACATCTTTAAGTCGTTCTGCTATTTGTTGTACATTTAGTTGTTTACCATTCATTAGTGACTGAGTAATCCGCATCCGAACAGGATGCAGAATTAATTTTATTTTAGAATTTTGCATACGATTCATCTCCAACATTCGGTTTTTTATTATCATTATCAAAAATGATAATAAAAATACAAAAAATAAAAATTTATTATCAATAATGATAATAATATACAAATCGATAACATTCAACTCTTTTTTTAAAATTTAATCTAACCTCAGGGCATCTTTTCATAAGCGGCCAACCAAAAGATAGCTGTGAAATAGTGCATTGGATAGAAAAAGGTTCAAATAGCAACAAAGTTTACGAAAAGAGCCTAATTTTTGACGGTTAGGCGAAGCGGCATTGGGCAAGACCCTAACCAAGTTGACGATGAATCAGAGGATCTTTAAGAAAGTTCTTCAGGGCATGAATCAAGTCCTAATTAGGTTCAACAACACCATGAAAATCAGGTTAATTTAAAGACTAGCTAAAAAATCAAAAAGCTAGTCTTTTTTCTTATTGTATTGTTGAATACCCTCTTAATTTTGTACAATCCCAACATTCAAGCTCTACATTGGATGGAACAATTCCTTCTTCAACAAAACTGCCCGTTACTTCAATAAGAAAAGCTCTCAAAAAGACAGCCTCGCTCTTTCGCTAATGCCCCCGTTAGCTTAAGTACATTTCTTCACAAACTTTTTTAAAAATTAAGAACTGAAAAATTAGCTATTGTCCAATTAAGTTATAACGCCAATTATTGCACCCCATAAAGCTTCCTGGAGGATATTCAAATTCGCATTCAGAGATAAACTGAAAGTCAAGCTTCCTACAAATTGCATTAGAAGCAGGATTATCAATTGATGGGAATGCGTGGATGTATTTATATTTGTTCTCACTAGATGCTTCTTCAATTGCTAACTTTACCGCTTTTGTAGCTATTCCTTTCCCTTGATATAAGGGTAGAACGCTCCATCCAGTTTCATATACACTTTCATTATTCCAAGTAGTTTGCCAATAACCCACAGAACGTTCTGGTTCTAATTCTGGTAACAATTTAATGCTGAACATACGTCCTCTATTACCAAGCTGAAGATATCGTTTATGTCGATTTAAAATCTGCTCTTTACTCTCTGGACCTCCAAGATGCTGCATCATTTCTGGAGCGTTTATAAGAAAAAGTAAATCAAGGTCATTATCCTCCCAAGGTTTTATCTGAATGATATAGTTACTTGCTTCCAAATTTTCTTCATCCGCTCACTACTTATTATTTACTCTTTCTTTACGAAAGCTAAAAATCCTCTATTTAATGATATTGTTGTTTAACTAATCTGCCCGTTAGCCATTCATGCAGCGCGAAATCGACACTGCACCACAGAGAATGAAAATGGCTAAGACCGTCTATACTGTTTTAATGCTGGCGAAGAAGGTCTTTGAACTATGGTGCCTTTGAGCCCATCCGTTAGTCTGACTCCAACGACCACGGTGTACCACCGACTGTCGCACCCTTTAGGGGTAGCACTCATGGGAGATTAATCCTTTTTCTGGTTGTTGCGCCAGCTTTAACTGATTTCATTTTAATAGAAAGGTTTCACAACTCGATTTACCAGCCAATCTTATATACGTTCCTTCAAGAGGCTCAGCCTTTTTTTAAAAACTGGTTTTTCTGGGTCTATTTTTTATGCCTTTTTTCAGTTTTTATTTTCATGGGAGTTCAACAAAAAAATGACCGCCAAAGCGATCACTTTCTTTAACTCTTGCACCCGTTTGTTGAATAAGGTAATTTATTTATTATAATCTTACCAGTGTACTTGAAGTTTATTACCATTTGGGTCATAAAAGTGGAAAAAGGCATGACCATTATCTTCTTTTATATCCTCGACCTTAACTTGATTATCAATTAAGTGTTGATGAAATTTAGATAATTCTGGACTTGTAAAGCCAATGCTAAATTCTTGATCATTATCAATTGTAAAATGTGCAAATGTTTCATCTTCGGTAGGAACTAAGATAAGTAGGAAAGGTCCTTTTTTTACTTTTATAATTGCAAGTTCCTCAGTAATGTTTAGTAACTGGAGCCCTAATACATCTCTATACCATTGTGCAGACAGTTCTAAATCTTTTACAGGAATTCTAATATAATGTACTTGTTCAATAAATGATTTACTCATAGCCTTCTCTCCTTTATTTAATCTGGTAAATCAAATAGTTCCCTTTCTATATACCTTTTTCCTTCAGATTATTGAATTAGTCGAGTAGAAGGGAGCCTTCCTACCTTACGGTAAATTGTACTCCTCCCCCCTCACAGAACCGTGCTTGCGCTATTAACGCACACGGCTCTTCCTAGTTATCATTTACAGAATATAGCTTATCTCTTTTCTTAAATCATAAATATTCACTTTGATTCTTGGTGAAGGTAGTGGATATTTATTAAGGAAGAGCCTAAATTTATCCCAAGTAAAGGACTTCCTTTGGCTTCTTCTGTTTAGCCATTTAAATAGTAAATACTCGATTTTCTCTTTGAAGTTGTTAACAGTTTGGGTATTATCTGTGATGCAATAATAGTTGTAATAGCCTATAAGTGAGCGTCTAAATCTATCCATTATCGCATGAATATCTTTATTTCTATTAGTCTTCAGCCATTCTTTAGTCTCTCTTAGTTTGCCTTGGACTTTCTTCCTGCTAGATTTCCGTTTTACTCGAAATTTCCCTTGTTTGCTTTTTCCGCTATAGTGGGTAAACCCAAGGAAATCAAAGGTAGCTGGTTTACTATTCCCCTCTCGCTTTGCATTATTTTCTGCAAACCTCCCAAAGGGAATAATTTTAGTTTTATCCTCGGCTATTTCCAAATTAAACTTCTTTAATCGAAGCTTTAATGAATGGAAGAATTGCTCGGCTTCACTTTTATTCTGAAAACAACAAACAAAATCATCTGCGTATCTTACTATATATGCCTGGCCTTTACATTGTTTCCTAACCACTTTTTCAAACCATAAATCAAGAACGTAATGTAGATAGACATTGGCTAATATCGGAGATATCACTCCACCTTGCGGTGTACCATTGTCTGTCTTGAATTTCTTACCTTCCTCCATGTATCCACCTTTAAGAAACCTGTTGATTATTCTCAGAAGGTTAGGGTCAGCGATTCGGAGTTTTAAGAATTCTATCATCCATTTGTGGTCCACGTTGTCAAAGAAACTTTTGATATCCACATCCACTACATAACTAACTGACCTCTTTTCAATATAATGGTTCAGTATTTTCAGCGCATCATGGCAGTTTCGATTAGGGCGGAACCCAAATGAACAATCTAGGAAATCATTTTCATAAATGGTATTTAGTATTTTGGTAATACCCTTTTGTACAATTTTATCTTCATGTTCAGGTATCCCCAAAGGTCTTTTCTTGTTTGAATTGAGTTTTGGGATATACATTCTTCTTACTGGAACAGGGCGATAACTTTTGCTTTTAAGCCTACTTACTAAATCCTTTATGTTTTCTTCCATGTGTTCGCTGTATTGTTCTTTAGTCGTTCCGTTAATACCAGTCGCCTTTTTATTAGATAGTTCATGATGACACTGTGTTAGCGATTGCTCATTTAATAAGTGTGCAAGTGATGTGAATTTCATTTTAGGATCAGATTTTGCTAATTCTGCTATCCTTAGTAGTTTTGTTTCCATTTATTATACCTACCTCTGTGTGTAGTAAATGTGTCCCTAGTAAGGGTGATAACTGGTAGCTAGCCTTTCCTCCATCGGCATTACCCAACTTCATAGGTACTACGCTGCTATCCGACTCCCTACACGGCATTTGGTTTCCTTGCTTGTTATCGCTTGTAGGCCATACTCTTCTATAAAGTAGAAGAGACCGGTAGGGTCTCCCGAGTTGCCGTATCATATCAATGTGTAACGTGCCAAGGTCTCTGACTCCAGAGAGGTTTTATCCTTCTCGCCTTTGACGAAGGATAAAATGTTGCTTTCTGCACGCAGGTAAGTCATCAGCCCTCTCGGTTTACTAACGTTTATGGAGCTCAATCCCTTCAACCATTTGGCTTTCGGCCCGCCACCTAACTGTCTACGCTTAAAGACCAAAGTTACCTATAGTCCTCCAAGACTCGCTACGAGCGAATGGCTAGTTCTTACTCGGCGGGAATCCCACCCGCTATATGATACGACCTAGGCTCGGCCGCACACCTGCTACCGTTACTTCAATAAGAAAATGCGATTCCTCAATATTAAGAATCGCAACCATTAGTTGAGCAAAAAGGTTATGATGCAAGAAGTGGTGGAAATCCAGCTCGGCTCCATAACCATAATGGAGTATGTACATCAATTGGTGCTAATCCACTTCCAGCTAGTGCAGTTTCCCAAGCAGTAGCAACCGCTTGTCTATCATCTGCTCCACCATTTAAAACTTCTTCTGTACATAAACCTAATTTAACCGTAGCTTTTAAAATGTGTGTATCTGGTGCAATGGTGATTAATTCACGAGATTTCCACGAAACGTTTGTATAACTTTCCAAAACATATAACCAATAATTAAAAATTTTAGGTCCAGAGAGATAAGGAAAATCTGATTTTCTTGTTCCTTGCATCATTGCCTTTAGAGGAGCGATGTCAGATTGAACAAACTCAACCAATCCTTGCACATCTCCTTTTTCCGAAGATTCCACAATCCCTTTGGCTACACGTTTCCAAATTTCAGGATGGCGGTTTGGTTGCAATCCTACACGATGAAGAAGTAATGCTTCTCGAAGTTGCTCTATATTGCTATTAGCTGCAAGAGTCGGTTCAAAAATCCATTTGGTATTTGAATCTTGATACGCTTTTACAACAGATTCCCATAACGTGTATGAATTTCGCTGATAATTTAACGCCATTGCCAATGTTAAAACATTCATCATTTCTTCTTCTGTAACAACACCAAACAAAACATCTTCAGGCATTATTTCGCCGCCTAAAAGTCCATTTTCGTGCATTTGTACTAAAGTATTTACACTTTTTAAAAAGGTAGCATTATTTCTCACTATGTATCCCCCAAAAAACTATGTTATCTTAATTATTCTCTAATGATTGATAGACTCCTTCTTTCACTAACCTGCTTACTTTAGTTTAATAAAAACAGCCACCAAAATAGCAGCTGGATTTTCAATTCTTGCACGGTTGAGAATCCGAAATATTATAAACTCCGTTCTCTGTAGCAAAATAAGGTTTAGGTGCAGTTAATAGAATTCCTGTACTTATTTTAGTAATAAATTTGGATTTTAGATTATAAATTTGAAGTAAATATCATGTTATTGGTGGGAGAATAAATGAGGTATGTTTTTGATCAAGGGGAAATTATAGAAGAATCAAAGGTTTCGGTTAGCATAAGAAATAAAGGATTAAATTATGGTTTAGGATGCTTCGAGGGAATTAGAGCTTTTTGGAATGAAAGTTTAAACCAATTGTTTATTTTCCGAATCTACGACCATTATAGACGGTTCCATGCCTCTGGTAATTCTCTTCATATCCACATTCCGTATTCAACAATAGAATTAATTCATTGGACAATTCAATTATTAAGAAAAAATAATGTCCGCGAAGATGTCTATATACGACCTATATGCTTTAAAGGGGCAAATATGCTTCGTCCTGACTTATTAGATCCCTATAATAGGGTAAGCATTTATAGCACAGAATTAGAATATATGCCTAAGCCAGCTTTAAAGGTTGGTGTTTCTTCATGGAATCGTACTGGTAATAATATGATTCCACCACAGGCAAAATCAACGGGAAACTATTTAAATTCTGGATTAGCTACTTCAGAAGCAAATTTAAATGGTTTTGATGAAGCTATTTTTTTGAATGATAAGGGGAATGTAAGTGAGGGACCAGGCGAAAACATTTTTATTGTAAAAAATAACAAACTGATTACCCCGCCAATATCCGATAATATACTAGCAGGAATTACGCGTGATACTGTCATACAAATGGCTAAAAATGAATTTCAATTGCCTGTTCTGGAACAAAGTCTGTCAAGAACTGAACTATACAGTGCTGATGAAGTATTTTTTACTGGCACAGCTATAGGTATTAAACCGATAATAAATATTGATAACAGGATTATTGGAAAAGGTAGTGAAGGAACTATTACTAAAAATATCCGTTTTCATTATGAAAATATTGTCAAAGGAAACAACCCAAATTATTTAGGTTATTTTACACCGGTGTATTAGGTGGATATCAAAAGAAATTTCTTCCAAATGGATATTTGGAAATAGAGACAAAAATATTAAAAAATATTCGGCTCATTAGCGATAAGGACTTAGTGTTTTGTAGTTGCTAAGTCCTTTTTCTGTTTTTAGTCTGATCCCAGAATAGGACTGGCTTCTTTATACAGATAGGTAAGGTTTTGAAGTTATCGCCACCTTTTCCCCCCGTTCACACCGTACATGAGACTTTCACCTCATACGGCGTTCCAACTAATCCAATTCGATATAATCATCAACACTTCAGAAATTCTTGCCCCTTCCGTGTCTCAATTCTTCCGTTTTAATAAGTCGGTGCCTCCCGTAGGAGGTGAACCTCTATTAGTCTCACAAGAACCTTATTAACCGATAAAGATTTGCCTTGCATGATTAAATGATTCTTCATTAGTCTAGTGGCTATCCCTCTAGGCTGATTAGACCTTTCATTGGTACTGTACCACCACTTTCACTGACATAAAGACAAGTTATACAATAACTAATGTCATTATTGCTTTCCTTGCCAACGCTTCTTCGGGAGTAAGCCCTCCACGTTATCAGCTTACAACGTTGAATTATATCTATTATAGAATGAACTTAGGTGCTTCCTGTAAGCCTGTTAGCATTCATACGCCTGTAACGTATCATGGATTTTCATATTAGCTAGTTTTACTCATCCACATCTAACCTCACAATTTGGTGATATACACATTTCTATGTATCGCAGGTATAGACCCGTACATTCAGAAGTTCGTCAGCTTAACCTTTTCTTTTAGGTTTATTTGCATTCTCACCATATTCATTCAACTCAAGCATCATGATTTACACCACCCCATCGGGTAGGCTTTCGTCAGCTTAACCGGTTACGGTAAATTCTCACGCCTTTTCGCCGAGCTTATAACACTTTCATTCTTACTAAATCTAGTGCTATTCGACTAAGAGAGAACCCTTCAAGGCGTTACCCTATCATTTGATTCTTCGATATAACCCTTCAGTTCTGAAGGAACTGCCTTGCCTTTACCAGAGTGATGTAACCATCCTCCATTTAAAC
Source organism: Neobacillus sp. PS2-9 (assembly GCF_030915525.1). Taxonomy (NCBI): domain Bacteria; kingdom Bacillati; phylum Bacillota; class Bacilli; order Caryophanales; family Bacillaceae; genus Neobacillus; species Neobacillus sp. PS2-9. The sequence continues at coordinate 2,813,789 of NZ_CP133269.1, forward strand.
TAGGAACATTTCGCACAACTAAACTGCACCATTACTTCAATAAGAAAAAAGGACCGCAGCATTTACGATCCTTCTTAAACTCTTGCACCTGTTAGCCGAAAAAGCCCCTGTCCTGCTCTTTTTAATGTTTAGCGGGTGTATTTATCCTCGAAACGATAAAAGCCCTCTTGGGATTCTTGTGAGCTTACTTTAGGTTTGTGCGAAATAGGATTGCTTTAGATTTAGCTACAATTTCTTGTTTATTGTTATAAATCGAACACTCCGTATGAATTAAAGTTTTGCCCTGTTTTTCAATTTTGGCATTTGCCATCAAGTATGTACCAGTAGCGGGTTTCAAAAAAGAAACATTTAAATCAACGGTTACAGCTTGTTGTATACCATCTTCATTTGCTGGTAACAAGTTTGATACGGCTACATCAGCCAATGAAGAAATGATACCACCATGTATAACCCCTGCACTATTAATGAATAGGTCCTGAACTGGCAATATAATTTGCAAATTATTATCATCAAGCTTTTCGTATTTCAAACCTAAAAATTCGTCAAATGGCTGTTTTATAAACATCTCATACACCTCTTATATATTTAATTTAACGCTACATTACATATTTTTTTAAGTTCTTAAACAATCCTGCCCCGTTACTTTAAGTACAAAACTTCACAATCTCTTCTAAACTCTAACATATATATCCAATTTTCTTTAAAGTGTTATTCAATTAAATGGCCCAATTATTTAATAATGGATGCGGTCGAATTCTCCTCCACTAAACCAACTGTTGTTGGGGAATTTCCGCAATAATATGCGTTAATTCATAAAATAAGCGTTAATCCTTCTTCGATCAACGCCCCTGTTTATCAATTAATATCTCTTCATAAAGGTAAGCATTTTATTTAAAGCTTCTTGTGCTGATTTTGTATTAAAATTAAGAGAATAGGGATCACTAAATCCGTGTTTCCCATTCAATTTATGTATTTCTATATTTCTTTTATCTAGAATTGAAATTAACTCATCAACTAAGAAGGACTGTTCTTCTTGTGGAAAGAATAAAATTGTAGGGATTAACGGGACTACTTCTATGTAATTTCGAATTCTCGAACCATAATATCCAACTATCCCATTGAGATAATCTTCTTCACTACACAACCAAGCAACAGTTGCCCCAACACTAAATCCAATAATATATATCTTTTGGTATTCATTTTTAAAAGTTAATAAAATATCTTTTATTTTTTGTACAGCATTAGAGAAACCCACATTCTCCATAAAATTTTGATAGGCAACTTTCTCTTCTGCATAATCAAATGGTTGTTCACGTTCTAGTAAATTAGGACAAATAACATCAAAGCCCTGTAATGATAATTTTTCACATATACTCTCCATATGTTGATTAATGCCGTAAATTTCGTGAATTACAATGACCAAGCTATCTGTTTTATTCAGTATCTGAATCATATTGTTCCCCTTGAATAGACTTTAAAAAAATATCATAAGTATTATATCGTTCTTTAAGTAAGCACCCATTAGCTTAAGAAGATTTTTCTTTACCACTAACCAACTTACAATTGTTTAAAGGACAACTAGTTTCTATTATGGATCCTATGTTTTTATCAGTCCTAATAAAACTTAAGTATCTTGAACCATGAAATGCAAGCTCTCCATAATTCCCTTCAACAAGCATACCGTATTCTGTATCATTCACCTTCATTTCCATCCTATCCCCACTTTCTACTTCGAAAGTAACAAAGTAATCGCTATAGGCCCTGTGTTCCTCTCCTCCTTGTACAGTTGTCCTTTTTGCAACCATTTTACCTTGTACCTTTAATTTTGGAGAGTGGTTATCCTTATTCCATTGTGTAATACTCTTAATAAGTGTTACCAAAATAGTAGATATCACTATAACAAATATGATCCCGATAAAAATAGGACCAAAATGAAATATTAAATCCTCGACTCCCATCATTAAACCCCTCCTATGTATTAATTTACTATATTTTAACATTTGGATTTTTGTATTTAATTTCCCGAATTTTCTTACTTTCACTATAACTATTATCTTTTTTCTACTATCCTGGCCGTTTGTTCAACAAGAAAATAGGGACCGATGTAGCTATAATTGGAGTAGTCCCATCTTTTTATCTCTAGCCCCCTCTTTAATAAAATAAGAAAGAAAATGTTAAAAGCTCATAATTATTTCATACCAAAAAGGGATTTCCTTTATATTTTGAAAATCAATTTCTTGTTGTTTCTTAAAGCGGAATTCTACTAAAAAATAGTCCAATAGATTTCACCATAATATATAATATCAGTCAGCCATACAGACATAATTGGATTTCCTTTTTCAAAGGGCATAGAAGGAATATATCTATGGCCGTTAATGGGTATCAGTTTTGGTGCTTTTTTATTATTGATTTTTGCAATATTAATTGCATCCTATAAAATGGATGGCTTTATTATCATTAATCCTTTGATCTCATATAAGGCAAGAGGATCAAGTTTAAGAAAAGTAAAAACTGATGCCATTGCTGCCTACCTCCTCTGTGAGTTGTTCTATAAAGAGGAATTAGAACCTTATAAAAAGCGTGGTGTTCTGTTATTGAACCTTCGTAATCTCACAAGACAACATGAAAATATAACTGGCGTGATGATACAAACAAAACTTCAATTTCAGGCAGTGCTTGAACAAGTTTTCCCTGAATATATAGGGGGTCTTTGGAGATTTATATTCTGTGGTGTCGCTCTTAACTCTTTCAGAGTTTCCCTCTTCAGAAGACATTATGAAGGCTAGTGAAGAAACAATTACAGACAAAATAAATGAATTATGTAAAAGTCGATCAATCAGGTGGGCAAAAGAAAGAGCGATTAAACTTAAAGCTGCGGCAGCCCGTAACCCTTTTGAAAAGATAGTTTATCAGAGTCATATTTTAAGCCTTGGTATGCATTTAAACATGATTCTTCAGTATAAAGAGCATCTATCAAAGTTAGAGTCGGAGATAGATGCCCTCGCTAAAGAAATTGAAGAATATAATATCATCAAATCTATCCCTGGTATCGGAGAAAAGATCGCTGCAACAATCATTTCTGAAATTGGGGAAATAGATCGATTTAATGACCCAAAAAAGCTTGTAGCATTCGCTGGAGTCGATCCAAGTGTTTTTGAATCTGGTAAATTTTCTGCTACTAAAAATCGAATAAAAGAGGATCTAGTAGACTTAGACATGCCTTGTATATGGCGGTTCGTTGTGCCATTCGTGATTGTCGTAAAAAGAAAACAACTGATGAAATCATCCCACGAAACAAAAGAATGCGAGAGTTTTACGACAAGAAACGTGAAGAAGGAAAGCCTTTTAAAGTAGCTGTAATAGCATGTGTAAATAAGCTCTTACATTGGATATTTGCCCTTTTAAAGAACAAAACTACTTTCCAAGATATAGCTTAGAACCTAAATCTAACTAAATATCACAAAACCTTCCAAAATTAGACTAACTGAGGGTTATTTGGCATGCACATTTTTAGTATAGCATGAGATATTTAAAGTTTTTAATGAAAAATATTGACAAACTATTAGCTGGTTTAGCGTGAGTACATTTTTTCAAAAACTTTATTTCATCTTAACATATATATCCAATTATGAAGTGATTTCTTAGCATTTTTTGTAAGATAATTTGCCTATAAAATTGAGGGTAAAATTGTAGGGGTACAACAGCCATTTTACCCCTACAATTTGCGGTGCAATTTCCTATACAAATTTCCATATAATTTCCCCACAAATGGGTTTAAACCAATGAAAAAAGCGTATCATTTTCATATGCAAATTGACACGCATTTTAACTTACATTTTTAATGTTTGCGATAGGAAACGGAACCCGTTACCGTTTTTCGGTGCTCTTTTGACATTTATTTTAGGTCTTAAGAAGTAGCCTACTCCTTATTTGATGGCATTTGTCAACCGCCTACTATACAAGTCGCACTTGAACTTCCTACAGTAGAGTTTAATTCCAATAGTAACTCTGGAAGAACAGACTCGTTTATCAGTTCCTCCAATGTTTTATTGGAGATTGTAACGTTGTATTTTTAAAATGTAACTACTGTATTTTCCCAAACTTGAATAATGGCTTTTGGGGACATATTTGATTGAATTACCACATCTATCACTCCCTGTTTACAAACAGTACCACTGTATAACCTTTACGAAAAAGAAGTTCCCTTCAATTTTGCTATTTAAAGGTGGCGAGGAATTCCTCGCCACCTTTTACTCTTTGTATCTAACAAAGATAGTAGTCCCCTCTGGTCCAGTTTGAATATCAATCTTTGCATTATGACGGGCCGCAATCGCATAGCAAACCCCTAATCCCAAGCCCGTTCCCTTATCCTTAGTCGTGAAAAACGGTGTACCTAATTTCTCCATTACTTCTGGCTTAATCCCTTCGCCTTGATCCTGAATGGCAAGAACAACACAATCATCTTCCATATAGGTTTTAATCGTGAGTACCTTTCCTTCATTCATTGCCTCCAACCCATTTCGATAGAGATTAATAATTAGCTGCCGAGTTTCATCCCGATTTAACAATAATTCCGGTATGTCCTTCGTATCAATCTCTACGTATTTATTTTGATTGAACGCATCCACCTGGATTAATGGAGTCATATCATGGAGGATAGTATTTAGATTTAACTTCTGTAAATCAGATGACCTGGTATTACTCATCGACAGGAATTCTGAAATGATATTGTTCGCTCGGTCCAGTTCGTCAATCATGATATGTAAATACTGCTGATAACGGTCAAATTTTTCTTCTTTTTGTAAAATCTGCAAGAAGCCTCGGACGGTTGTCATTGGGTTTCGAATTTCATGACTGATTCCTGCTGCCATTTGCCCAATTAAATCAAGACCTGATAATCGTTTGAACTCCCTCTCGTATCTCTTTTTCTCCGAAATGTCCTTAATCAAACTACAGATGCCATCACCATATGGGTAGACTACCACGTCAAACCATTTATCCGTATAGACTGCACTTGTTTCAAAATGAACTGGTAAGCGATCTGACATTACTCTATGAAACTCCCTGTAGAAGTCAGTATTCTTATATCTAGGGAATTCCTCCCAAATGACCTTTCCTAAAATATCCTCAGCTGTTTTATTTAATGGAAGATGCTGATATTTATTGATATAAATATATTTCCATTCCTTGCTTAATACAATGAATCCATCAGTAATACTTTCTAATACATTATGATTTCTCTCATTAGCAATGGCTAGTTCTTTATTCTGTGCTTCGATCATGTTCTCGAGCTTATTCATATATAGAAGGCTTGAGAAGGTAGAAGCAGTAGCATCTACAATCGATTGGGCCAGCTGGAGTTGTGATTCCGTGTAAACTAGAGGATTATTTCCGGTATGAGCCACACCTATAATCCCTAGCACCTCACTCATTGATACAAGTGGAATCATAAACAGTCCTCTTATGGAAAACTGCCGGCAAATTTCTTGGTTTAGCCTTTCATCAGCCGGTGCATCAGGGATCAAGATAGCATTTTTTGTTTTCATAACCGTCTCAAGTACTTGATCACTACAGGGCCCCATTTTCTCGAAGGCCTTTTCCCAGCTTACCTCAGTCCTGTTACTTGCCTTCCATTGCCTTACAGTTCCATCACCTGTCGGACCTATTAGGTGGACCCCGATATGGTCGTTATTTAAAACCCTTTTTAAGTAGCGGAAACAGGTCTCCAAGCTTTCTTCCATGGACAAACACATGGAGAGTTCACGCGTGACATCGAGCAATAGCTGCTTTTCAGAAATTAGCTTTTCTTTTTCGGCTAAGTTAAGCGCATTTCGAATGGCCACGGCTGCCATATTTACATAGGACTCCACGGTTTGAATCTCTGACTCTGTTAAATTCATGGGTATCCCCACATCAAAAAGGAAAACGAGGCCGAATAACTCCTGTTCAAAAGAAATAGGAAGCACTAATAACGAGTTAATTTTGAATGCTGTTACCGCATTAGAATCCGGGCGATGATCCTTTAAGGTATCGGGTATGTAGATGGATTTTTGAGTTTCAATGACTTCTTTTGCCAGTAAATCGATTTCTGTATCAATCACATGCATATCTAATGACCAGTCGTTGATGAACTCTGGTTTCCCAACATATCCTCTATAGGTACCATCCTCTTGTGGTAAATAAATACCAACCGCATCACATTGAACGATTTCCTCCGAGATGGCTGTTGTTACTTGCTCCAATACATCTCGTAATTCAAGCTTGGTATTTATTAATTTAGTTATGTTTGCAAGTCGAGAATACCTCGTTTGTTCCTTTAACATCGCTTGTGCTCCATTCCATTGGCATGAACCTTTGTTAGGTATATTTACAACCGAACTTGTTCTGTACAATTTCCGACAAATTATCTTAATATTTTTATTTTACAGTATTTGCATGATTTTGGTCTAGGTAGCGATTAATAAATTTAATAAATAGGAGGCTTGGGGCTACTCTTCTTGGGAATGAAAGACAAAATCTTTTATCTGAGCCTTTGAAATGTCCTAACAGAATAATCTTAATTGGTTTGTTAGTTCTATCCCTTTTTCTTTGATCCCAAGACGTTTTTGTAAATGAGTAGGAAGAATACAAATTATTTTTCCTACATCTTCAAGAGCAATTTGTCCTTGGTTGGTGCTACCTGAAATTTCTTCCCCAATCATAGCTAATTCAAAGGAGGAATGGTTAAAGATTGTTTCAGCTAATCCTATAAAAATCTCATCAACTCTAACTAACCAAGGGTTGAGTTCTTTTGTAAGCGGGTATTTATAAGGGTAAAACTTTTCGAAAGAAGCCTGTGGTATTGATACATCTAACCAATCAGATTCACCCTTGATTCTTATTATCGAAATCAAGCACGGTAAGGTATTTCCATCATTCATTATTAAAGTTCCATAAAATTGAATTACACTGTCATTATCAATGTTTATAGGTAATGAAATACTACCAGCTTGAAAGTCCTGTCGTTCCCTCCAAATCCCCTTAAATAATTTAAAACTTTGAATTGCCATAAGTGCTTGGTTTAATCTCTCGTTATCTCCGACAGGGTGAAACTCAATTGAAAGTTCATAGAAACCGCCAATCCAATTATTTGGGTTATTATATTCACTGTATTTCAATCTCATCTCTCCCTTTATATGTAGTGCCTTCAATTTTGATCGAGGTGTACATCATCGATTCCTTCTTAAGCTAACCTGTTCCGTTAGTTCAAGAAAGAAAAAAGCCATCTTAATTGGTAGCAGAACTTCAACTCTTACACATGTTAGCTTAATAAGAAGGTGAATAAATTCTATCTGTATCGGTATCAATAACAAATTCGACCTTTATATCGCAATCATAAGGAATTTGTTCAAAATTATGAAGCCTGCAAAACACATTATGAAGGTCTTTTATATCATTCGTTAATTCTATGGATTGTTGATATTTTTGCTTTAACTGTTGTTTGGAACACTTTTTCCCCGTAAGAAGAACTTGAAAGAAATAACCGTCGATTTCAATAATCATTTTTATCACGACTGGTTGCTACTCAGTCTTATAGCTTAGATTTTTATTAAAGCTCCCCGTTAGTGTGAGTACAATATTTCACAATCGTTTTTTTAGAATGAACCAATTAATCTTAACTATCGGTGTCTTTTACTGTAATTTCAAGTGTATCACCGTCAAGTTCTAACTCTAGATGATTATCCCAATATTAAAATATATCACATGTAATTAATAATATTGAATAATGTATCCCATTCGAAAGTCGAAAAAAGTCAAGTATGGTACCATTTTACACATACTTGCCAATTGATATTAATGTTAAAATTTAATTTAGAATGAGTATTTTTTAAAAATATTTTCCTCAATGACTTTCTCTACTCTTGGCTTTCCAGACATTATATCATTATTAGAAAGAACAACTATTAAGATTTTTTCTTCAGGATAGTATCGAAAATCTGTATGTGCTCCAGGAAGATCTCCCCCATGACTATAATGGCGAATCCCGTCTAATACTCTATCAAAAAATCCATAACCATACTTTATAGATACATTTGTCTCCTCCTTCAAACTAATCTTTCCATCAGTTATCTTATCTAATGTACTACTTGAAATAAATACATTATTTTCTAATGCTTCTGCAAACTTTAATAAATCATTGATCGTTGAAAAACAACCACCTGCAGAAGAACCTCTTAAACCCTGTATAAAAATGTTATTTCTTATTAAATCTGGCTCAAGTTCCAAATTGAAATTAACTTCTGTATAACCATCAGCAAGATTAGGAACAACCTGATCCATTTCGTAAAAATCTGTATTCGTCATTCCAGCTTTAATAAAGATTTTTTCTTTTACATAGTCATAATAGTTTTCATTTGTAATTGCTTCGATAATCAGTCCTAAAATGACATAACCTGAATTACTATAATGAAATTTCTCACCAGGTGTAAATAAGAGGCTTGAATCTTTAAATAAATCAAAAAATTGATTTAGAGTATTCAATCTATTACTATACTTTTCAAACTCTTCATTAAAATAAGAATCGAGACCCGATGTATGGGTCAATAATTGGTGAATCGTAATTTTACCGAATTCTGAATTTAAATGTGATAAATGCTTTTCAACCTTATCAGTAAATTTTATTTTTCCTTCTTCTTCAAGCTGAGCAATTAATACCCCTGTGAACATTTTCCCCATTGATCCAAGATTAAAAATAGTATCCTCAGAATTAGGAATTCCAAATCTAATATTGGATAACCCATAAGCTTTTTTAAATTCAGTTTTAAAATTTCTAGCTACTAATACAGCACCAGAGAACTTATTCTCTTTTTCTAATTCAGATAAATAATTATTAATAAATTCATAACACAACATTTTTCATTCACTCCCGCCGAATCAGTCTTATTAACAATTTTTCGAATTTTCTACTAATAATATTATATTCGAATTTTTTTTTAATGGAAATTATTTCATAAAGGCAATTTTTATTTAAAGTTTGTTTCGTTAATTTGTTCATCTCACTTTATTCTCAAACCTGAACTTGAGTATTGTAAATTCGGCATAAAAAAGCCTATCCCTTTATCAATTTTCTTTATAAATTTGATTACCAATACAACAGATCCTTCTTCAGCTAACCTGCTTCGTTTGCTCAATAAGAAAGAATCTGCCGCCGCAACTCCTTGTTGACTCTCGCACAAGTTAGTTTAAGTTCACCTTTTCACATTCTTGTTTCTATTGTGGAATTATTAACTATTAAATTGTTTTGGTCAACATTATATCTCTATTCAAAGAAATGTTATTTTCCTTTGATATTCCTTTTGTGACCATATGTCTTAATTCATTAACTGGTACAGAATCAAATATTTTATAATTTTTTTGTTGACTTAAACCACGGTTTAAGTCGTATCATAATCCTGTCGACAAGGAAAGATAAAATTTGGAGGTCTCCAGATGAAATATTGTTCAATTAGCGAAGCTGCAGCAAAATTCAATATTACAGAATCAACGTTACGTTATTATGAAAAAAAGGGGCTACTGCCACTAATTGAGCGTGATGAAGCAGGTAGGCGGTTATTTTCAGAAGATCAAATTTCACTCCTTGGAACAGTTATTTGTTTAAAAAATACGCACATGCCCATTAGTGGTATTAAGCAATATATTGATTGGGTAATATGTGGAGAAGGAACCATTGAACTCCGACTTGAAATGATGAGGAAACACAAGCAGGCAGTGCTAGATGAAATTTCATTAATGAGAGAATCTTTAAAAAGGATTGACTTGAAAATTTCTCGTTATACCAAACGCCCTATTCCAGAAAAGGTATGAATTTATTTTATTATTGTGAAGAAAATAATTGGAAAAGAGGAACTAAAATGCAACTTTCAGGAAATACAATACTTATTACAGGTGGTAGTGCTGGGATAGGATTAGCTTTCGCAGAACGCTTTATAAAAACTGGAAATACAGTCATCGTTACTGGACGACGTGAAAATGTACTTCAAAATGCAAAAGAAAAATTCCCAGACCTTATTACCCATGTATGTGATTTGAGCACTGAATCTGAGCGTGTTTCATTGTTTGATTGGGTAACTGAGAACTATCCAGAAGCGAATGTGTTAGTGAACAACGCAGGGATTCAACAACGTTTCAATGTGTTAAAAGCAGATGCGAAGAACAATTGGAATTATTTCAATAAAGAAATCACAACAAACATTGAAGCACCTTTCCATCTTTCTATGCTATTTGCTCCATTTTTTGCTACAAAAAAAGAAGCGACTATCATTAACGTCACATCTGGGTTAGCTTTTACTCCGTTTGCCATTGCTCCGATCTATTCAGCAACGAAAGCGGCACTTCATTCATTTACAATGAGTCTACGACACCAACTTTCTGATTCATCTGTAGAAGTAATTGAAGTTGCTCCTCCAGCAGTGAATACAGATTTAGGCGGAGCAGGGTTGCATACTCATGGAGAACCGTTAGATGAATTCGCAGATGGGATTTTTAAAGGATTAGAAGAGGGAAAACAAGAAATTGGGTATGGTACTTCAGTGGAACGACTACGCATGTCACGAGATAAAGTCGATGAACACGTAGCAAATATGTACAATGCATTGAAAAATACAATTGAATAACTATCTTGCTTCATGTTGGACATGAAGGGCAAAACTCGCTACAGCGAGTTTTTTTATTATCCTTTGCTTTTTCAACTAAACTGCCCGCTAGTGCAAAAAAAAAAAAAGAGGACTGCCTCAGCACCCTCTTGTTCCACAAATGTACCCTTTAGTTTATGTGCATTATTTCACAATCTTTTATTTTCATTATTAAAAAGGGTTGCCATAGGAACCATAAGCGATTCCAAAAAGACCTGCCCTTTGTCATTTTAATACTAGTAAGGTCTGCCTCTAAATTTAATTTTAGAAAAAATTTTTATTAAAATATGATGAATAATAAATCCAACCCCTAATCCATGAATCAAAGACAATATTGGAAGCCAAATAGGACCAAATGATATACCAAAAATGATGTTTGGGGAGTACATAAGACCTATTTTGACAAAATAAGCTCCAAAAGCAAATGGAACAAATGATAAGCGAGGATTTTCACCTTCCGCAAATTTATAGGCATCATACATAGCAAAACATATAAACACAAGGATAAAACATAAGTCATTGGTGATCCACCACTGCTGCAGCTACTTTTATTTTCCCAAGAAAACTAAACATGATAGCTTGGTTAAACAAACTGTTCACATTAATAGTGAATTCTAAAATGATAAACAAAAATCCTTTAATAAGGTGACCATTTAACAGTTGACCAAAGACTGGAAAAGCAACACTCCAGAGAATTGCTTCTAACTTATACGTTTTCTTCATAGTATCAATCTTTAAGATTCGGTTATAACTTGCTTACCTTTTAACTTATCTAATATTTTTATTAAGCCAACGAACCCTCTAATCGTAAACAAAGTGATATTAATACTGGCAAATGTATGGAAAGATGACCATTTTTTCCATTTAAACAAACCGGTATTCTTTTCCATAAACCATTGCCCAACACTCATTGGTACACTAAAGATCAAACTCTTTAATAAAATTTTACCAAAATTATCATTATACGAGATTTTCACCCATATAACACTTAAAATTGGGAAAAATAACATGTCATAAATAATATTCGTTTTAAAAATTTTCGGAAAAGGACGAACTGGATATTCAAGCTTTTGTTTTCCAACAACATAAGCATCAATTAGAGTAGCAATAACGCCCTTTGAGAAAAAAATCAAAAGATTTTCTCTCATTTTTGGTCCCTTGAATAAAAATGGAAAAGAAGCAATACAGACTGCTAGTAGGAAGTTTAACAATTTTTTCTCCACTTATTAACATCCTCTCATTTGATGTAATACGATGTTTTTATATTACCCATAACTAATCATTAATACCTGCAGCCTCTTTTACTAATTTTTTAAACAAAAACTAACAAAATGGTCCTATGGATTAATGCTTTCTATTCTTCAACCTGCTTCGTTAGCACAAAAAGAAAACGGGATCGCCGCAGCAATCCCAATCTTTAACTCTTGCCCACGTTAGTTAAAGAAGCAGTATCAAATATTAGGCATTATTTTTAATAAGGATTTGGTTGTTAATATGATGTTCCATATGTTTTAGATAATCTTTTACGATCCACTCTAATGTTTTTTGTTGATTATTTCCTATATCACAAAGAATCGATAATCTCTCTTTTGGAATATTCGATATAGTATTAATGATTTGCTTATTTAATGCTAAAAAAAGGTTTAATATCTCATCAAGTGGTCTTTCTTGATAATTCTGAAGTATTACCCATTGGTTTTGATTATATGATTGGATAACAAATGATTGTTCTTCGTACTGAATCTTTATAAACCTATTAATATTATTTATTGCAGAGTCGCATAGATGTCCTAAAATCTCTTTTTTGGACCATTTATTTGGTAATGGGCGATTTGATATTTCTGTTTCTGACATTGAGTTATATACCTTCGGTAATGTTTGTATCCAGTGGTTTAATCCATTAATTATATCCTCCACACGCCTTCACCCCTTCAATATGTATCTAAAAAACAATATTCGTCTAAAGACATTAATATCCCTTCTTAATACAGATAGGTAAGGGTTTGAAGTTATCGCTCCCTTTTCCCCCTGTTCACACCGTACGTGAAACTTTCGAATCATACGGCGTTCCAACTAATCCAATTTATTCGTTCTATGTATTAAGCAGACGAGTGCTGTTTTTCCAAAGTTAGATTATTTCATTTAGACATCTTAACCGTAGCTTATTTACTTTTTCTTTCTGCTTACTAGTAAGCTTTAAAAGTTGTAAAAGAGTTTCTATTTTGACTTTATCTTTTAGATGAATTAATTGATGTATTGCTTTATGAACAATAATTAAATTTGAATAACTATCATCTTTCGAAAGATAATAAGGGTTTATGTGATGACAATGCCATTCATGAATCCCTAACTCTTCTCCTAATATCGCACATTTGCCATACTGAGCAATAAATTTACTGATTCGATTGTCATTATATTCAATGGATCTGTTTGGAATGTAATTTCTCATGATGTAAGAAAGCATATCTTTATTAATAGCCTTTAAGCTATTATGAATTTTTGCTCTACCTTCGGCAGTAAAGTTACATATTACTTGGGAGAATCCAAGTCTCTTTCTCCACCGTTGTGCGTGGATGGGGACAAAAACCATTTTTTGTATCATATACAGTTTTGCCTTATATCCCTTGTATCTTTTCTGTAAGGTTTTAGTCATTTCATGGAAACTTGCCTCGGTTCTAATGTTCCTTAATTGATTATATAACGTTCTGCGTAGATGAGCGTTTAACTCATTCAGATTGATAGTGATGTTAGTAGCGACCGAATAATAATTTTGGATTCCCATGACGACAGTATTGAAATTCCAAACTGTCTGAATGCAAGGCTTTTTCTTGATTACTTTTATAGCTTCCTTAATCTTTTGATAGGCATTTTCTTTAGCCTTTTTCGACATATTGGACCTTGCTACGTAACCAAATCTTGTTTTTCCTTTCCTTACAACTTTCATTGAAAATCCAAGAAACTCGGAAGAGTTTTTCTTTAGATTAATAACCTTCGATTTCTCCTCACTTGTTTCCAAATGAAGTCTTTTTCTCAAGAAGTCTTTCAATGCGTAGTTCATTTTTGTAGCGTGTGACCTAGTTCGGCACATTACCTTGAAATCGTCCGCATAGCGGACGATGAAGCACTCTTTCAAAGCTGTTTTCTTTAAATGTTGATATTTACTTCCATTTGTAGAGTAAGTATATCTGCTTTCAAACGTTTCCCATTGGTCACTTATCCACCAATCCAATTCATTCAATACAATGTTTGAAAGTAAAGGTGATAGGATGCCTCCTTGCGGAGTAATTTTGAAGGAATACCTTCTCCTTCAATCTCTGCTTTTAATAGCCTGGAAATTAAAGAAAGAAGTGATTTATCCCTTATACCTAATGACCACATTTGTTTTAAAAGTTTACTGTGATTAACATTATCAAAGAAACCTTTAATATCAACATCAACACAATGATGGAGTCCAGACTGATTAATAAGAAATTCAAGCCTAGCTTTGGCATGATGAGTGCAGCGGTTCGGTCTAAAACCATAACTATGTTTATGGAATTTTGCCTCACAAATGGGCTCTAAAATTTGAAGTATACATTGTTGAAAGATTCTATCCCAAATTGTTTGAATCCCCAAAGGTCTTGTTTTCCCTTTTCCTTTTGGAATGAAAACACGCCTTACCGTTTGCGGTTCATACCATTTGAACATGGCTTGAACCTTTGCTGTTACATCCTCCACTTTTAAATGCAGAATATCGTTAATTGTTAGTTTATCAGTTCCCGCAGTTTTGCTACCTGTATTTCTTTTGATGTTTCGGTAGGCAAGTCGTATATTATCTTTAGAACTCATTAATACTGTCAATTCATAGAAGTGATGACCATTGACACTTTGAGCATATAGTCTGTCAAAACAATCTTGCATACTATAATATTCACTGTGTCTCAGTTTCTTCCGTTTCAATAAGTTGGTGACTCCTTTCGGAGTTAAACCTCTTTTAGTCTCACAAGAACCTTATTAATCGATAAAGAACTGCCTTACTTGGTTGAATAAATCTTTATTAGTCTAGTGGCTATCCCTCCATGTTAATTAGACAATTCATTGGTACTGTGCCACCACTTTCACTGATATAAAGACAAGTTATACAGTAACTAGTGTCATTAATGCTTTCCTTGCCACCGTTTCATTAGAAGTAAGTCCTCCACGTTATCAGCTTACAACGTTGAGTTATATCTATTATAGAATGAACTTAGGTGCTTCCTTTAAGCCTGTTAGCATTCATACGCCTTTAACGTATCATGGACTTTCATATTAGCGATTCTTACTTATCCACATCTAACCTCACAATTTGGTGATATACACATTTCTATGTATTGCAGGTATAGACCCGTACATTCAGAAGTTTGTCAGCTTAACCTTTTCTTGTTGGTTTATTTACATTCTCACCATATTCATTCAACTCAAGCATCATGAATTACACCACTCCATCAAGTAGGCTTTCGTCAGCCGAACTGGTACGGTAATTTCTCACGCCTTTTCACCGAGCTTATAACATTGTCATTCTTACTAAATCCAATGCTATTCGACTTAGAGAGAACCCTTCAAGGCATTACCCTATCATTTGATTCTTCGATATAACCCTTCAGTTCCGAAGGAACTGCCTAGCCTTTACCAGAGTGATGTAACCATCCTCCATTTAAACTAGGAACATTTCGCACCACTAGTCGAGTAGAAGAGAACCTCTCTACCTTATGGTAGATTGTGTTCTCCCCCCTCCCAGAACCGTGCTTGCGCAATTAACGCACACGGCTCCTCCTAGTTACCATTCACAAAATATAGCTAATCTTTTAGGATCAGATATTGCTAATTCTGCTATCCTTACTAGTCTTGTTCCCATTTTTTCATTCCTACCTCTGTGTGTAGTAAATGTGTCCCTAGCAAGGGTGATAACTGGTAGCTAGCCTTTCCTCCATCGGCATTACCCAACTTCATTGGTACTACGCTGCTATCCGACTCCCTATATCGGCATTTGGTTTCCTTACTTTGTATCGCTTGTACACCATACTCTTCTAACAAGAAAAGACCGATAGGATCTCCCGAGTTGCCGTATCATATCAATGTGTAACGTGCCAAGGTCTCTGACCCCAGAGAGGTTTCATTATTCTTGCCATATACGAAGAATGAAATGTTGCTTTCTGCTGCAGGTAAAGCATCAGCCCTCTCGTTTTACTAACATTATGGAGCTCAATCCCTTCAACCATTTGGCTTTCGGCCCGCCACCTAACTGTCTACGCTTAAAGACCAAAGTTACCTATAGTCCTCCAAGACTCGCTACGAGCGAATGGCTAGTTCTTACTCGGCGGGAATCCCACCCGCTATATGATACGACCTAGGCTCGGCCGCACACCTGCTCCGTTAGCTTAAGTACATCTCTTCACAAAGTACTTTTTTCGATAAGTATACTGGCTCAGTCTATCTAGTAAAAAAGAACATTGATTTCGATTCAATGCATTTTTTCTTAGTTATCGTTATTAATACAAATCTGTCAGCAATCTCTTGTACCCGTTCTATGGTTATACCCTCTCTGAATTCCACCGCTAAAGGATTGTCGAATGGTTCAAGTTCAATGAAAGGTCGATTGCCACCTGGTCTAGGATGCACCATTGTTTTTAAGTTTAGGGTATCAGGATAACAAGCTGAATCAGTAGATAGCCAGCCAAACATCGGTTCCAAGAACACCAAGGGGAAGGTTCTCTTGGCTCTCTAATATCAACCTTGATAAAAAAACCACCAGAACCGTCCCAATGGTCCTTTTACTCGTATCTTACTGAGGGGCTCTATTTTTTTCAAACCTGATATTTAACGATCTACAGGAATGCTAAACTGCCACGTTACTTGAATAAGAAAAGAGCTTTACTCCATTTAAAAGTAAGGCACCCGTTCGGAATATAAGGTTAGCCAGATTTTTTCTGGTTGACCTTTTTCTATTTGGTCATATGATTACGGTAGTCGGGGTAGAACGTCGCCCCCGTGGGACTAGATCCCGTCAGCTAAACTGTTTACCCCCTACTTGTATAAGCATGTTTCAGGCTGGTTGGGACCATGATCCCGTTTAACAAGCGAACCTATGACATTACAAGCAGCTTTAGGGGATACCGACTAATATGTATTTCTAGGAGGAGGAGAAATAAATATGAATCCAGTGATTGGTCTGGATGTATCAAAAGGAGAAAGCCAAGTTCAAGCATTTTTAGATAAAGGTAAACCATATCGTAAGAGTTTTAGTATTAAACATGATCTTAAAGGGTTAGAAAGTTTATTAGAATTCCTTCAAGAGGTGGAAAAGGCAGCTAATGGTTATCAACCTTCGGTCGTTTTAGAATCAACTGGGCACTATCATCTTCCCGTAATTCAGTTTCTAGCGGAACAAAATTATGTTTATATCATCGTCAATCCACTTATCTCACATAGAGCCAAAAGCTCAAGCCTCCGAAAGGTAAAAACTGATGCGATTGATGCTTATCATCTTTGTGAACTGTTTTATAAAGAGGACCTAGAGCCTTACAAGAAGCGTGGTATTCAACTCTTAATCCTTTGTAATCTAACAAGGCAACAAGAGAGTATTGCAGAAATATCAGCGAAAACAAAGATACAGCTACATTCCTTAATTGATCAGGTCTTTCCTGAGTATCGAGGGGTTTTTGGAAGCCTCTATTCAAAGGTATCTTTGCTTACTTTACTAGAATTCCCTATTTCAAGGCAGTATTAAGTGTAAGTGAAAAAGAATTAACTGATAGAATAGGTTCGTTATGTATGAGTCGTTCGGAGTCATGGGCAAAGGAAAAGGCACAGAAGTTAAGAGAAGCAGCCATTCGTGATCCTTTTCAAAACAATCTCTACGATAGTCATATTTTTAACCTTGAAATTCTGGTTAAGATTGTACTTCAATACCAAGAGCATCTATCCAATATTGCGAAGGAAATAGATGCCCTCGCTAGTGAAATTGAAGAATATGAGATTCTTCAATCTATCCCTGGAGTCGGAGAGAAAATCGCTGCAACGATTATTTCTGAAATCGGAGAGATAGATCGGTTTAATGATGCCAAAAAGTTAGTTGCATTCGCTGGAATAGATCCTAGTGTGTACTCTTCAGGAAAGTTTACTGCATCGGTAAACCGTATAACCAAACGTGGCTCGTGTAGGCTTCGCCACGCCTTGTATATGGCTGTTCAAAGTGGTATTCGGGATTCCCGAAAAAAGAACACGACTGATGAGATCATTCCACGCAATAGAAGACTACGAGAGTTTTACGATAAGAAACGAGAAGAAGGAAAACCATTTAGAGTAGCGATTATTGCATGTGTAAACAAACTCTTACATTGGATTTACGCCTTACTAAAAAGCAGAACTTCTTTCCAAGATATAGCATAGAACCTATATATAACTAAATACAACAAAACCTTCCAATAAGAGAATTTAGGAAGGTTATTTGGCATGAACATTTTTAGTATATCATGAGGTTAATAAACTTTTTATTGAAAAATGTTGACAAACTATTAGCTGGTTTAGCTTAAGTACAATATTCTCAATCTTGCTTTCTTGGATAAAAACTATTACTAAAAGTTTTTATTTAATTTTGTGTAAATATTCTAAATATGTAAAAAAGCTTACTCAAAGAGTAAGCTTAACCGTTATAAACACTATCACATGTTCCAGGTTTTGGTTCATAAAAACAATGTTCTTTAAATTGACCAGAATGAGGTTGACCGTACCATGTTGGAGGACATGGAGCATGTGGATTAAAATACCATAGTGCAAATTTCGCTGGGTGATCTCTCCAATAATTCAAATTTTGTTTTGCTAATCTTCTTTCAGATGTTCTTGATCTTTGATAAAAAACATTTCCTTTTTGAACTGCTTCAAAAGAATAATTTCCTCCTTGAATTTGAAATATTACATCATGAATCGTTCTTACATCTTTGAAGTCTAGACAGGTTGCAACTGCACGATTCACTATTACATTTCCAACATATAACATACCTTGTTTTCCTTCACCTTCGGCCTCTGCTCTCATCATCCTTGCCATTTCGTCTACTTCATGACTTCGATAATTTACTCGTGGCATTTTATCACCCCAAAAATATAGTATGAAAAAAAGCCTACATTCATGTTATTGTTTATATAATAAGAATGCTTAGTTTTTATAGCATACAGTTTTTAAATAAAATTAAAACTATTGCATTCTTTTTATACCTTTATTCAACTATACTGCTTACGTTACTTGAATAAGAAAATGGCATTACCTCATTGTTGAAGTAATGCACCCGTTACTATAAGAACAATATTTCACAAACTTTCCATTTTAATCACATATTTTTCTTCTGCTGTTCTCTAACGTAAGAAATCGCTTTTTCAATTGTAAATATTTTTTCATTAAACCAATTTTCACCCATTTCTCTTACCAACGGGTGAACCATTCCGATGCTACTTACAATTGCAACATAATCAAGTAACACATAAACAACTTCATCTTTTAACCCCAATATTTGCAAATCCTTAACAAGCTTTATATCATCCTCGGTACCATTACCATAACGTTCTTTAATAAAGTCAAAAGGTGTTGTAGATTTCGCCTCAATTATATACCATTCATCGATTGTCATTCAGTTTTGGCTTTGAATTGTTGTTCGTTCCATTCCTCTATTGTCATTCCGTGTATTTCCTTAAAACGTTCTTCTGGTGTCTTACCGTGTACTACTCTATTATTTGTCTTTTTGAAACGTTTTTTGTCTTTCATCATCCTTTTCACCCTTTATGTTGTTTTTAACGGATTGGTAAGTCGAAAAATTCTGCATACAGAAATCTACATAAGTCCAAGATAAAAAAGAATTAAAGCCAAAATTATAATCCCTAAAATTATTAAAGGACTGGCACCCGAACTATACATTATGTAAATAAACACAGAAAGAAATATAAGCAAGAAAAGAGACAGAAAAATCGTTAGAGTCATATTTTTATTTTTTTTCACAACAACTCAGCCCCTTACTGTTTTTCAATCAAAACATCCCCTGAATAAAGAAAAGTTATGATAATATTTTACCATAAAAATCCAATTTATTGTTCAACTAAACTGCATCGTTACTTCAATAAGAAAAAGCATTACTGTTGTTCCAGTAATGCCCCCGTTACTTTAAGTACAATCCTTCACAATCTAATCTTAAACTATGTCAATCAGCTTTTTAATCGCACTGACTACCACTTCTGGTTCATCATTTTGTATATAATGAGCACTGTTTTCAGCAATCACCAATTCACCATTAGAGGATATTTCAAGACTCTCTCTCTGCATTTCATCCCATAACTCTTGGGATTCCTTTGAATAATGAACTTTCTTACCAGCTGAAAGTACAATTAGTGGTACATTTAATTTAAATCTAGTTTCTTTTAACTGCTTTAGGCTTTCCATAAATTCATCATAATTGCCTTCATAAACGAATTGCTTGTTGTATGCTTGTTGGAAATCTTGTGACATCGTTGGGAGAAATCTTTCTCTGTAATCTTCAGGCGTAGAGTCAACCAAGACAAGTCCACAAACTTCATTTTGATATTCAGTTGCAAACAACCGCATATTTACTCCACCAAATGAATGACCTACTAATATGTAGGGAGCTTTAATCTTGGCTTCAATAAGAAGTTCCTTCAATTCTTTTACCATCTCACCGCTGGTTCTGGGGTTAGAACTTGTTTCACTTTTCCCAAGTCCTGCTCTATCATAAATTAGAACATTAGAGAGCATTGAAATATCCCCAATTACTGAATCCCAAGCCTTGGAAAAATCTCCATATCCAGCATCCATTACGACTGTTGGTTTTCCGTTATTTTCCCCCACCAATTTAGCATATAGTTTACAACCATTTATTTGCACAAACATTTCTTTAGTCATTTAGTCCATTCCTCTCATTTTGCCAACTATCAGTAGTTAATACTTAACAATATTAACACTCCTTTTTCATCTAAACTGCTTCGTTACTTCAATAAGAAAAAGGACCGCAGCATTTACGTTCCTTCTTAAACTCTTGCACCTGTTAGCAGAAAAAGCCCCTGTCCTGCTCTTTTTAATGTTTAGCGGGTGTATTTATCCTCCAAACGATAAAAGCCCTCTTGGGATTCTTGTGAGCTTACTTTAGGTTTGTGCGAAATAGGATTGCTTTAGATTTAGCTACAATTTCTTGTTTATCGTTATAAATCGAACACTCCGTATGAATTAAAGTTTTGCCCTGTTTTTCAATTTTGGCATTTGCCATCAAGTATGTACCAGTAGCGGGTTTCAAAAAAGAAACATTTAAATCAACGGTTACAGCTTGTTGTATACCATCTTCATTTGCTGGTAACAAGTTTGATACGCCTACATCAGCCAATGAAGAAATGATACCACCATGTATAACCCCTGCACTATTAATGAATAGATCCTGAACTGGCAATATAATTTGCAAATTATTATCATCAAGCTTTTTGTATTTCAAACCTAAAAATTCGTCAAATGGCTGTTTTATAAACATCTCATACACCTCTTATATATTTAATTTAACGCTACATTACATATTTTTATAAGTTCTTAAACAATCCTGCTTACTTTAGTACAACAAGAAAAATGGTTATTCTAAATACTCACTGGCTAGATTAGGGTTTAAGTACCTAGCCATTCCTGTTTTAATTCTCTTTAATCCAAGTTTATTATAAAAGTCCTCATTTCCAGAGATAGAAATTAAATGAACGCACGATATATTACTTAGTTTATCAAGTAAATACTCCATAATTTGTCTCGCTATCCCTTGTTTTTGAAATTCTGGATGTACTATAACGTCATAAATTGCAGCATTAAAAACACCATCTGTCATCGCCCTACCAAATCCAATAATCCGACCATTTACAGTAACCAATGCTATGACATTACTTGCTTCGAAAACTTGCTTGATAATCTCTTTTGTATGCTTTGTCCAACCGACAGAAGAATAAATTTCCTTCATTTCATCAAGATTCACTTTAGAAAAATCACTATGTATTCTTAAATCCATAAATGAGTATTTCTCCATTATTGTTGATTGCACCTTCTTTAAGTATCCTGCTCCGTTACTTCAATATCACGTTTCCAGTTCTATAATCAGGGCAATAATTCCTCTATTATAACCGGAAAGGAGGAAATGATTTTGTTATTATCAAAAGCCTGGGAATTATATGAATCGGACAAAAGGATTGAAGGATTCTCTCCTCAGACATTAAGAGCATATAGGCTCCAGTCCAAGTTGCTGATTCAAAACTTTAACGATGTGGATATTCAGTCATTGACCACTGATCAACTGAAAGGATACTTAGCAAAATCCAGTGAACACCTAAAGCCATCAAGTTTGGCTCATCGAATTCGATTTATAAAATCATTATTTCGTTGGTCACACGAGGAAGGACACTTACCCAAAAACCCAGCAGCAAAAATCAAAGAACCAAAACAAGGAAAACGAATACCAAAGTTTCTGACCGAGAGAGAAATTGAACATCTGAGGGAAGCCTGTTTTACTCCAATGGAAAAGGCATTATTTGAATTTATGTTTTCAACTGGTTGTAGAATAGGAGAAATAGTTTCTCTTGATAAAAATTGTATCAATTGGTCTAATCGTTCTGCCATTGTTCTTGGAAAAGGGGATAAAGAAAGGGAGGTCTACTTTAATATACGGTGTGAAATATGGCTTAAGCGATACTTAGACCTTCGCAGGATAAGGACCCAGCTATTTTTGTTACTGAACGGCACCCACATAGAATGAGTATTGGACAGATGAGGTACATCATAAAACGAATATCAAGTCGGGCAGGGATCAACAAAGAAATCCATCCACACCAACTACGCCACAGCTATGCCACACACCTATTGAACAATGGAGCTCCCATTGATGTTATTCAAAGTTTACTAGGTCACGAAAAAAGCGAGACCACTAGGATTTATGCTCAGTTAAGTGGAAGTCTTAGAAGAGAATTTTATAGAAAATACTTTTAGGGAAGAATGGCAAAAGGCAACGGATATTCCGCTGCCTTTTCGCTATTGCACCCATTACTTTAAATGTAATTATTCACAATCACTATTCATAATAAAACTCCCACTTTCGTCACTGCTTTCTTCATGGTGATGATCCTCTAAATTTAACTTCGCTGAAACTCCTGCGTGATCGGATGGCCAAAGTCCTGTTTTTGTTCGGTCATTCTGCGATTCTCCTACTAATTCTGCTTCAATGGGTTCCCAGACGTTTTTAAAGAAAATATAATCTATTCTTTGGTTCAACATATAAACGGCATTTAATAGGTCGGGAGCTTGGTGAGCAGTATACCCTAGCCCATTTCCAACATGACTCCAAACATCTTGAAAACCTGCATTAATAAACAAATTATAAGTAGTGCTATTAGGGATGGAGTTCATGTCTCCCGTAATAATTACAGGCAAAATTGTATTGCCTGGTCCCTGAAGAATTTCATTTGCTTGGGCATTCCGAATTGCTTCAACAGCTGGTTCCAAATGGGTATTGATCATCCTGAAAACTTGTCCATCAATCTTTACATCTATAGAAGACCATCCTCGGATTATTGTAAAAGGTTGTCCTGCTAAGGGTATAGTTAGATTTGTTTGGAAATTAGCTTCCTGTTTTCTTATTACGTCTAATTTATGGTCTTTACGAATCAGAATTGCATCTCTATCCAAAAATTGAACTAAATTTCCATTGCTGTCTGGAAGTTCTGCCTTTACATCATTGTTAAGGGCCGCAACTTCGTATTTCAAACCTTGTTCCTCTAACGCTTCTAATAATATATCTATAAAGTCATAGGTTACGGTTCTAAAAGTTGGAATAATTAGACTCACCTGCACCGCCTCTTGCAAACCGATAAGATCAGGCTTTTCCGAAGCGATAACTTCAGCAATTGCCTTGGCTCGAACAGGAAAATTCGTCGCTAGAAATTGCCTAAAGACTTGTGTTACAACTTCAGGGATTTGCTCTGGGGACGCAGCAAACAATGGCTCACTTGTAAAACCTTGATAAATATTCCATGTTAGGAACGAAACCTTAAGATTATGTTCAGAATTCATTTCCATATCACTCCAATCAATAAATCTATTAATAGTAGATGAAATTAATGGAGAATGCAAACGGCAGTTTTACTATTACTTTGATGGTTTTATGTTAAATTAGGTATCAAATTGCTAGTTATTATATAAGGCTTCAAAACGTGCTACAATTATATGGTTAAGTTGTTATACAGAACTCTTCCTGATTCAGTAAAAAATTTGACCTTTGCAAATGTTATTAATTCAACTATCCTGCATCGTTAGTGTAAGTATATCTTTTCACAAATTAATTAACATATATATTCAATTATAACGTCTATTCTATGCATTTTTTAAGTCAATTTGTATATCAAATTGTGTTTGAAATTGTAGGGGTACAACAGCCATTGTACTCCTACAATTTGGGGTGCATTTTCCCAAACAAATTTTTATAAAATTCCGCACAAATGGCTTTACACCAATAAAAAATGAGTGTCAATTTCATATGCAAATTGACACTCATTTTATTTTACATTTTTAATGTTTGTGATAGGAAACGGAACCCTTTACTTGAGAACTGTCTTCTTTTTCAACAGTTCTCAAGAGCCAATAAAATTTTTACAAGTTAACTACCATCTTAAAATCCTCAATAAACTCTTCAACCTGATCCTCTTGTGTTGCCCAAGAAGTAACTAGGCGAATGGCAGAATGCTCCTCATCAACCTTTTCCCACACATGAAAAGCATACTTCTTTTCTAATTCGGTAATCACTGAATTCGGTAGAATCGGGAAAATTTGATTCGATGGAGAATGGATTAAAAACGGAATATCTGCCTTGCTTATTTCATCTCTAAGTCTTCCTGCCAGCTTATTTGCATGCATCGCTAAGTCAAAAAACAGATTATTCCGGAATAGTTCAAGGAACTGAATGCCCATTAATCTTCCTTTAGCAAGAAGTGCCCCTTTTTGCTTAATGTGATAGCGGAAATCCTCTTTGAGTGAATCACGGCAAATTACAAGCGCCTCTCCAATAAGAGCACCGTTCTTAGTTCCGCCAATATAAAAAGCATCAACAAGTTCAGGGAGATCGCTCAATTTCAAGTCATTTTCATCAGAGCAAAGCGCAGAACCAAGTCTCGCACCGTCCATGTATAAAATGAGATTGTTCTCATGGCAGAAATCTCGTAGCTGCTCAAGTTCTTTTTTTGTATAAATAGACCCTATTTCAGTGGAATTCGATATGTAAACCAGCTTTGGTTTTACCATGTGCTCGTCTGGATGACCTTCGAGTACAGCCTTCACATGGGTGGGATTCAATTTTCCATCTACCCCTTCAATTGAAATGATTTTATGTCCAGTTGCTTCAATGGCACCCGTTTCATGCCCTAAAATATGTCCGGAACTAACTGCCATTGCTGCCTCGTGTGGTCTTAAGAAAGCAGAAATAGCGGTTAGATTTGTTTGTGTCCCGCCTGAAAGAAGGTGGATATCGACATCCGTCCGTCCCATTTTTTCTTTCAATAACTCTATGGCATGTTGGGTAAATTGGTCTTCACCGTATCCATCCGCTTGGACAAGGTTGGATTCAAGTAATGCATTCAAGATTCTAGGATGTGCGCCTTCGCTGTAGTCGTTCTTAAAGCTGTACATTTCGTTGCCTCCGTTTTATTTTCAAGAATTGTTTCTACATTTCTATCGTACCATACCTATCTACTATTCCCTACAATATAGTTCCGCTCGTTTTCTAGTGTAAGATTACACCTTTCTGTTGATGTTTGCGGTTTATCAGCGGATTTTAATCTTTTATCAGCGAATATTAGAATATATCAGCGAATTTTAGATTTTATCAGCGAATCAGAAATAACTTATATTTCATAAAAATTATCTCTTTCTACCTTACATACTCTCAGTGAAAAATTTTTGTACCATTCTTGCTTTCCTCGTTCTTGTGCCACTTTATGAACTGAATTTTCCTTCCAATTCTTAATTGAATCTAAGGAATCCCAGTATGAGACTGTAATTCCCAATTCATTATCACGAGCACTTTCTACGCCTAAGAAACCGGTCTGTTTAGAGGCTAATTCTACCATTTTTTCTGCCATTTTCTCATATCCTCTGTCACCTTCTGTTCGCTGTGAAGCAAATATCACAGCATAATAGGGTGGTTTAGGAGTTTTTGCCATTCCACTCATTTCTTAATTCCCCCTAATACTTTATTGCTATCCCTTTTTACGACAAGTTTTGATTTAATGTAGCAATCACGTATGATTTCCTCAAATTCAGATGCTAGTTGCGTAACTTATTTGTTTCCCATTCTTCGCGTAGTAGTCCCATTCTAATAGAATCATAATATGTTCCGTTATAGTAACGAACCTTTCTTATCCTCGCTTCCATGGTCATCCCGAGCCTTTTCCCCACCTTTATCATCCGTTCATTTCCTGACCAAGTAGTGTATCCAACTCGAACAAGTGGTAAGGTATTAAATAGATGATTGATCAAAAGACGGAGTGCTTGTGTACCATATCCTCCACTCCAAAATTCCGAATTATAAATGACAATCCCCATCTCCAGCCAATTAGAAGGTTTATGCTCCCAATAATAACCTATTGTTCCGATCAGCTCACCTGCCACTTCAATAGCCCATCGACTATCCTGTTCGATATAAGTTCCTTTTTCATTTAAAAACTCCTCATATGGAACATGCTTATGTTCAAAGTAAGGAGCATCCCATTTTTTCCATTCAGGTAATTCCTCTTTATAAATCAACTCCCATAGTTTGGGCAAATCTTTTTCAACAATTGGACGAATAATTAAATCAGCATGTTTATAGTGCACAGGATCCCTCCGGTTTGATTAATTACTCTTTATATTTCTACATCCAAATCATTATTCCTTTTTAAGAATGAGACCTACATTATTTTTAAACCTTCAATATCCAATGTTAATTTTGGGTAATGCCAATGGATTTTGGTTTTGAATGCCTTTTAATTGGAATATGTATTAATTAGAGTTTTTTGAGTCATTTGTACTAGTTCACCCATTCATCCTTGTTTTTATAAAAATTTTGGGATTTGTAGGAGGAATTATATGAAAGCTATCGTTACTAACAAATACGGTCCACCCGATGTACTTCAATTAACAGAAGTAGAAAAACCCATACCTAAAGACAATCAAGTACTGGTAAAAATTCATGCATCATCCTTGAATTTTGGTAACCTAGTTCTTTTGAAGGGAGAACCATTCATAGCCCGTTTTGCTTTCGGACTTACAAAACCAAAATACCGTATACCCGGAGGTGACATCTCAGGTCGGGTGGAAGCAGTAGGGAAGGATGTCAAACAATTTCAACCAGGCGATGAAGTGTTCGGAGACCTATCCGTGTGCGGTTGGAGTGGTTTTGCAGAATATGTAGCGGTTCCTGAACATGCATTAGCATTAAAACCTGCTAATCTATCATTTGAGGAAGCTGCCGCTGTACCAATGGCGGGGGTCACTGCTCTACAGGGGCTACGGGATAAAGGCAAAATTCAATCTGGCCAAAAGGTGTTAATCAATGGCGCATCTGGTGGTTTGGGAACTTTTGCTGTTCAAATAGCCAAGTCTTTCGGGGCTGAGGTAACAGGTGTGTGTAGTACTAGAAACATAGATATTTTACAATCCATTGGGGCCGATGATGTCATTGACTATACTAAAGAAGATGTTACGAAAAAGACGAAGACGTTTGACCTGATTGTTGGTGTTAACGGACATCACTCCATTTCAGATTACAAACGGTTGTTAAATCACAATGGAACTTTTGTTCACGTTGGTGGTTCTGGCTCTCAAATGTTCCAAGCGATGGCCTTAGGTCCTTGGATTTCTCTGACTGAAAAAAAGAAAATGGGTACATTTTTACAAAGAGCTAACCAAACGGACCTGATTTTTATGAAAGAACTAATTGAAGAGGGCAAAGTAAAACCTGTGATTGATCGACGTTACAAATTAAGTGAAGTGAAAGAAGCCTTCAACTATTTTGCAGAAGGCCATGCGCAAGGGAAAGTGGTCATTTCTGTATAAAATGAAAAAGATGCCTCATTCCAATTCGAGTGAGGCACCTTTCTTAGTATTCCAGCTTTTTATGTTTCCATTTATACAAAAGAGTAGCCAAAAGGTTAGCGCCGATTAATAGGATATTACCTTGTGCATTATAATGCAGCTCTTGATTTTCGAAACTCATTTTATCATAATATTCCCCTTGGCTGAGTCCAAGTTCTTTTCGTTTTTTATTCTCTTCTTTTAGATGTTTAACATACCTATATTGCACGGGTAAAAGAATGAGCGATAACATGAGGTATGCACCTATTATTCCTAAAGTTGCATAAAGACCCATTTTTTCATCTCCCCTCTTCGCAAGAAAAATTTCCCTTATTTCATTTTACGTAACAAAATTATAAAAGTTTCATTTATTCAAGGAATTATTTAATTACTATTAAAACCAAAAGAAAAAAGCCTCCCCAAATTGAGAAGGACTAATTATATAAGTGCATTAATTTTTAAAACAATGTCGCACTGACTATACATTATTCCATATCTCATCATCTATTTCATTATCCCAAAAATCGAGACTACTTTCACTTTCCTTTATTAGGTCCTCGTTTAAATTTTTTTCTTTTTTGCTTTTAAAAACTCAGCGAAATCTAAAATTTTTATTACTTCATTGTCAGGTATTTCTTCAATAATCCTAAGCAAGCAAGCGTTCTTTTGCTGTATTCATGACGTAATTCACCTCTATGAATATTTTACTTTAGTATATCACTTTAATTTTCGTAAGGAAAAAATGATTAGGTTTTTAAATATTTTCCAAACGATTACTTTGTATAACAAGGACTTATTGAATGATTTCAATCAAACAGTCAATAACTTTTAAAAGTTGACATACAGATATTGTTATTCATTTTTTTCTTCTCTCATAACCAATGCTTAGGAACGGTTAAGGTAGCAGGTAACTTAGTATCTTGATCACCTTTCGCCGCATTTACTTGTGCTTGGGTCAGGAATATACTTCCTTGTAAATTTGCCCCTCTGAGGTCTGCATCCCTCAAATCTGCACCAATAAAGTCAGAAAATCTCATATCAGCTCTTCGTAGATTAGTAGCAATTAGAAGTGCTCCTCTAAAATTACTTGCTTTAAGATCTCTCCCGCTTAAATTGGCACCGATTAAACCGATTCCCTTTTTAAACTTGCTAGATTGATTTTTTTCTTTTTTCACTTTAGCTCGCACAAATTCACTTGTTTGAAGCAACAAGTTATTTACCACCGCTCTATGGCTCGGTATATCAAGGACTAAGATTTCGTTTGGACTAAGATTGGTTAGGCGTTCGGTATCCTCTATTGCTTGTTGCAATTCCTCATAAATTGGACGTGTTTCTTCTATGTCCAGTGCCTCATTTAGGTAAAGCAGCATTTCATGGATCTGCTGCATGAGAGGAAACACATCAAACATTTCTTTTGCTACCTCTGGATTTCCACGCCAATCCTTGCCATTAAACGTGACTTGGGATACTTTCTGGCCCGCACCAAAGCACTCAAATACTGTACACCCTTTAAAGCCCTTGTTTCGTAAATTACTATGTATGCTGCAACGATAATCACGCTGCAAGTTTTTACAAGGTGTCCCACCATCCTTGTCAAAGGCAAAATCAGCCGATTTGGCATAGGGTAAAGCAACGCAACATAAACCAAAACAGTTATCGCAGTCAGGTCGTAATCTATTTAAAACATCCTTGGACATTATTTGTTTTGACAATACTCACACTTCCTTTAACAACCTCTTATCTATTTAAATCAATGTTTCTATGAACGATAAAATCATATTACCATATCATGACTCCCTAAAAGAGGGTCATACCTAAAAAATACACAAAGGAACAAGCAAAAAAGCGTTTCTGCTCTTTGAACAGAAACGCTTCTTTATTATTGGTAGTGAGTTAAATTTTCTATTTGATTAAATGAATAGTTTGCCATCGTTTGTATATCATTGTATTTTGATCTTTTGTTTTTTGATCTCATGACTACCGAGATAATTTCCATGTCTCCCTTTTTTAAATATTCCACTAGTGTATGTTGAGCGGCACTTGTATATCCAGGTTTACCCGCGACTACGTTAGGCATAGCACCAATATTGACTAAATTCCGGATGATTTTTTCTTGTCTGCTCGTTTTAATGTCGGTGGTTTGGGTCGACATGACTTTGAGTACCATCGGGTGTTTAATCGCTTCTTTCGTAATGATCGCCATGTCATAAGGCGTTGTAAAATGGTTAGGATGATGAAGACCGTTAGAGGTGACAAAATATGTGTCTTTGAGATTCCATTGTTGCACTTTTTGGTTCATGAGATCTGCGAAACCTTTCTCGCTTCCTGCGACGTTTTCAGCAATAACAACGGCGACGTCATTCGCACTCAGCAATAACAAAGCTTTCATTGCATCCTGTTTCGTCATTCTCTCACCTGCTCGAAGACCCAAACAGAGACATTCTTGATTTGCAGCATGCGGACTAACCGTTAACCATTCTCCATCCTTCATTCGTTCATCTAAAATGGTGGCGGTTAACACTTTGGTCATACTTGCAGGATACGCTTTAAAATGAGCATTTTTGTCATAAATAATCTCTCCGGTCTTGGCATCTATGGTGACTCCATACTCACCTTCAATTTCTGGAGGTGGTGAGGAATATATCTCACCCTCCGCCGAATTGCCCTTCATTATGAACATTCCATTCAATATCATAAGAACTAACAGTGATGTTACAACGATTTTCCCAATGTTTGTCATGATGTACCTCCAGTTGAACGAACCTCAATTCCTATCTGTTTTATTTTGTTCCAGTTTTAACAGAATTACTACATAAAAATGGGGACAGTCCCCCACAGCTTTAAAGCAGTGAGGGACTGTCCCCATTTTAGTATTTTATTGCGTCTATAATTAAGGATGGGAAGACAAGCTTATCCCCTTGATTTCTTGGATCATATTTTTTTGACCGAAAGATTACACCTTTTGTTTCGTCCCATTCATTGGAATGAAATTCTCCTTTTTCATCACAATACTCCAGTAAATGAACTTCAAATCCAGCTGTTTGGAACATTTTCGTCAAGGTTTTATAATTATGAACAATTTTATGACTGGCTGCTGGATGGTCCTTTGGTCCAGGTCCTCCTACTTTTACGATGTTTTGATAACTTTAATCTGGAAAAAATGCATCTGGAACCGCACACCCTATGTATCCAGATGGCTTTAGATATCTGTAACAAAGCTTTGCCGCTTTTACTCCCTCTTCACATGTAAGGTGTTCCCAAACGTGTTCAGCTAAAATGGCTGTTATCGAAGTGATACTAAACCTAGTTGTCCAGGTAGTTTCATCTAATAAACTGAGTTCCTCTTCCTGGGTATGAAGCCAACCAGGATTATTATTATATTCACCTGCACCAATCACTAGTTTGATCTCTTTTTGTTTTACGTCCAAGGGTTCTCCTCCTAAAAATTCAGTTTTCACTATATTCACTTTTAAAATACAAAAAATGTTCACAATCTATAAAATCCATTTCCCTTTTTCGTGATGTATGTCACATTTACTTGATTTACAATCAATTAAACTAATTTCAAGTTAATTCTAAGGGGGATTTAAAATGATAGTAGCTTGGTTAATTACCATTGGTTTATTTTTAGTGTGTATCTATGCAACAACCGTTATTATTAATGGACTAAAAGAAAAGGATCAACTTGACTTAGCAGAATTGCAATCACAACTTAAAAACACAGCAAAGAAAAATGATAAAAAAGATATGAAACTAGCAATATAATTGTAAAAAAACAAAAAACAACTTCAATTTGGAGTTGTTTTTTATTTCCTGAAATTTGATAATTCATTACTTTATATCGCTGATTTTAATTTTCCAAATCATGTGGTCAAAGCCTTCGCCCCAATAATCTTTTAACAAGTAATCAGGTTCCCCAAATTTCTTTTTCCAGATATGTTGTGCTCGTGCATATCCGCTATCTAAGCAAAATTCTTCTATACCTTTATTTTGTAATTTGGAATACATAGAATTCAATAATAGTCTTCCAATTCCCATTCTTTGATATTCTGGCAGGACAAATACAGTCCCTACTTCAGGTAGCTCTTTATAAGCATTTTTTGTACATTTACATATGAGATCGCTAGCAGGACCATATTCGATGGAGCCCACAATTTTGTCGGAATGCAACGCAATCAAAAAATATCGATTTGCACCATTGCTAGCAAAATCACTTACTAAGTATTTTTTCTTACTTTCAATTTCAGCTTCGATATCCTCGAATTTCTCTCTAATACCTTCTTTAGTAAACGTATCAATTATGACTTTTTCAAAGAATAGATTTAACTCATTTGTGTCCTCTATTCTCGGTCTTCTTATTACGATGTTTAACACCTAAAAGCACTCCTTGTTCTCTTATTAACTTAGATTTCTAGGTTTCCACTAAATATCCCTCTTTCTATGACTAGTTACCGCTGGTAAACTTTTTTTCTCTTTAACGGGTACTAGTCGCATTGACTAGTTACCGGGGGTTCATTTTTTCCTCCTGCACGGGCACTAGTCACACCGACTAGTTACCGTTCCTTCTCTTTTTCCTCCTGCACGGGCACTATTCCCCTCGACTAGTTACCGTTTCTTCTCTTTTTCCTCCTGCACGGGCATTAGCCCCTTGACTAGTATCGCTCCTTCTCTTCTCCCTCCTGCACGGGCACTAGTCTCATCATTTTTACAAAAGAAAAATGCGCCCCTGTATAAACAGAGACGCAATCAAGAATTTTTATAGTTTTTCACCATTCGTTTCAATAACGTTTTTATACCAAAAGAAGGACTTTTTCTTTTTCCGTGCTAATGTACCGCTTCCATCATCATGTTTGTCAACATAGATGAATCCATACCGTTTAGAGTACTCGCCTGAAGACATACTCACCATGTCAATACATCCCCACGTTGTATAGCCCATTAGTTCAACCCCATCTTCAATAGATTCACCCATTGCTCTAATGTGATCACGAAGATAATCAATTCGATAATCATCATTGATTGAGCCATCCTCTTCCACCTTGTCATAGGCTCCTAATCCATTTTCGACAACGAAGAGCGGTACTTGGTAGCGGTCGTACAATTGGTTTAATCCAATCCGCAAACCGACAGGGTCGATTTCCCAGCCCCAATCACTTGCCTTTAGGAAAGGATTCTTCACTCCGCCGATAAGATTTCCTTGTGCATTCTCTAAATCTGACTTCTCTTTCTTCTCGGTACGGGACATATAGTAACTAAGTCCAATATAATCGACAGTACCTTCCTTAATTAATTCCAGATCGCCCTCCCGAATGTCTAATTCAATATTATGCTCTTTGAAATAGCGCTTTACGAATGCAGGGTATTCCCCACGAACCTGAACGTCCGCACAAAAATAGTTGAAAAAGCGTTCTTCTTGAAGGGCATACATGATATTTTCCGGATTGGAATCGTACGAATAAACTGGTGCATATAAAATCATACAGCCAATTTGAGCATCTGGAATGATTTCATGACATGCCTTTACAGCAATCGCACTTGCAACGAATTGATAGTGGTATGCCTGGAAAGTTGGCTGGTATTTGTCTTCTTCTTTATGAATTGCGAAGCCAAGCCCCATGATTGGCATAATTAATCCACTATTAATTTCATTAAATGTCATCCAGTATTTCACTTTGTTCTTATAGCGATTAAAAATGGCATTTACATATCTTTCAAAGAAAGTAACTACTTCACGATTTCTCCAGCCGCCATATTCCTTTACCAGATTTACAGGCATTTCATAGTGAGAAATCGTCACAACAGGCTCAATTCCATGTTTGTGCAATTCGTCAAAGACACGGTCATAAAATGCTAGGCCTTCTTCATTCGCTTCTAGTTCATTTCCATTTGGAAAAATTCTTGTCCACGCAATAGACATACGGAACACTTTGAAACCCATTTCTGCAAATAAAGCTATATCTTCCTTATATCGATGGTAGAAGTCAATTCCTTCATGGTTCGGATAGCTGTATTTCTCGCGATCGATTTCAAAATTAAAGCCTGGGGACTGTAGAATGTTAAGTCTTTCTTTTCCGCCAGGAAGAACATCAGCAATATTTAATCCCTTATTGCCTTCATCAAATCCGCCTTCCATTTGATTGGCAGCCGTTGCACCGCCCCATAAAAAGCCTTCGGGAAAATGATATTTATTCATAAGAGAAACCTCCTGAAATTTTTTCCATAATCATTACTATTTGTTAGTTGGTTAAATTCTATAATTAACTATAAAGGAATAATAACTACCTTTATTTAGATAGTAAATAATGAAGGAGTATCTAGTTATTAATATCAATGGTAGTCATTTGTTTCATGAATGTAACACTGTGTTTTCTTGTGCTAAAATGGGGTATAGATTGTTAATGAAGATTAAGGAGAATTACAAAACATGTTTTCAAATGAAGTTATCGCTTCTTTCAATGAATTAGAGACTTCTTTATACAATTATATTTGCCAAAATGGTGATAAAGTTGCTTATATGCGAATACGTGAGCTGGCCGATGAAACACATGTATCAACAGCAACGATTTTACGTTTTTGTAGAAAAGTAAATTGTGAGGGTTTCTCCGAATTTAAAGTGAAGCTCAAAATGCATGTAGCAGGAAATAAAAAGACGGATATAAAAAGTGTCCATCATTCAGTCGTCGAGTTTTTTGAGCGGACGCTAAAAGGTAATCTAGAAGAAAAAATCAAAATGGCTGCCAGTCTAGTTCACACAGCAGAAAATGTTATTTTTATTGGAATAGGAAGCTCAGGCATTCTTGCGGAATATGGGGCGAGGTATTTCTCGAGCTTAGGGAAGTTTTCGTTGTACATTAAAGATCCTCACTTTCCGATTCACACGAAACTACGCAATAACAGTGTGACCATTGCGTTGTCAGTCTCTGGAGAGAATCATTTCACCGTCACGCATTTAAATCAATTGAAACAAGAAGGTAGTAAAATTATCAGTATCACAAACAATAAACTCTCAACCATTGCAAAAATCTCGGATATCAATATTCCTTATTATGTAACTGAAGAATTTGTAGAAGAAGCCAATATTACGACACAAGTACCTGTTGTTTATATTCTGGAGTCTATGGCCCGTGAAATTCATAAGCTGAATCAATAATTTATATATACATCTTGCTAACCGCCACCATATTAATGATAAAAGGATGAAGGTTTATGACAAATAACGCAAAACAGAGAAAAATAATTTTAGATTTAGCAGTTACATTAGATGGTTTTATTGAAGGGAAAAATGGAGAAGTTGATTGGTGCATTATGGACTCTGATATGGGGTTCACTGATTTCTTAAATCAAATTGATACTATTTTATATGGTAGAAAAAGCTACGATTTATGGGGACAATATATTCCTAAAAATGAAGACTCTGATACTGAAAAGGAAATTTGGAAATTGGTTCATAGTAAAAAGAAATATGTTTTTTCCAAAACACAAAAAGAAACTGATAATCAAGCAATATTTATAAATGATAATATTCTTGAAGAAGTAAATAAATTGAAGAAAAGGTCTGGTAAAGACATCTGGCTATATGGTGGAGCAAGTCTCATTACAACTTTTATAAATTTGGGGCTTGTTGATGAATTTAGATTATCTATTCACCCTGTTGTTTTGGGTGAAGGAAAACCATTGTTTATTGATTTAAGACAGAGGTTAAATTTAAAAACGGTTAATACAAGAACATTCTCCTCTGGTGTTGTGCAAATAATCTATCATTGGAATGGTAACTAAAATATCTTCTCAACAGTAGTTTCACCTATTAAACTAAGGGGGAACCCAATACTTAGGGTTTCCCTTAATATTGACCGATTATCAACATTTTAGTTTAACAGAGCCTTATAAATCCGTACCATATGAATTATCAATGACACAAAGCCATTCACCTTGTGCATTTTTCTTAAACACATAGGTTGCCTTTCTTTCCATAGAAAACTCAGAATCCTTTTTGTTATCAGCTTCAAGGAGCGTTTGAGAAATCACTAACGCCGTGTCCCCTGCTTCTAAAATAATCATTTCCCCCTGTGTTTTGACAATACTGTTATTAAAATATTTTGCTATGGCAATAAATGCTTTTCTAATTTCGTCTTTACCTCGAGCAATCATTCCAGGCTTTACAACCAAAATGGCATCATCAGTGTAGTAATTCATAAGTGTATCAAAATCTTCCTTCTTAATCGCCAAGTCACACTTTTTGATTACCTCTTTTAATTCGTGTTACAAAACCTTCCCCTCCCTTTAGGATTCAATTCTATTTAATAGTATTTGATACTTCGATCATTTTGTTTATTTAATAATCAGATTCTTATCTTTTTCAATATCAATGGTCCGAAAGTTCAAAGCAACCAACCTCCTTTAGCCAGTATTGAAAGCAAACTCAACATTTGCATACCATTAAATGGTTCCCATCTGGGTCTTTAAAATTAAACCAATGATTATGCATTATTTCAGTTGTTAACTCTACATTCTTACTTCTCATAAATTCATAAGCTTGTTCTATATTATTAGTGTTTAGGTGAAAAAGTGGAGTTTTAATACTATTTTCCTTTGAATTAATCTTGCTATCTAATACCATCCCTGTTCCATTCATGGGGATGATGAATAAATGACCAAATAGAATTTCCCCTTCTTCTGGTAATCCTAATATGTCACAATACCAATTACGTGCAGCTTCAATATTACTCACGGGAATAAATACAGTTCCAATTTGATTTAAGATGGGGTTCATAAATGATCTCCTTTTAATCGATATCGAATATAATGTTAATTCGCTAAAATATATTAATTCCCTTCTACTAACTAAGACCTATGTAATGAATATTAAATATAAAAAGGATACAATACTTTGTAGAAACTTAAATTCATTCAAAGGATGTAACAAATGGAATGGAAACCAGATAGAGAATCTAAAAATCCCATTTATAAACAGCTTGCAGAGTATATTGAACAAGGTATCGCAGATGGCTCTTTTCCGCCTGATAAACCCTTACCTTCTGAAAGAGGCTTGGCCAAAGAACTTGGTGTCAATAGAAGCACAGTGATTTCTGCCTATGACCTATTGGAATCAAATGGACTTATTGATCGAAATAGAGGCAGTGGAACGACAATTAGCAAAGATATTTGGGGCATTACCAAGAAACGTATTCCTAGTTGGAACAGGTATATTGAGGCAGGTCCGTTTTTGCCCAATTTGCCTGTAACACAAAGATTACATAAAGAGACGGCAGAGCAAAATCTAATCAATTTGGCCAGTGGAGAATTATCACAAGATCTTTTTCCATTGAGCTCACTTAGAGTGATAACCTCTAACCGATCCTTTATTGGAACCTTGGGGTATGACCATCCTCAAGGAAATCCAATTCTGCGAGAAACACTTGCGAAACATGTTAAACAGTTTCGCAGCATAGATACGGACCCATCATCGATTTTAATTACCTCAGGGGCACAGCAAGCATTGCATCTAGTTGTTCAATGTTTGTTAAAACCTGGTGATGCAGTAGCGATTGAAGATCCTTCGTATCATTACAATCTGCCTGTATTCAAATCAGCAGGTATCAAAACCTACTTTTTAAAAGTGAATAAGGACGGAATTAACCCCCATGACATAACCGATTTATATAAAAAACATAGAATACGGATGATTTTTTTAAATCCGATTTATCAAAACCCTACAGGCACTTTAATGTCAGAAAACAATCGAAAAAAGGTGCTTGAGATATCATCAGAATATGGAATTCCAGTTGTGGAGGATGACCCGTATAGTTTAACCTCATTTTCAGGGGAAAAGATGCAAACTCTTAAATCATTAGATCGTTATGGAAATGTTTTGTATATTAGTTCTCTAACAAAAATTATTGCTTCAGGTCTAAGAATTGGTTGGATTATAGGACCAAAAGCAGTGATTGAGAGATTATCTGATGCCAAGCAGCAAGTCGATTTTGGGCATGCAAGCTATTCTCAATGGATAGCAAATGATTTTTTAGAATCTAGAGATTTTGAAAACCATCTTAATGACTTAGTTAAGCAATTAGAGAGTCGTAAAGATCAAATAGTTTTCAGCCTTCAGTCCTTTTTAAAAGAACAGGTTGATTTTCATGTTCCTGAAGGCGGTATCCATTTATGGTGCAGGATAAAAAAAGAATTCAATGAAAATCAATTGCTTGAAGAATCGATCAAAAGAGGAGTTATTTTTGTACCTGGCTCAACCATGGGCTCTGAGAAAGGATTCGTCCGTTTTACTTTTTCAAGGGAAAAAGAAGATAATATTCATGAAGGAATCAAACGGTTTGCTGAAGCTCTTAATGCTGTTACAAACTAATTTTCAAAAAAATAAGTAAAAAGACCGTGTTTTTTCGTTACGGTTCGGTTACCTCTTGCAATACCCGTAAATGCAACCGAATTTGTACCGTGTTTTGTTTAGAGATTGTTAATAAAAATAAAATGGCTCAGTTTATTATGCTGAGCCATTTCCTATATCTAATTTCATTTTCTTCTTTAAGTTACGCACCCGATCGTATAAGAAGAAATCTTTAAAGTTGGAGATCTAAATTATTTAAAGTCCCAATCAATATTTATCTGAGTTTCTCCGCCAACTCTAAAATAATTCCC
This sequence comes from Neobacillus sp. PS2-9, assembly GCF_030915525.1. NCBI lineage: Bacteria > Bacillati > Bacillota > Bacilli > Caryophanales > Bacillaceae > Neobacillus > Neobacillus sp. PS2-9. The sequence continues at coordinate 2,852,243 of NZ_CP133269.1, forward strand.
TCTGGACCACGAACGTAGCATAACTTATAACTTTCTTCATATTGCTGTATCTCACTAAAGATTTCCGTGCCCCTCTTTTTCAATTTTGCAACAATAGTTTCAATATCTTCAACAGCAAAGCAAATATGTCGGATACCCAGCTTATTTGCAAAAGGTTGCTGAATATCTTTTTCATCTGACGGCGTATAAAATTTGACTAGCACTATCCATGCCTGGCCATCTGGCATCCCCAATCCAACACATGCCGTTTTAACATCATTAAGCCCAACTATTCTGTCCAACTTTTCCATCCAATTCCCATTCCGCTTGCACTTCAAGTCCTAAATCAACAAAAAACGCTTTAGCCTCTGAAAGATCATTTACGTTTATACTCACATGATCTATACTATTAATCTTCATATCTCATACCTCCTATGTTCCTGTTATTTTCAATACCTGTGTTCGTGTAAGGTGTGTTTGAAATTCTAATTTCGCTTAAAACAGAAAATATCGTTCTTCACCTAACCCCATCTACTTCAATAAGAAAAGCCGCCGAAATAGCAGCCTAATCTTAAACTCTTGCACCCGTTTAGTTTAGGTACACTCTTTCACAAACTTCTCAAATTAGTTAATAAGATGTTTCACTATGAAGTCTTGAGCAAAATAGAAGATTAGCCAACCAGCGATTCCAAGACCTAATGAAGCAAATAAATGAATGGAATATTTCAGTGTTATTCCTATTATTAACAACATAACTACTGTTCCAGGAAGCCCCCAAACAACACCCATAGCAAACTTACTTATTTTGTCTATCTGTTCGCCTTGAGTATATAACCATAAGATACTTAAAAGGCTGACAATTGGTAAAGCTGCAATGATTCCACCTTGTTGGGGATACCTCCGCGAAAATTCTGTAATAACGCCAATTATAATGGCTGAGATAAGAATTTTAACTATTGCGAACATCTTTTGCTCTCTCCTTTAGTAATGTAAATGCCTCTAAGATAAGTTTCCTTTCTTCATCGCTCATTTGTTCGAATAGAATTTGTTTTAGTTTTTCTTCATCTAAACTTGAATGACGATGTAGTACATTGATTCCTAATTCGGAAAGCCTTAGAATAACCTTTCGCTCATCCTTGCTACTACGAGTTTTAAATACATAATTTTTTTCCAATAAGCGTTTAATATGCTCTGAAGCTGTGTTATGAGACACCTGAATCGCATTAGCAATTTCTTTTATTCCTACTTCGTCCTCTTTTTCAATAACTTGTAGAATACGAATACCTTGATGAGTAATTTTTTCTTGGTGGTTATAACGTAACTGATAGTAAATGTCCGTCCAAAGATGATTTAAAAGTATGATTTCCTTATCCATATTACCAATCCTTACATCGTATTTTAAGATTATATCTTATATTACGATATAAATGAATATAAAGCAACTCTTCTTCCCTGCCCCGTTAGTAGAACAACAAAAAAAGCTCTACTCCTTTTGAAGTAGAGCACCGTTGCTTAATAAAATTATAACTATTTGCCTTTTAAGAAAAACAATTCAAAGACAAAAGCAATTAAGCATAAACCCATTAATGAATCAATTATTCTTTCAACCAAAATTGAATCAAAGTTTAAAGTACGCATCATAATTTCAGCAAAAAATAGGAGAAACAAAAACAACCGTAACACTTTCTGCTTTCTAGAAAGATTAGAAACTGGCTCAAAAAAAGTAGTTAACTTCATCAAATTGCTCCAAAATCACTCTGTTTTTATTATTTAAACAAAAAAATTTCCAATATTAAACATACTAAAATAATTCCCAAACAACTAATATTGAACTCGATATAAATTCCTATTTTTCTATATTCGATTTTGCATTCTTAAAGTCCTCCTATTGAACTAACCTGCTTCGTTTGCTTTAGTACAATTTTTAACAAACTTTATTTCATCGGGCTTTACATCAATAAAAATGAGTGTCAAATTCATATACAATTTGGCACTCATTATTATTTACATTTTTATGTTTGCGATAGCTAACGGAACCCGTTACTTTTACGGTCTTCTTTAAACTGCATCACTCGCTATTGAAAAAGAACATTTTTGGAGGCTGTCTGAAGATAAACTATATGCCGCCACTTTCTTCTTGTACTGTTTCACTACATCCACATGATCTTCGTAACGGAACACAAACAACCTAATGGCATGTTTACCTTTCTGCGAATCAATGACTATTGGAGGTCCACTGTTCTCGGGATGTAAATAAAACTCCTCTGTTCCTGGGTATATATACTTCTTATCTAAGAAAACAGCTTCATTAAAATCATTAATAATCTGTTTCTTTTCTTCCCCTTCTATCAGGTTTCCGTCAAGGGTTACCGTTACCTCCTGATCAATCAGTTTAGAATGCACATCAAATTTTTTGATAATCCATTCCACTGTACCAGTTGGCAAACAGGTCATTAAGATTTTAAGCAAGCTTATTACAATGATTGAACTTATAGTCCACATCATCATTCATCATCTCCGTTATCATCATAGCTGTAAAAAAGTCGGCACTGACCAATGACGACGAGTACCTACTAATTTAGCCAAATATAAATTCCAAGTGAAGTTAACGCTATAAAAATAATAACTACGTATATTAGTGTTAAATTTGTTGTATTTCTTTTCGTAGAACTACTATAGTTTTCATCCGGCTTTTTCGTTAACAACAAGGTGGAAACCACAGAAATAATTAAGATCAAAATAACCAACCCAAACATGATATTCATACTACACCTCTTGCATTCTTATTGTCTATTAATTAACTTAATAATAACCTACCTTTATAGATTATTAACCATCCAATTCATCTAAAAATAGACCATCCACTTTTTAATCCATTAAATGAACCACTTTTTTCGTGGTTTAGCGTAGTATTCACCTGAGACTAATTCTGAAGGAACTGCTTCTTCTATACGTGAAAGGTCGTTAAAACTTAACTTCAGGTTCACTGCACCTAGTGACTCAGAAAGTTGTGACCTCCTTCTCGCACCAATTAATGGGATCACATCATCCCCCTGTGATAAAGCCCATGCAATGGCCATCTGGGCAACAGTTGCCTGCTTTTCTTCTGCAATTTTACGCAATTCCTCTACAAGGGCTAAGTTCCTTTCAATATTCCCCCTGGTAAACCGCGGTGCTTTACCACGTACATCTTCGGAACTTACTACACGCTCTTTTGACCAATTACCACTTAGCAGCCCTCTTGAAAGTACACCATAAGCCGAAAGGGAAATGCCTAATTCCCGTAATGTAGGAAGAATCTTTAATTCAATTCCTCTATTAAAAAGAGAATATTCTATTTGCAACCAACTTATCGGATGGACAGCATGAGCCCGTCGAATGGTATCCACCCCTACTTCTGAAAGGCCAATGTGTCGAACATATCCCTCCTTTACCAAATCAGAAATAGCACCAACAGTTTCCTCTATAGGTATAGTAGGATTTACACGAGCAGGCTGATAAAGATCAATATACTCTACACCTAGGCGCAACAGACTATCCTTAAGAAAATTTTTCACTGTACTTGGTCGGTGATCAACTTCCTCATAATTTTTTTCAGGCGAGTGAAACTTTCCATCAAATTTTACTGCAATGAAAGCATTGTCTCTTTGTGTTCCTTGTAAAGCTTCCCGTAAAAGTAATTCATTATGGCCATCACCATAAAGGTCGCCGGTATCAAAAAGTGTAATGCCTACCTCAAGTGCCTCGTGAATGGTAGCCATACTTTCGCCCCGTTCCGCCTTGCCATAAAGCCACGACATCCCCATACAACCGAGACCAATCTCAGAAACCAATGGACCATTAAAACCAATCGATCTTTTTTTCATTATCATATCCTCCTTCTATTTGTGGTGCCAAATGAAATATGTTCCCCCTCTAATTTCATTCTAAAAATAAGGGCAAGAACAACAAAGGACTAACCTATAAGATTAGTCCTTGAGAAAATTTAGATTAAGTTTTTTGATATATCTTGCAAGTAACTCCCGGCCAGGCCAGAAATTTGGAGTCAAACAAATGAATTAATACTCAATTAAGTATATTATCTCATATTTTGATTTCTTAATCCATCATTTCCCACTTTTAATAAAATCTGTTTTCGCAAAGATTGTTGTTATTCATACTTATGTTACCAATAAAATTCTCATATTAAAAAATTAAACCCCTTACTTCAATCTACTTTTTTCTTTTTCAATTTCCTTGCTGATTCTTTCTTTAACTCTTCAGCAACGCTAAATTTTACGATTTCACTTATTAATTCATATGGTAGTGGCTGATCTAAAGGAAATTGTACCGCTCCTTTTGAACTTTTATAATCAGAAATTTTATGTTTAAAAGCCTCGATTCCTCTTGAAGTTGGATAAAAGCCAATATGATTTTTATAGGCAGCGAAATGTACTAGATTTCTATGTAAAACAAAAGTTGGCATTTGATAGCTTATCTTTTCTTTTGCATCTGGTGCAGACTCCTTTATCACCTTTCTTAAGGCTTGCAGTTTTTCCTGAAGCTCAAGAGGAAATTGTAATATGTATTCGTCAATTGAATTAAACTTCTTTTTGATTTCTTCCATGATTTCTCCTTTCAAAATCATTCATCATTTTCTTATCAAGATGCTCAAGCACAAACTGCCAAGCTTTTTCGTGTTGATTCTTAGATTCCTCATCTGGAAATCCATTATGAGAAAGAACTAATAGGGTTCATAAAAGAAACCTCCTTTTTCAACAAAATAGTTTCCTCATTCCCCAAACAGTATTTTTTTCAGTTTCCTCCTCCAGCTTCTATAAGATAATTCGCCATTGTATATGAATTCCCTTCCTTCAGTGGATACAGAAGCAGGACTTCTTATTGATAATTAACCATCCAATTCAACTAAAAAACGACCATCCACTTGATGGATTCATCAATAAGATCGTAAAGGATAATTCTTAATAGATTAGGAAATAATCATGTTATAATCCTTTGGTTAAGGAGCCACGTATGTTTTTATTTATTAAAATTCTTATATGTACTATCCTAATGTTATTTTGGCTTAGAGCTTGTAAAAAGGACTTAATTCAAACTCTAGGTAACTTTTTTTTCATCCTTTTTATTGTTACTTTATTTTATGATATTTTCGCACTTAATCAAAAAATAATTACATTTACGGATTCGTCGGGAAATCTTATACATAAAATTATTGATCGAAGTTTTCTTTTACCCTTATCATTATTTTTTTCACAGAAGATTTATCGGACAGTTTTCTTGAAAATGTTGTTATCAATTGGTTGGATATTTCTCTGTTATTATCTTGAAACCGTAAATGAACAGTTTAATATAGTAAAGCTAAATAATTGGACTCTTTATAAAGCAGTATATATGGGGGGCTCCATTATTATTTTGTCCCTTATCATGTCATATTCATTTGATAAGCTAATAAGGAGTAGTTTAAACAATGCCCCTACCAAATAAATTTGATGAAAATGAAATTTTTATACTCATCCTTTGTGTTCTTTATTCCTTTGTCTTTGTAACATTACTTCATAAACGATTTACTTATTCAACCAGCATTATATTATTTTTGTTTAATATTTCAATTGGAATAACCGTTGATCATTTCCTTGCAGGCCCTCCACTTGATTTATATGATGTCATGGATACAAAGGAATTCGAGTTATTCGATTTATTTCTATATATATTTATCTATGGACCTGCCACCTATACCTTTATTTACATTTACGACAAGTGGGGGTACCTAAATTCAAATTCAAAAAAGTACTTATATCTATTATTCATAGCTATCCTAAATACGGTTTTTGAATACGTAGCAGTTCTGTTTAACGTTTATGAATATAATGGATGGAAAGTATATTACTCCATTCCAGTATATTTGTTAGTTTATTGCACCAATATTTACCTACTAAAATTACTGAAGAATACTGAAAGTAAAAAAGAATGTCTCGATGGATCTTCGTCGCATGCGAATTTGGGGAATGTAGACTAAAAGCTTTACAAAAAAACAGCTCAAGGAAGTTACTTGAGCTGTTTTTACTATTTTACATATTCTATTCTTTGGTGATTCCACTAAAAATCTGATTCAATGCCTCGTTGATTGGTGTGACAGGACGACCGAGAAGTTTTTCGAAATCGTTACTTTCAATCTCCAATGCACCATCCCGAATTCCACTCTGGATGTCTACCAGAAACGGAATGATAAATTCTGGTACACCAGCACCTTTCATGATGTCTGTATATGTTGCGTCATCTACATGCTGTACCGCTACTTCTTTACCTAATACTGTTGCAAGTGCAGAAACTAGTTCATCTTGAGATAGTAGTTTACCAGAAAGCTCATAGATTGTATTTTCATGTCCATTACCAGCCAAAACAGCTGCCGCTGCCTCAGCATAATCTTGTTGTAATGCCCAACCTACTTTTCCTGCACCCGCAGAAGTGACCCAAGGAGCTCCTGCCAATACACCTTGAATACCACTAACTTCATTTTCCAAATACCAATTGTTACGTAAAAATGAGTAAGGAATACCTGTTTTCAAAATGGCTTCTTCAGTAGCACGATGTGGTGGTGCAAGGAACATCGTAGTTTCACTTGCATTCGCTAAACTTGTATAAGCAATGAATTTAACTTGAGCACGCTCTGCCGCTTCTACTGCAGCAGTATGCTGACGAATTCTAGTTTCGTTGTCCCCATCTGCAGAAATAATCAATAAACGGTCGATACCAGCAAAAGCCGAATCTAAGGTTTCCGGAAGATCAAAATCTCCTTGTCGAACTTCTACACCTTTAGCTTTAAATCCTTCCGCTTTCTCTGGATTGCGGACACTGACTGCCAGTTGACTCGCAGGCACAGTTTTCAATAATGCTTCAACAACTTTCGTTCCTAATTTCCCTGTGGCGCCTGTTACTAACATTTTC